>NZ_JBJHAE010000051.1:0-511 GCF_054050895.1 Blastococcus sp. SYSU DS0669 | reverse complement strand
TCGCTGACCTTCGTCAAGCACGCCGACGGGTCGGTCTCCTTCCGCGGCGAACTGGACGCCGTGGGCGGGGAGAAGGTGCAGGCCGCGCTGGAGTCGGTGGTGCAGGCCGACCGGCCCGCCGGGGACATGCGCACCCGCGCCCAGCAGCAGGGCGACGCGTTCGTGCAGCTCGCCGACAACGCCTTGGCCGCGGGCGCCCTGCCGGTGCTGCGCACCCACAAACCCCAGGTGGTCGTCCGGGTGCACCTGGAGGACCTCATCGACCCGGACACCGGCCCCGGCGCGGCCACCCTCGGCTTCGGCGCCACGATCTCCGCGGCCCGGGCCCGCTGGCTGGCCTGCGACGGCACCGTCACCCGCATCGTCATCGGCCCCGAAGGCCAACCCCTCGACGTCGGCCGCGTTCGGCCCCTTCGCAGGGGCCCGCCGCGAGCTTGCGAGTGGCGGGGGGCGGAGGGGTCCTTTCGTTCGCAGGCTGCCATGCCCCCGCCCACTGGTGCGACGTCCACCA
>NZ_JBJHAE010000050.1:0-684 GCF_054050895.1 Blastococcus sp. SYSU DS0669 | reverse complement strand
CGGTGACGATGATCCGGCGGAAACCGGCGGTCTCCGCGGGCTCGCTGCCGTCGAAGAACTGCAGGACGTTCATGTCCTCGAAGTCGAAGGCCAGGCTGCCGGCCGAGCCGTTGACCTCGATGCGGATGCCGTTCTTGCGGCCGAGCGCGAAACGGGTGGCCTCGAAGACGCCGAGCGCTCCCCCCGTGAACCGCGCGAGGAAGGCGGCCGCGTCGTCGACGGTGACCTGTCCGGTCCCCGCTCCGCCCACGCCCCCGAGCTTGCCGCTCTCCGCGGGCAGCGGGCGCTCGGTCACGAAGGTCTCCAGCGCCGCGCTGACCCCGGTGAGGGTCTGGCCGGTGATGTACTGCGTCAGGTCGACGACGTGCGCCCCGATGTCACCCAGCGCGCCGGAGCCGGCCTTGTCCTTCTCCAGCCGCCACGACATCGGTGCCGACGGGTCGGCGATCCAGTCCTGCAGGTACTGCGCGCGGACGTGCCGGACCTCCCCGATCCGGCCCTCGGCCACCAGCTTGCGGGCCAGCCCGATGGCGGGCACCCGCCGGTAGGTGAAGCCCACCATCGACCGCACGCCGCGGGTCGCCGCCTTCGCCGCGGCCTCGGCCATCGCCTCGGCCTCGGCGACGGTGTTGGCCAGCGGCTTCTCGCACAGGACGTGCTTTCCGGCCTCGAGTGCGGCGATCG
>NZ_JBJHAE010000049.1:0-994 GCF_054050895.1 Blastococcus sp. SYSU DS0669 | reverse complement strand
ACGAAGTGCGACGGGTCCCAGTTCAGCCCGAAGGCCTCGCGGTGCCCGATCGCCTCCATGGTGCGGACCGTCGTCCAGTAGTCGTAGGCGATCTCCGACGGGTGCACCTCGTGGGCGAACCGCACGCCGACCTCGTCGAACACGTCGAGGATCGGGTTCCAGCGGTCGGCGAAGTCGCGGTAGCCGTCCTCGATCATCGACTCGGGCACCGGCGGGAACATCGCGACGGTCTTCCAGATCTTGCTGCCGGTGAACCCGACGACGGTCTTCACGCCCAGCTTCGCCGCCGCGCGGGCGGTCAGCTTCATCTCCTCGGCGGCCCGCTGCCGCACGCCCTCGGGGTCGCCGTCGCCCCACACGCGCGGGTGCACCATGCCCCGGTGCCGCTCGTCGATCGGGTCGTCGCAGACGGCCTGGCCGTTGAGGTGGTTGGAGATGGCGAACACCTGCAGGTCGTGCCGCTTGAGCAGGTCGAGCTTCTCCTGGACGTAGGAGTCGTCGTTCGCGGCGCGCTCGACGTCGAGGTGGTCGCCCCAGCAGGCGATCTCCAGGCCGTCGTAGCCCCAGCCGGAGGCCAGCCGGCACATCTCCTCGAAGGGCAGGTCGGCCCACTGGCCGGTGAAGAGGGTGACGGGGCGTGGCATCAGTTCTCTCCTTGGATAGGGGTCCAGCGCGAGCTGTCCGCGGCGCTGCGCTCGACGGCGTCGAGCACCCGCTGGACCTGCAGGCCGTCGGCGAACGACGGCGCCGGGTCCTCGCCGGCCGCGATCGCGGTGACCAGGTCGACGACCTGGTGGGTGAAGCCGTGCTCGTAGCCCAGGCCGTGGCCGGCCGGCCACCAGGCGCCGACGTAGGGGTGCTCGGGCTCGGTGACGATGATCCGGCGGAAACCGGCGGTCTCCGCGGGCTCGCTGCCGTCGAAGAACTGCAGGACGTTCATGTCCTCGAAGTCGAAGGCCAGGCTGCCGGCCGAGCCGTTGACCTCGATGCGGAT
>NZ_JBJHAE010000048.1:0-1094 GCF_054050895.1 Blastococcus sp. SYSU DS0669 | reverse complement strand
TCCATGCCCTGGACCTCGGTGACGTGGGTGACCCGCCGGGTGCCATCCCGCAGCCGGGTCAGCTGCACCACCACGTCGACGGCCGAGGCGATCTGCTCCCGGATCGCCCGCAGCGGCAGGTCCATCCCGGCCATCAGCACCAGCGTCTCCAGCCGGGCGATCGCATCCCGCGGGGAGTTCGCGTGCACCGTGGACAGCGACCCGTCGTGCCCGGTGTTCATCGCCTGCAGCATGTCCAGCGACTCACCACCACGGCACTCCCCCACCACGATCCGGTCCGGCCGCATCCGCAGGCTGTTGCGGACCAGGTCGCGGATGGTGATCGCACCCTTGCCCTCGATGTTGGGCGGGCGGGACTCCAGGCGCACCACGTGCTCCTGCTGCAGCTGCAGCTCCACCGCGTCCTCGATGGTCACGATCCGCTCGCCCTCGGGGATGAAGGAGGACAGCACGTTCAGCAGCGTCGTCTTCCCCGTACCGGTACCACCGGAGACGATCACGTTCAGCCGCGCATCCACGCACGCCTGCAGCAGCTCGGCCATCTCCGGGGACAACGTGCCGAACCCGATCAGGTCATCGACCTTGAACGGGTCCTTGGCGAACTTGCGGATGGTCAACGTCGACCCGGAGAACGCCAACGGCGGGATGATCGCGTTCACCCGCGACCCATCCGCCAGCCGCGCGTCCACCAACGGCGAGGACTCGTCGATCCGCCGGCCCACCTTCGACACGATCCGGTCGATCACCCGCCGCAGGTGCTCCTCGCCGGCGAACCGCGCAGGCGCCCGCTCGAGTCGGCCGGCGCGCTCGACGTAGATCATCTCCGGCCCGTTGCACATGATCTCGGTGACCGACGCGTCATCCAGCAACCGCTGCAACGGCCCGAACCCCAGCACGTCATCGGCCAGCTCCGCGGTCAACCGCGCCCGCTCCTCGGCCGACAACGGGATCTTCTCCGCCTCGACCACCTCGTCCAGCTCCCGCAGCACCAGCGCGCGCAACTGCTCCTCGGCCAGCGACGGATCGCTCATCCGAGCACCCATCCGCTCGAACAACGCCTTCGCCACCCGGTCCTTCAACCGCCCCAACGCATC
>NZ_JBJHAE010000047.1:0-1362 GCF_054050895.1 Blastococcus sp. SYSU DS0669 | reverse complement strand
CGCGGTCGGTGCAGGAGGCCGCCGGGGGATCGGGGCAGATCGCCGCGAACATCACCAGCGTCTCCACGGCGGCGGACTCCACCACCCAGGCGCTCACCCAGACCCGCACCGCCGTCGACGAGCTGTCCCGGATGGCCGCCGACCTGCGCACCACGGTCGGCAACTTCAAGTACTGAGCGGCCGTCCCCGGCGCCGGCCACCCGGTCGGCGCCGGGGAGCGGGCGGAACCTCACCTCCCTCACGACCAGGAAGAGCAGTCATGTCACAGCGCAGCACCGGCCGCAGCATCGGGGTCCGCGGCTCGATCCTCGCCGTCGGCGCGGCCGGGATGGCCGCGGCCGTCGCGGTCGGCGGCTTCGCCCTCGCGGGTCTCGGCTCGGCGGGGGAGGCCCGCCACCACGTGGCCGACCTGAACGACGCGCTGGGCCATGCCCAGCGCATGGAGTACTACAACGCCGACGTCAGCGGCTGGCAGACCGCGTACGCCTGGGATGCCCGGCTGAGCGGCCCGGTCGTGGCGGTCCAACCCACGAGCGCCAACCGGGCGGGCTTCCTGGACGCCGCCGAGGGGCTCCGTGACGAGCTCCAGGCGATGCCGATGGAGCTCCTCGATGCGGACGAGGCGGCGGCCTACGAGCAGATCCGCACCCAGTGGCAGGAGTTCTTCGCCATCGACGACCAGGTCGTCGCGCTGTACGAGCGGGGCACGCCCGCCGACACGGACGCCGCGGACGCCTTGATCTTCGGGCAGGGCTACGACATCTACTTCGGCATCATCGAGCTCACCGAAGAGCTCAAGGCGTCCCTGGACGACCGCGTGGCAGAGGCGACCGCCGAGGCCGAGGCGCAGGACTCCCGGACCCGGTGGACGATGATCGCGGTCATCGCGCTCGGTGCGCTGATCGTCGCGGGGTTGGCGCTGGCCGTGGCCCGCAGGATCGTCCGTCCCCTCAACGAGGTCGTCACCGTGGCCGGTGCCCTCGCCGCCGGTGACCTCACCCGGCAGACCGGGGTGCAGCGCGAGGACGAGGTGGGCCGGGTCGCAGCGGCCATCGACAGCGCCGTGGTGCAGCTGCGCACCGTGATGTCCGCGGTCGTGGGTGCGGCGGACGCGGTCGCCGCCAGCAGCGAGGAGCTGTCGGCCTCGTCGGCGCAGATCGCGTCGTCCGCGGAGGAGACCTCCGCCCAGGCCGGCGTGGTCTCCGGTGCGGCGGAGGAGGTCTCCCGCAGCGTGGAGACGGTGGCCGCGGGTGCCGAGCAGATGGGTGCCTCGATCCGGGAGATCGCCAGCAACGCCGCGGAGGCCTCCGAGGTGGCGGCGCGTGCGGTGACGGCGGCGGAGACGACGACGGCGACGGTGGC
>NZ_JBJHAE010000046.1:0-4547 GCF_054050895.1 Blastococcus sp. SYSU DS0669 | reverse complement strand
CGCGGCGGCGACCGCCGGTAGGGCCTCCATCGCCCGTCCGGTGCTCACCAGCCGGGAGGCGGCGGCGGACGAGTACCGGGCGTGCCCGCGCAGCCAGGAGGCCATCGTCTTCTGCCCGTCGTGCTCGACGGCCCCGGTGAGCTCGCACTGCCGCACCGTGCGGGCGATCTCGGTGGTCAGCCGGTTCCCGGCCACGAGCAGCGGGGCCAGCCGTTCGATCAGCTGCGGCCCGAACGCGCCCTCGATCCGCTCGCCGGCCAGGTCGTCCAGCGCGGCGACCAACCGGTCCACCGCATCGGCCGCACCTGTCGAACACATGTGCGAATACTACCGCTCGTGGACGACACCCGTAGCGCGAATCCCCAGCTCAGCGGTCTGCCCACAGATCGCTAGGGGGTCCCGAGCCACCAGGTTGCCGCTAGTCGGCTGCTCGCGAAGGGAGTGCTTGTAGGCCCAGGCATTGTCGGTCATCAACCGCTCGATCGGGTCGATGCCATGGGCGGCAGAAGTAGGTCGCGGCCCGGGGTCAGAACGCCGCGCAGGTGGCGCCCTTCTCGTCGGGCAGGACTCCGGGAGTAGGCCAGCCGGGAATGGTCATCCCCCAGGGAGTGGACGTAGTCATAGCCGGGGCCGCGCTTCTCTGAGCGTTGGGCGCGGCTGCGATCGTCGGTGGCGAGCAGGAACCTGCGTCGCGAAGGTGGGCCTGCACCCCCATGCCCCTGCGGATCGCCGACGTCCCCACCGGCCCAGGACGCCTCGGCGGACGGATCGACCACCCTCGGTCGCGTCCTCCTGCTCCGGCAGGGTGAGCGGGTTCGGGGACCGGCGCACGGCAGGGGAGAATGGCGCGCATGACCCACGTCCTCGACCCCGACGCGCTCCCCGGGGCGACCTCCGCGGTGCACGCGCCGTCGCCGCCGTACGACGACGTGACCCGCTCCGACGCGGCGTTCCGCGCCTTCCTGCACGGCCTGCCCGGCGTGGACCAGGTGGGTGCCGAGGCGCGCGCGGCCCAGCTGGGCACCCGGTCGATCAAGACCACCTCGAAGGCGTGGGCCATCGACATGGCCATCTCGATGGTCGACCTGACCACCCTCGAGGGCGCCGACACCCCGGGGAAGGTGCGCAGCCTCGCCGCCAAGGCCCGGCAGCCCGACCCCTCGGACCCGACGACGCCGCAGGTCGCCGCCGTCTGCGTGTACGGCGACCTCGCGGGCGTCGCCCGGGAGGCGCTCCAGGGCACCGGCATCCACGTCGCCGCCGTCGCCACCGCCTTCCCCAGCGGTCGCGCCAGCCGCGCGGTGAAGCTCGCCGACGTCCGCGACGCCGTCGAGAACGGCGCCGACGAGATCGACATGGTCATCGACCGGGGCGCCTTCCTGACCGGCCGCTACCTCGACGTCTACGAGGAGATCGTCGCGGTCAAGGAGGCGTGCTCCCCTCCCGGCCGCACCCCCGCGCACCTCAAGGTGATCCTCGAGACCGGTGAGCTGAAGACGCTCGACAACGTCCGCCGCGCCTCCTGGATCGCCATGCTCGCCGGCGGGGACTTCATCAAGACCTCCACCGGCAAGGTCACCCCCGCCGCCACCCTTCCGGTCGGCCTGGTGATGCTCGAGGCGGTCCGCGACTTCCGCATCGCCACCGGCCGCCAGATCGGCTTCAAGCCCGCCGGCGGCATCAGGACGACGAAGGACGCCATCAAGCACCTCGTGATGATCAACGAGACGGCCGGCCCCGACTGGCTGGACCCCGACTGGTTCCGGTTCGGCGCCTCCAGCCTGCTCAACGACCTCCTCCTCCAGCGGCAGAAGCTGCGCACCGGCCACTACTCCGGCCCCGACTACGTCACGGTGGACTGACCGCAATGCCTACTCCCCCGCCCAGCCCGGCCCGGCCCACGTCCGTGTTCGAGTACGCCCCCGCCCCCGAGTCACGCTCGATCGTGAACATCGCCCCCTCCTACGGCCTGTTCGTCGACGGCGAGTTCGTCGACGGCACCGGCGAGCCGTTCAAGACGGTCAACCCGGCCACCGAGGAGGTCCTCAGCGAGGTCTCCGCCGCGAGCGAGGCCGACGTCGACCGCGCCGTCCGCGCCGCCCGCCGGGCCTTCGAGAAGACGTGGGGCCCGATGCGCCCCGCCGACCGCGGCAAGTACCTCTTCCGCATCGCCCGGCTGCTGCAGGAGCGGGCGCGGGAGTTCGCCGTCCTCGAGTCGCTGGACAACGGCAAGCCGATCCGGGAGTCGCGCGACGTCGACGTCCCCTTGGCCGCGGCCCACTTCTTCTACCACGCGGGCTGGGCCGACAAGCTCGAGCACGCGGGCCTGGGCCCGGCCCCGAAGCCCCTCGGCGTGGCCGGCCAGGTCATCCCGTGGAACTTCCCGCTGCTCATGCTGGCGTGGAAGGTCGCGCCCGCGCTCGCCACCGGCAACACCGTCGTCCTCAAGCCGGCCGAGACCACCCCGCTCACCGCGCTGCTGTTCGCCGAGATCTGCCGCCAGGCCGACCTCCCCGCGGGCGTGGTCAACATCGTTCCCGGCGCCGGGGAGACCGGCCGGGCCGTCGTCGAGCACGACGACGTCGACAAGGTCGCGTTCACCGGGTCCACCGAGGTCGGCCGGTCGATCGCCCGCGCCGTCGCCGGCACCCGCAAGAAGCTGACGCTGGAGCTCGGGGGCAAGGCCGCGAACATCGTGTTCGACGACGCCCCGATCGACCAGGCCGTCGAGGGCATCGTCCAGGGGATCTTCTTCAACCAGGGCCACGTCTGCTGCGCGGGCTCCCGGCTGCTGGTGCAGGAGTCGATCCACGACGAGGTCATCGCCTCGCTGCAGCGCCGGATCGGCACCCTGCGCATCGGCGACCCGCTGGACAAGAACACCGACATCGGGGCCATCAACTCCGCCGAGCAGCTGGCCCGCATCCGGGAGCTCTCCGACATCGGCGAGGCGGAGGGCGCCCAGCGCTGGCAGCCGGCCTGCGAGCTGCCCGCGCGCGGCTACTGGTTCCCGCCCACGGTCTTCACCGACGTCTCCCCCGCCCACCGCATCGCCCGCGACGAGGTCTTCGGCCCGGTGCTCAGCGTGCTCACCTTCCGCACCCCCGACGAGGCCGTGGCGAAGGCGAACAACTCCACCTACGGGCTGTCGGCGGGCATCTGGAGCGAGAAGGGGTCGCGGATCCTGAAGATCGCCGACCAGCTCCGCGCCGGCGTGGTGTGGGCCAACACCTTCAACAAGTTCGACCCGACGTCGCCCTTCGGCGGCTACAAGCAGTCCGGCTACGGCCGCGAGGGCGGCCGCCACGGGCTGGCCGCCTACCTGACGGGAGCTGACAGCAGGTGAGCATCGCAGCGAGCGCCGGCGAGCGAGGAGCGCAGCGCGCGCGAAAGCTCCCCAGAGGAAAGGGTGCTGACCAGTGATCGGGAACGACCGGCTCGCCGTCCGGAAGACCTACAAGCTCTACGTGGGGGGCGCCTTCCCGCGCTCGGAGTCCGGCCGCACCTACGAGGTCACCGACGCGAAGGGCCACTTCGTGGCCAACGCCGCCCGGGCCTCGCGCAAGGACGCCCGGGACGCCGTGGTCGCCGCCCGGGCCGCCTTCCCCAAGTGGTCGGGCGCGACCGCCTACAACCGCGGCCAGGTGCTCTACCGCGTGGCCGAGGTGATGGAGGGCCGGCACGTCCAGTTCTGCGAGGAGGTCGCGCACGGCGAGGGGCTGTCGGCGGGGAAGGCTCGCGCCGCCGTCGACGCCGCCATCGACCGCTGGGTCTGGTACGCCGGCTGGACCGACAAGCTGGCGTCCGTCCTCGGCGGGGCCAACCCGGTCGCCGGGCCGTACTTCGACTTCAGCCTCCCGGAGCCGACCGGCGTCGTCGCCGTCCTGGCCCCGCAGCAGTCGAGCCTGCTCGGCCTGGTGAGCGTGCTCGCCCCGGTGCTCGCCACCGGCTGCACCGCCGTCGTCGTCACGTCGAAGGAGCGGCCGATCCCGGCCGTCACCCTCGGGGAGGTGCTCGCCACCAGCGACGTGCCCGGCGGTGTGGTCAACCTGCTCACCGGCGACGCCGAGGAGCTCGGCCCGTGGCTGGCCGAGCACGCCGACGTCGACGCCATCGACCTCACCGGCGCCCCGGCCGGCCGCGCGATGGAGTTCGAGCGGGAGGCCGCCGGCACCATCAAGCGGGTCGTCCGCCCGCCGGTCACCGAACCGGACTGGACCGCTGACCCGGGCCTCTCCCGCATGACGCCGTTCCTCGAGACGAAGACGGTGTGGCATCCGATGGGCGTCTGATGAAGGACCCCCTCCTCCTCACCTCTCGCAGGCCGGGGGGCCCGGGAGGGGGCCGTTCCACCCGTCTCGGGGGGGGGGGGGGGGGGGGGGGGGGGGGGGGGGGGGGGGGGGGGGCGCCGCCCCCCCCCCCCACCCCCCCCCCCCCCCCCCCCCCCCCCCCCCCCCCCGCCCCCACCCCCCCCCCCCCCCCCCCCCCCCCCCCCCCCCCCCCCCCCCCCCTCTCTCGTACGGCACCCGCCGTCCGAGTTCGAGGCC
>NZ_JBJHAE010000045.1:0-5485 GCF_054050895.1 Blastococcus sp. SYSU DS0669 | reverse complement strand
TGCGCGTCCGCTCCTTGAGAACTCAACAGCGTGCCGAAAGTCAGTGCCAAGTAATACCCCGTGCCGCGATTCTTGTGGTCGTGGCTGGGATTCCTTTGGTTGATTGATATCGCGAGTGTCAGCTCGCGGTTCTCAGCCGGTATCAAATCATCTACGGAGAGTTTGATCCTGGCTCAGGACGAACGCTGGCGGCGTGCTTAACACATGCAAGTCGAACGGTGAACCGCTTCGGTGGGGATCAGTGGCGAACGGGTGAGTAACACGTGGGCAACCTGCCCCTGGCTCTGGGATAACTCCAAGAAATTGGGGCTAATACCGGATATGACCGCTGACCGCATGGTCTGGTGGTGGAAAGATTTATCGGCTGGGGATGGGCCCGCGGCCTATCAGCTTGTTGGTGGGGTAGTGGCCTACCAAGGCGACGACGGGTAGCCGGCCTGAGAGGGTGACCGGCCACACTGGGACTGAGACACGGCCCAGACTCCTACGGGAGGCAGCAGTGGGGAATATTGCGCAATGGGCGAAAGCCTGACGCAGCGACGCCGCGTGGGGGATGACGGCCTTCGGGTTGTAAACCTCTTTCAGCAGGGACGAAGCGCAAGTGACGGTACCTGCAGAAGAAGCACCGGCCAACTACGTGCCAGCAGCCGCGGTAATACGTAGGGTGCAAGCGTTGTCCGGAATTATTGGGCGTAAAGAGCTCGTAGGCGGTTCGTCGCGTCGGCTGTGAAAACCTGAGGCTCAACCTCAGGCCTGCAGTCGATACGGGCGGACTTGAGTTCGGCAGGGGAGACTGGAATTCCTGGTGTAGCGGTGAAATGCGCAGATATCAGGAGGAACACCGGTGGCGAAGGCGGGTCTCTGGGCCGAAACTGACGCTGAGGAGCGAAAGCGTGGGGAGCGAACAGGATTAGATACCCTGGTAGTCCACGCCGTAAACGTTGGGCGCTAGGTGTGGGGGCCATTCCACGGTCTCCGTGCCGCAGCTAACGCATTAAGCGCCCCGCCTGGGGAGTACGGCCGCAAGGCTAAAACTCAAAGGAATTGACGGGGGCCCGCACAAGCGGCGGAGCATGTTGCTTAATTCGATGCAACGCGAAGAACCTTACCTAGGCTTGACATGCACGGAAATCCTCCAGAGATGGGGGGTCCGTAAGGGCCGTGCACAGGTGGTGCATGGTTGTCGTCAGCTCGTGTCGTGAGATGTTGGGTTAAGTCCCGCAACGAGCGCAACCCTCGTTCTATGTTGCCAGCACGTGATGGTGGGGACTCATAGGAGACTGCCGGGGTCAACTCGGAGGAAGGTGGGGATGACGTCAAATCATCATGCCCCTTATGTCTAGGGCTGCAAACATGCTACAATGGCTGGTACAAAGGGCTGCGATACCGCGAGGTGGAGCGAATCCCAAAAAGCCGGTCTCAGTTCGGATTGGGGTCTGCAACTCGACCCCATGAAGTTGGAGTCGCTAGTAATCGCAGATCAGCAACGCTGCGGTGAATACGTTCCCGGGCCTTGTACACACCGCCCGTCACGTCACGAAAGTCGGTAACGCCCGAAGCCGGTGGCCCAACCCTTGTGGAGGGAGCCGTCGAAGGCGGGATCGGCGATTGGGACGAAGTCGTAACAAGGTAGCCGTACCGGAAGGTGCGGCTGGATCACCTCCTTTCTAAGGAGCATGTCACCGCCTCCCGCGTGGGGGTGGTGCAGAGCCGCGCTCAGGGCAGGACGGTCCGCCATCTCCGGTGGGTCGCAGGTTCCTGGGGTGGTGCTCGAGGGTGGAACGCTGACCAGTTCGGCCGGCAGCCTGGTGCTGCCCCTAGTACTGCACACACCTGGTGTGTGCGTGGAGGGGGGTGGTGGGGGGTGACCGGTCGTAGGCACGCTGTTGGGTCCTGAGGGAGCGGGTGACCGTTTCTTCGTCAGGGCCGGTCTGCATCTCATACCGCTGTCTCCTCCGTCTTCGGGTGGGTGGGGCGGGGCTGGTGGGGTCGGGTGACCGGTGGCTGGTCGTACGTTGAGAACTGCACAGTGGACGCGAGCATCTTCTGACTCTGGTAGCAGAGTTCAAGTGTTGTAGGCCCGCTGCACGCTTCCTTCCGGGGGTGTGGGGCGGGATTTTTGTGTGGCCAAGTTGTTAAGGGCACACGGTGGATGCCTGGGCACCAGGAGCCGATGAAGGACGTAGGAGGCTGCGATAAGCCTCGGGGAGCTGTCAACCGAGCGTTGATCCGAGGATTTCCGAATGGGGGAACCCCGCACCAGTCATGTGGTGTGACCCGCGCCTGAACACATAGGGCGTGTGGAGGGAACGTGGGGAAGTGAAACATCTCAGTACCCACAGGAAGAGAAAACAACAGTGATTCCGTGAGTAGTGGCGAGCGAAAGCGGAAGAGGCTAAACCGATCGCATGTGATAGCCGGCAGGCGTTGTGTGGTCGGGGTCGTGGGACAGTTCTGCATCTCCTGCCGGGGATGCGGGGAGTCATAAAGGACTTGTGTTAGTGGAAGGCCTCTGGAAAGGGTCGCCGTAGAGGGTGAGAGCCCCGTACACGAAAACGCAGTCCCTCCCGAACTTGTTTCCCAAGTAGCACCGAGCCCGTGAAATTCGGTGTGAATCCGGCGGGACCACCCGCTAAGCCTGAATACTCCCTGGTGACCGATAGCGGACAAGTACCGTGAGGGAAAGGTGAAAAGTACCCCGGGAGGGGAGTGAAATAGTACCTGAAACCGTGTGCCTACAAGCCGTGAGAGCCTTAGGTCCTTCGGGGCCGGGGTGATTGCGTGCCTTTTGAAGAATGAGCCTGCGAGTTAGCGGTACGTGGCGAGGTTAACCCGTGTGGGGTAGCCGTAGCGAAAGCGAGTCCGAACAGGGCGTTCCAGTCGCGTGCTCTAGACCCGAAGCCGAGTGATCTACCCATGGCCAGGTTGAAGCGCGGGTAAGACCGCGTGGAGGACCGAACCCACCAGGGTTGAAAACCTGGGGGATGAGCTGTGGGTAGGGGTGAAAGGCCAATCAAACTCGGTGATAGCTGGTTCTCCCCGAAATGCATTTAGGTGCAGCGTCACGTGTTTCTTGCCGGAGGTAGAGCACTGGATGGCCGATGGGCCCCACAAGGTTACTGACGTCAACCAAACTCCGAATGCCGGTAAGTGAGAGCGTGGCAGTGAGACTGCGGGCGATAAGGTTCGTAGTCGAGAGGGAAACAGCCCAGATCATCGGCTAAGGCCCCTAAGCGTGTGCTAAGTGGAAAAGGATGTGGGATCGCAGAGACAACCAGGAGGTTGGCTTAGAAGCAGCCACCCTTGAAAGAGTGCGTAATAGCTCACTGGTCAAGTGGTTCCGCGCCGACAATGTAGCGGGGCTCAAGCACACCGCCGAAGCCGTGGCATTCACACAACAACCCGTCGGTTCTCCTCGGAGGGCCGGCCAGGTGTGTGGATGGGTAGGGGAGCGTCGTGTGGCGGTGGAAGCGGCGGAGTGATCCAGCCGTGGACGCCACACGAGTGAGAATGCAGGCATGAGTAGCGAGAGGGGAGTGAGAACCTCCCCCGCCGGAAGACCAAGGGTTCCTGGGCCAGGCTAATCCGCCCAGGGTGAGTCGGGACCTAAGGCGAGGCCGACAGGCGTAGTCGATGGACAACGGGTTGATATTCCCGTACCCGCGAAGGAACGCCCATGCTGAACCCAGCGATGCTAACCCACCGACGCCGGTGATCCTCACTTGTGAGGTGATCCGGGGAAGCTGGGGACCCGGACTGGTAGTAGGCAAGCGATGGGGTGACGCAGGAAGGTAGTCCTACCGGTGAGTGGTAGTACCGGTGCAAGGGTGTGGCCCGTCCGATAGGTAAATCCGTCGGACACACAGGGTGAGGCCCGACGCATAGCCGATTGAGGCGAATTGGATGATCCTATGCTGCCGAGAAAAGCCTCTAGCGAGTTCCGAGCGGCCCGTACCCCAAACCAACTCAGGTGGTCAGGTAGAGAATACCGAGGCGATCGAGCGAACTGTGGTTAAGGAACTCGGCAAAATGCCCCCGTAACTTCGGGAGAAGGGGGGCCCCAGCCCGTGAACCACCTAGCGTGGGGCAGCGGGAGGGGGTCGCAGAGACCAGTGAGAAGCGACTGTTTACTAAAAACACAGGTCCGTGCGAAGTCGTAAGACGATGTATACGGACTGACGCCTGCCCGGTGCTGGAACGTTAAGGGGACGGGTTAGCCGCAAGGCGAAGCTCAGAACTCAAGCGCCAGTAAACGGCGGTGGTAACTATAACCATCCTAAGGTAGCGAAATTCCTTGTCGGGTAAGTTCCGACCTGCACGAATGGCGTAACGACTTCTCAGCTGTCTCAACCACAGGCTCGGCGAAATTGCACTACGAGTAAAGATGCTCGTTACGCGCGGCAGGACGGAAAGACCCCGGGACCTTTACTATAGCTTGATATTGGTGTTCGGTTCGGCTTGTGTAGGATAGGTGGGAGACTGCGAAGCGGGCACGCCAGTGTTCGTGGAGTCGCCGTTGAAATACCACTCTGGTCGAATTGGATGTCTAACCTCGGTCCGTGATCCGGATCAGGGACAGTGTCAGGTGGGTAGTTTAACTGGGGCGGTTGCCTCCCAAAATGTAACGGAGGCGCCCAAAGGTTCCCTCAGCCTGGTTGGCAATCAGGTGTCGAGTGCAAGTGCACAAGGGAGCTTGACTGCGAGACCGACGGGTCGAGCAGGAGCGAAAGCTGGGACTAGTGACCCGGCACCGGCATGTGGAAGCGGTGTCGCTCAACGGATAAAAGGTACCCCGGGGATAACAGGCTGATCTTCCCCAAGAGTCCATATCGACGGGATGGTTTGGCACCTCGATGTCGGCTCGTCGCATCCTGGGGCTGGAGTAGGTCCCAAGGGTTGGGCTGTTCGCCCATTAAAGCGGTACGCGAGCTGGGTTTAGAACGTCGTGAGACAGTTCGGTCCCTATCCGCCGTGCGCGTAAGAGACTTGAGAAGAGCTGTCCCTAGTACGAGAGGACCGGGACGGACGAACCTCTGGTGTGCCAGTTGTACCGCCAGGTGCACTGCTGGTTAGCTACGTTCGGCAGGGATAACCGCTGAAAGCATCTAAGCGGGAAGCTCGCTTCAAGATGAGGTCTCTCACCGGGTCAACCGGGTAAGGCCCCCGCCCAGACCAGCGGGTTGATAGGCCGGAAGTGGAAGCACCGCAAGGTGTGGAGCTGACCGGTACTAACAGGCCGAGGGCTTGACCACACACACCTCCCCACCGGGACCCTGTGTGCCAGGTCGTCAACGAAGACAATGTCTCGCGTCCACTGTGCGGTTCTGAACGCACGAACCAGCCGAATGGTTCACACGTTCACAGAGTTACGGCGGCCATGGCGAGAGGGAAACGCCCGGCAACATTCCGAACCCGGAAGCTAAGCCTCTCAGCGCCGATGGTACTGCCCTGGAGACGGGGTGGGAGAGTAGGACGCCGCCGGACA
>NZ_JBJHAE010000044.1:0-7491 GCF_054050895.1 Blastococcus sp. SYSU DS0669 | reverse complement strand
CCTCGTCCAGCTCCCGCAGCACCAGCGCGCGCAACTGCTCCTCGGCCAGCGACGGATCGCTCATCCGAGCACCCATCCGCTCGAACAACGCCTTCGCCACCCGGTCCTTCAACCGCCCCAACGCATCCACCGGCGTCATCACAGGCGCAGGCGGGCGGGGGCTCGACGGCTTGGTCGGGGACGACGCCACCGGCCGGTCGGCGATCACCTCCGCGCGAGGCTCGAGAAGCAGGGAAGGCGCCGGGCCGGCGACTCCGGCCGGTTGCGGCCGGGAGGCCGCCCGTCCGCGGCTCGCGTCCAGCCGCTCGCCCAGGCGCATCAGGAGGCCGCCTTCTGACGGGACCAGAATCCGCTGGACCTGGGAGCAGCCGCGACCCCGAACCGCTCGAGCAGCCGGCGCATCTCCTTGGTGGCGGGGTCGCGCTTGAGGTCCATCGACAGCAGCGGGACGCCCTGGTTCGTGGACGCCGGCACAGCCGCCGACCGCGGCAGCACGACGTCGACGCCCGTACCGAGAGCGAGCTCGACGTCGGAGAGGGCGAGGCCGTGCTTCGGGTCGGCGAAGTTCATGACCACGTGCCGGCCGGAGGGCAGCAGGTCCAGCTCACCGAGGACGTCGATCTCCTTGCGGAGCCCGCGGATGCCCGGCACGTCCATGCTGCTGAGCAGGACGGCGTCGGATGACTTGTCCAGGGCGGCGAGCGTCTGCTCCGACAGCCCGGGCGCGGTGTCCACGACGACGTACCGGAACTGGCGGGCCAACGCCGCGAGCAGCCGGCTGACGTCGTCAGCGGTCACCGTGTCCCCCGCCGCCGGCGACTCCGACCCGCACACCGCGAACAGCCCGCTCGGGTGCTGGGTGAGGAAGGTCTTCAAGACCATCGTGTCCTCGCTGGCCCGGCCGTGCACGGCATCGGGCAGCGTGTACTCCGGCTGCAGGCCGAGGGCCGTGGCCACGTCACCGAACTGCACGTCCAGGTCCACCACGACGGTCGACTGCGGCGCCACCGCGGCCAGGCCGACGGCCAGGTTCGTGGACACGGTGGTCTTGCCGACCCCGCCCTTCGGCGACAGGACGGAGATGACCCGCCCGGGGGCCGAGGGCCGGCCGGCGACCGGGCCGAGCACCTGCCGGCGACCCAGCGCCGCCAGCGCGGCCCGCTCGGTGACCTCGCGGAGCTCGGGAACGTCGGCGTCCGGTGCGACGACGTCCCGGATGCCGGCGCGCATGACGGCCGGCCACAGCTCCGGGGTGGGCGCGGCGACGAGCACGACGCTGATCCCGGGCCAGGCGGCGTCGAGGGCACCGGCCAGCGCGAGGACATCCTCGACCGGGGCAGCGGGGCCGAGGACGACGACGGCGGGCAGGTCGCCGGCCGGCAACTGCTCGAACAGCCGGATCGGCTCCCGAGGCACTCGTCCCGGGGGCAGCACGACCACGTCGGGCCGTGCGGCGCGCAGCCGCTCGATCAGGTCCGGGGTGCCCCCCGCGAGGACGATGCCGCTCACTCTTCCGACCCCCCGTTGGCGGCGGTGAGGCCGGCGAGCGCGTCACCGTAGATGTTGTTCTGCGTGACGATCCCGGTGCCGGAGGTGTCCGCACCCTCGGGCTCCAGTGCGAGCCAGACGCTGGCGTGCTCCATGCCGAACACCACCTTCTCGGCGTCGCGGGCGGGCAGGGCGACGGTGACCATGAGGCTGCTCGACGGGGCGGCGGTCCCGGTCGCGGCCGTCTCGGTCGAGCCCTCGGCCGGCGCCGCAGGGGCCGGCGCCCCCTGCACCTGGGTGACCAGGACGCCGTGCAGGACGGAGTGAGTCGTACCGGTCTTCTTGTCGTTGGCGTCCTCGAGGTCCATGGAGATGTAGACGCCGATCTCGTCGCCGGCGGCCAGCCGGCCACCGATCACGCGCTGCGGCTCGAGCAGGAAGCTGACCTCGGAGAAACCCGGGGGCACCTCCACGAGGCCCGGTGGCTGCAGTGCGGATTCGTCGGCGAAGCGGCTGGCCAGCAGCTGCTCACCCGGCTGCAGCGCCACGGTCGTCACGCGGTTCCCGAGGTCGGCCAGGTCGCTCACGCTCCCGGTGGCCGCCACCTTGGCGGGGATCTGCTCCAGCCGGACGGATCCGGTCAGCTCTCCCGCGGCTGTTCCTTCCTGCACAGGCGCGGTGACAACGAGGACCGGGGTCGTCTGGACCCCTTCGAGGGCCCGGGCGTCGGCCCCGCGGACGTAGGACACCAGCACGACGGTGCCCACGACCGCGAGACCGAGCGCGAGCACGGCGGCGAGAATGCGGCGGTTCACTCATTTCCCCCTTGAGTGGATGGAGCTCGAAGAGTCAGGCGACGAGCCGGACGGCCACGGCGCCGAGATCGGGTGCGGTCGGATCAGGCGTGAAGGCATCCGTCGAGTCGACGAACTCGGTGAAGTAGCCCGCGATGCACCGCTCCTCGCCCTTGCAGGGCTTCGGGGTGCTGTAGTACTGGCCGGCGAAGTTGTACCCGGTGATCGTGAAGGCGGCGTAGCCGTAGATCCGGTACCAGGCGTTGGAGCCGGTGTCGCCGGACTCGTCGAAGATCGGCAGCAGCACGGTCGTCCCGACGAGGCCGGCGAAGTAGTCCGGCGTGCACTCCGCTGGGACGCTCGCTCCCGGCGAGGAGTCCACGATCCCGTCGACCGTGGAGGTCGCCCCGCACACGTCCGGGTCGGTCTCCAGCCAGCCGAACCCCCCGGGGACCTCGAGGCCCGACGGCCCGGTGCAATTCGTGTCGTCGGTCTTGGTCCACTCGATCACGATCGGGTCGGTGCCGGTCGGCGTTCCCCCGTCGGTCTGCGCATCGAAGGCACACCAGGAGAAGGCCAGCGGCAGGACGGCGGTTCCTCCACCGGGGGCGTCCCACCGGACGGTGGCGCTGGCGGAGACGTCGGTCGATTCGAACCCCAGGACCGGGGCGAGCCAGTGGCCCTGCGTCCCCGGGTTGACCACGGTGACCTCGTCGGCCCCGAGGGTCACCGTCGGGGTTCCGTGGACGGAACCGGCTTCGTCGTAGTTGGCGCTGGTCAGGAAGTCGGCGGTCGTCTGGCGGTCCGCGCAGGCCGGCAGGGCGGCCGCGCAGTCGTGGCCGATGGCCAGCGCGGCGGCGTCGGCGCCGTTCTGCAGCTGCTGCCGCTCGGAGTAGACGGCGGCGATGTCGACGGCCAGGGCGCCGAAACCGAGGAGCGGGACCATGAGCAGGGCGACCAGGACGGCGGAAGCGCCCCGTTCACCGTGCAGCCGGCGGCAGACGCTCAGCCGTTGCATCGCATGACCCCGTCCGCGTCCAGGGTGATGGTGTCGCCGAGGAACCCGGTGAGGAACGGCATCGGATAGGTGACGGTGACGATGGCGTTGGTGCCGGCAGGTGCCCCGTCACACGTGGCCGGCGAGACGGTGACGCCACCGGAGGTGACGCCGGGGTTCAGGGAGGTGCTGGCGGACTGCACCGCCGCCTCCACGGCCGCCTCGTCGCCCTGGAGGGCCAGGACCCGCGCGCCTTCACGGGCGGCGGCGGCCAGCGTGGCCTGCACCTGGAAGGCGCGGCCGAACTCCACGATGCCGAGCACCAGGACGATCAGCAGCGGCACAATCAGCGCGAACTCCACCGCTGCCGCACCACGCTCTGAACGCATCTCCCCCACGACTTCCCCCCGGTTGGTGTATCTGCGACCTGTGTGCCGCGGTCAGCGGCGCAGCGACCAGACGGCCGCCGCACCGCC
Source organism: Blastococcus sp. SYSU DS0669 (assembly GCF_054050895.1). Lineage (NCBI taxonomy): Bacteria > Bacillati > Actinomycetota > Actinomycetes > Geodermatophilales > Geodermatophilaceae > Blastococcus > Blastococcus sp. SYSU DS0669. The sequence goes on along the minus strand of NZ_JBJHAE010000044.1, from coordinate 3,736 downwards.
GACCACGGAGCGCGGCGCTGAGGTCAGGGCGTGGCGCCGGGGAGCGTGCCGCCCAGGCTGGTGACGATCGAACGGAACAGCGTGTCCAGGCGACCGCCGAGCGCGGTCACGGCGACGATGATCACGACCGCGATCAGGCCGACCATCAGGCCGTACTCGACGGCGGTGGCGCCCTTCTCGTCCTTCTTCAGGCGGTCCTGGGCGACGGCGGCCAGGCAGACGAGGTTGGTGTAGAGGCTGAGCATGGTGGGTTCTCCCCCCGTGTCGCCGAACCGGGTAGGGCCTCGTGGCCCGCCCTCGCGGCTGGAAGGAGACTGCAGTCACGGAGAGTGGTCGGAACAGGGGTTACCACCGAGTGGGTGACGCACTTCTCCCCCCTTCGAGGCAGATGCGCACCGTCAGGGTGACCACGGAACGTAGCCGGAGTGCTGAGCGGCCGTCACATCCCGCCGCGCGCGCACGGGTGTCGCTGCACGAGGAAGGCTTTCGGCGTCCCGATGATGGCTCGCATGCGCCTGCCTGGACCCCTGAGATCCCGTCGCCCGGCCGGCGTGCGGGAGTGGGCCCTGGTCGCGGTCCTCGGCGCGCAGGTGACCGTGCCGGCGGTGGCCCTCCTCGACGCCCCACCGACGCGGTTCGGGTTCCAGATGTACTCGGCCCAGGGCGGCGTCGTGGTGACGGCGATCGACGCGAGGGGCCGGGAGTTCTCGCCCGACCTGGAGGAGTCGCTCGCCGGTGTCATGCGGCCGGAGTTCGACTGGACGACCGTGCTGCCCGAGTACGTGTGCGATGTCGTCCCCCGAGCCGTCCAGGTGACCGTGGAGCAGCCGGACCAGGAGAGGACCGTCCGGTGCGGCTGACCCCCCTCCAGGCCCATCCGCGGCCGGTTGCGGTGGCCCGGATCGGGCTGGGCATCGCCGCGATCGCCAACAGCGTCGAGATGTACGTCCTACTGCGGGGCATCGCCGGGGGGAAGCTCGCCCTACCGGTCCACGGGGTGATCCCGAGCCCGACACCACTGGCAGCGCACGTCTACCTGGTTGCGGCCGTCGTGGCGGGTGTAGCCCTCACCGTGGGTTGGCGGACGACGACGGCCGCCGTCGCGACGGTGGCGCTCAACGTCGGGGTGTTCCTGTGGGACCAGCAGACGTACAGCAGCCACCGGCTGCTGGGCACCCTCCTCGTCGCCTACCTGGTGTTCGCTCGTTCCGATGCGGCGTGGTCGCTGTCCTCGCGCGCGGGGCCGGTGCCGTGGTGGCCACAGCTCCTGATGATGTCCCAGCTGTCGGTGTGCTACTTCTTCGCCGCCATCAGCAAGGTCAACGTCGTCTTCCTGTCCGGGGCTCCGCTGTCGCTGTGGGTCTGGATGCCTCTTCCGTGGTGGCTGTTCACCCTCATGGCCGCGGGCACTGTGGCGGGGGAATTGTTCCTGGCGTTCGGTCTCTGGCACCGGTCGACGGTGCGGGCCGCCGCGACATTCGGCGTCGCGCTGCACATCTCGATCGTCGTGCTGCTGGAGGACCAGACCGTCCCCCTGACGGCCTTCGGGCTCACATGCCTGTGCCTGTACGGCCTCTTCCTGCATCGCCCGGACGTCATGGTGACGGCTCCCGCGGATTCCCGCCCGGGTACTTCGGACGAGGCCGAGCCGGTCAGCCGCTGAAGGCCTCGGCGATGTCCATGGCGGCGGGCCCGAGCAGCACGATGAACAAGGTCGGCAGGATGCACAGGATGAGGGGGAAGATCACCTTGACCGGGATCTGCATGGCCTTCTCCTCCGCGCGCTGGCGGCGCTTGAGGCGCATCTCGGCGGCCTGGGTGCGCAGTACGTCGGCGATCGACACGCCGTAGGCGTCCGCCTGCACCACCGCTCGGATGAACCGGCGGAGGTCCTGGACACCGGTGCGCTCCGCCGTGGCCAGGTATGCGTCGCGGCGCGGCTGGCCGACGGCGATGTCCTGCAGCGTCCGGGTGAGCTCCTCGGCCAGCGCGCCCTTCCCGTTCTTCGCGGCGCGCGCCATGGCCGACTCGAAGCCGAGCCCGGCTTCCACCGCGATGGTCATCTGGTCGAGGGTGTCGGCCAGCTCCAGGCCGATCGCCTGCCGGCGCTCCTGGCCCCGGCTGTACAGCAGCAACTCGGGGACGAAGTACGCGACCAGGGTCACCGTCCCGCCGAACAACCCGCCGAGCGCACTCGGCTGCGCGCTGAGCACCAGCAGGCTCAGAGCCCCGGCGACCATCGCGAGAACCAGCTTCGCCGCGACCAGCTTGGCCACCGGCCAGGCGGCCGGTCGGCCGGCGGCGCCCGCCAGCCGGTTGAGCCGGTCCGTCGTCCCTCGCGGGGTCAGGTAGCCAACGAGGCGCGCGGCGGGACCGAGGCGCGTTCGGCTACTCCGCTGCCCCGCACCGCCGGGGACGTCGAGTCCGCGCGCCAGGTTCGCCTGCGCTTGTGCGGCCACGCCGTGGGTGCGGGGCAGGCAGGCCCAGCCGAGGATCGGCACACCGAGAGCCACTGCGGCGACGGCGGCCAGGACCGGACCGGGCATGGCCGGGATCAGCACGGGTCCTCCTGCGGAGTGACGACGAGGACCGTGGTCCGGTTCCCCTGCGAAGCAGCGATGGTCATCAGAACCGGATCGCCACGGTCTTCTTCAGCCACAGGCCGCCGACCAGCATCATGACGGCCGCGACCCCCAGCATCGTGTAGCCGGCCAGGCTCTCGGTGAACGCCGAGAGATAGCTCGGATTCGTGAGCGAGAGAAACACGGTGATGCCGAAGGGCAGGGCCATGAGCACGGTCGCGGAGAGCTTCCCTTCGGCGGAGAGCGCCTTGACCTGGCGGCGGATGGCGTTGCGCTCCCGGATGGTGTCGCCGACGGCGTCCAGCACCTCGGCGAGGTTGCCGCCGACCTCGCGCTGGATGGCGATGGCCTGGGCCACCCAGGTGAAGTCCTCGCTGCCCATCCGCTCGGCGACCTCGTCGAGAGCGTCGGTGAGGTCCCGGCCGACGCGGGTCTCGTTGATGATCCGGGCGAACTCCTCCGACGTCGGGGCGTCAGCCTCGGTGGCGACGGAGTCCATCGCCCGGAGGATGCTGTGCCCGGCGCGCAGGCTGCTGGCCATCAGCTGCAGCGAGTCGTCGAGCTGGTCGGCGAACGCGGCCCGCCGCCGCCCGGCCCTGAACCGCAGCAGCACCCGGCTACCCAGAACGACCACGATCGGGAGCAGCAGACCGAGCACGAGCCCGCCCACCAGCGCCCCGAGCACGGCGGCGACGGTGGCGACGAGTCCGACCGCCAGGACGAAGTCGGTCAGCTGCATCGCGACGCCGGCCTGCTCGAGCGTCATCGCGCCGGACGCTGCCCAGCCTCGCCGCGCGAGCACGCGGCCGACGGCGACGCCTGCGGCCGACCCCATCCCGGACAGCGCCGAGGTCGTCGGCGCCGCTGTCGGGTCGACCCGGCTCAACGGCACCCGCGGCGGCCCGGCCGGCAGCACGGCGACGGCGACGAGGAAGACGCCGCCGGCCACCGCGACCAGCCCGGCGAGCAGCAGCACCGGCGACATCAGCCCCAGCTCCGTCGGGCCGCGGTGGCCGGCTCGGCCACGCCGAAGACGCGGGGGGAGAGGGTGATGCCCATGTCGGTGAAGCGGTCGGTGAAGCGGGGGCGGACACCGGTGGGCACCGGCTTGCCCAGGAAGCGGCCGGTGACCGGGTCGACCCCGGCGGAGTAGT
>NZ_JBJHAE010000043.1:0-7546 GCF_054050895.1 Blastococcus sp. SYSU DS0669 | reverse complement strand
GGGTGCTGGCCATCCAGGGCGACACGACCGCGGCGGTCGCGGCGATCGAGGAGATCTCCCAGATCGTCGCGCAGATCTCCGACCGCCAGACCACCATCGCCTCGGCGGTGGAGGAGCAGACCGCGACCACGAACGAGATGTCGCGGTCGGTGCAGGAGGCCGCCGGGGGATCGGGGCAGATCGCCGCGAACATCACCAGCGTCTCCACGGCGGCGGACTCCACCACCCAGGCGCTCACCCAGACCCGCACCGCCGTCGACGAGCTGTCGCGGATGGCCGGCGACCTCCGGGCCGCGGTGGGCCGGTTCAGCTACTGAGCACCACCAGCCCGCCCCGGCGACGGTCGGATGCAGCGGCGGGCTGCCGATAACACGGCTGACGGGCGTCGGCGCGGGTTCACCTTGACTCCGCCGACGGCCCGCCGATGACCCAGCGGGGCCGCCTGTGCCCCGTCGCGATGAGAGAGAAGGCAGCAGTGGACGGTCTGGACGACATCGTCGAGGAATTCCTCGTGGAGAGCCACGAGAACCTCGACCAGCTCGACACCGACCTGGTCGCGCTCGAGCAGGAGCCCGACTCCCGCGAGCGGCTGTCCAGCATCTTCCGGACCATCCACACGATCAAGGGCACCAGCGGCTTCCTGGCGTTCAACCGCCTGGAGGAGGTGACCCACGTCGGGGAGAACATGCTGTCCCGCCTGCGGGACGGCGAGCTCGCCCTGACGCCGCAGCGCACCAGCGTGCTGCTGCAGATGGTCGACACGGTCCGGTCGCTGCTGACCTCCATCGAGGCCTCCGGCGGCGAGGGGTCGGTCGACGTCTCCGCCGTCGTCGCCGCTATCAGCGCCGCCATGGAGGACGGCCCGGTCGCCGCTGCCGAGGCCCCTGCGCCGGCCGTGGCCCAGGAGGCCGCTGCGGCGGTGCCCGCCCCCCGGGCCCCCGCGAAGGCCGCCGCCAAGGCCCCGGCCAAGGCCGCCGCGCGGAAGACCCCCGCGAAGGCGCCCGCCAGGGCAACCGCCAAGGCCCCGGCCACGCGGACGCCGCGCGCCAAGGTCGCCGCCGCTCCCGTCGCCGCTCCCGTCGCCGAGGAGCGCCTGGTGCCCGAGCCCGTCGTCGACCACCCCGAGGGGGAGGCCGCCCACCCGGAGGCGGCCGGTGGCCAGACCCGCCGCGCCGTCGCCGACAGCACGATCCGCGTGGACGTCGACCTGCTCGACGAGCTGATGCTGCTCGTCGGCGAGCTGGTGCTCACCCGCAACCAGATCGTGCAGAACGTCGCGCGGCAGACCGACACCGACCTGATCCGCGCCTCCCAGCGCCTCAACCTGATCGCCAGCGAGCTGCAGGAGGGCGTCATGAAGACGCGCATGCAGCCGATCGACCACATCTGGTCCAAGCTGCCGCGCGTCGTCCGCGACCTCGGCCTCCAGCTGAAGAAGTCGATCCGCCTGGAGATGGAGGGCCGGGACACCGAGCTCGACAAGACCCTGCTCGAGGCGGTCAAGGACCCGCTGACCCACCTGGTCCGCAACTCCGTCGACCACGGCATCGAGGCGCCCGAGGACCGGAAGAAGGCCGGCAAGCCCGCCGAGGGCGTGCTCACCCTCCGCGCCCGGCACGAGAGCGGCCAGGTCGTGGTCGAGGTGGCCGACGACGGCGCCGGCATCGACCCGGTCAAGCTCGGCGCCAAGGCGGTCCAGCGCGGCCTGCTCACCCAGGACGCGCTGTCCCGGATGAGCCCGGCGGACATCCTGCAGCTGATCTTCCTGCCCGGCTTCTCCACCGCCGCGGCGGTCACCAACGTCTCCGGCCGCGGCGTCGGCATGGACGTCGTCAAGACCAACATCGAGTCCATCGGCGGCACGATCGAGGTCGAGTCCGATGCCGGCGTGGGCACCGTCTGCCGGCTGCGCATCCCGCTGACGCTGGCGATCGTCCCGGCGCTGACCGTCGAGTGCGCCACCGACCGCTACGCCATCCCGCAGATCAGCCTGCAGGAGCTCGTCTCCCTGGACGCCGAGAAGGCCGTGAACGCGGTCGAGGAGGTCGGCGGGGCTCAGGTCTACCGGCTCCGCGGCGAGCTGCTCCCGCTCGTCCGGCTCACCGACGTCCTGGGCCTGACCTCCGAGCGGCACGACGGGCACGTGGTCATCGCCGTGCTCCGCTCCGAGGGCCGCCGCTTCGGGCTCGTCGTCGATCGGGTGATCAACACCGAGGAGATCGTCGTCAAGGCGGTCGGCGGCCAGCTCAAGGCCATCGGCCTCTACTCCGGGGCGACCGTCCTCGGCGACGGCACCGTCGCCCTCATCCTCGACGTGCAGGCGCTCGCCCGGCGGGCCCTGCGGACCGAGACGACCGACCGCCAGGAGGCCCGCGCCGGCTCGCTGCAGACCGTGGCCACCGAGACCGACCGGCAGCGCATGCTGCTGGCCGCCATCGGCGGCGGCCGCCGGGTCGCCATCCCGCTGGACACGGTCACCCGCCTCGAGCAGGTGCGCGCCGAGTCGGTCGAGAAGGTCGGCAACCGCGAGGTCGTCCAGTACCGCGGCGCGATCCTGCCGATGGTCCGGCTCGACCGGCACCTGGGTGCCTTCGGCGAGTCCGACCGCGAGGTGCTCGAGGTCATCGTCTACGCCGACCACGGCCGCAGCGTCGCCATCGTCGTCGAGGAGATCCTCGACATCGTCGACGGCGAGGCCGCGGTGCGCAGCGACATCGACGACATGGGCCTGCTCGGCTCCGCCGTCCTGGGCGACAAGGTGACCGAGCTGCTCGACGTGCGGGCCGCCATCCTCGCCGCGGATCCGCAGTTCTACTCGGCCGCCCCCAGCGCCACCCACCCCTCCTCGACGCCCTCCGGCGTCCCCGACGCACTGCTGGAGGTCTGACGTGACCGAATCGACGCTCACCCTGGCGCCCGCGACCAGCGGCCAGCTGGCCACCTTCCGGCTCGACGGTGATCTGTACGGCATCGAGGTCGAGCACGTGCAGGAGGTGCTGCGCAGCCAGCAGCTCACCCGCGTGCCGCTCGCCCCGACGGCCGTCGCCGGGCTGATCAACCTCCGCGGCCAGGTGGTCACCGCCATCGAGCTGCGGGAGCGGCTCGGCCGGCCGGCGCGCCCGGAGGGCACCGACCCCGTCGTCATCGTCGTCCGGCTGCACGGCGAGGCCGTCAGCATGCTCGTCGACTCCATCGCCGACGTGGTGGACGTCGACGCCGGCGACTTCGAGGCGCCGCCGGACACCCTGGAGGGCCAGGCCCGCGATCTCATCCGCGGCGCCTACAAGCTCGACGGGAAGCTGCTGCTGGCCCTGGACGTGCAGAAGGCCGTCAGCGCGTAGCACCCTGTCGTCCTCCGGTCCGGGGCCCACTCGGCACGACACCACACCGCGGCACCGGGCGGCGGGGAGGGACCACCTTCCCGCCGCTCCGGCGTTTCCGGGACCGGGACGCGCGACGACCGGGGCAGCACCTGCGGTAGCGACCGGTCACCAGGCGTGATCAATCGCTGACCGCGCACGGTGCGACACGCGCTGTAGGGGTACAGGCGCTCCTGCGATGGGGTGACGGGCACATGGTGCTGCCCCGCCCGGGCAGCCAGCATGGGTTCGTCCCGTTCCCGGAGCCCTGGAGGCGTGCCGTGCCCTACTCCCTGGTGAGTGCCGCCACCTTGGGCTTCGACCTGGTCCGCCTGCCGGCCGGCCGGCAGGTCGCCGAGGTCCTCCTCGCGGGCCTCGGGGCCGACGAGCAGGCGCTCACCCGCCTCGCCGGGGTCCACCCGGGTCGTGGGCTGGACCGCGAGCAGCGCGGGGTGCGCGCCGTCCGGTCGCGCCGCGCCCGGGAGATGGCCGCCGCCGTGCCGCACGTGCGCACCGCCGCGGGCGCCGCCGAGGGCGCCGGGGACCGCACCGCCCTGCTGGTGCGCCAGCTGGAGCAGGGCACCATCGGCGATGCGCCCACGCTGGAGCGGCTGCTCCGGGACGACGTCCTGGGCCACGAGCACGCCCTCGCGGGCCGGCTCGGCGCCGACACCTGGGAGCAGGCCGCCGACGTGCTGGCCGACGCCGCCGTCGGCTTCTGGGCCGCCGGGGTCCTGCCCCCACTGGTGCGCCGCGACCTGACCGCCGCCTTCGACCGGGCCCTGGACGCCGGCCCGCTGGCCGGTCCCGCGGGCTGGGGGCTCGAGCACGCCGGGGAGCTGACCGGCTTCCTCACCGCCGTCCGGGAGCTCGACGAGGGCGGTCGGTCGCGCTGGCGGGCCGCCGTCGACGAGGGGCGCGCCGCCCACCGGCCGTGGGCCACCGCGATGCACGAGGCCTCGTGGGGTGCGCACGTGTCCGGGCGCACCCGGGCGCTGGCCTCGGCGCAGCTGCTCGCCGTCCAGGCCTTCCTCGACGGCGGCTTCGACCTGCACGACGGCGCCGCCGGCGTCTGGAACGCCGTGGCCGGGTGCGTCCAGGCGCTCGTGCTCGACGACCTGCTGGGCAGCGAGAGCGCCGCCGTGCTCCGCGCCCCGGGCCGACGGGTCTCCGCCCTCGCCTGACCGGCCCGCGGCTGTCCGCGCCGCGTCGCATCCCTCCCGCTCGGCGACCATTTCCGGGGCACTTGTCGACAATGGCCCGTGCGCCGCTCTCCCGCCATCGTCGACAATGATGGGCGACCAGGAAATGGCGCGGCACCTTTTCGCGTGTCGGCTTCACCCGCCCTCTCCGCCGCCGAGAATCTGAGTCGGCACCAGTCCGCCGAGTCCGCGATCCACCGCGCGGCCATGCGGATCTGGGGCGTTCCGGGGAGCACGGCGCTCCCGCACCGGAGACCTCCACGACCATTCCTCGGAATGTCGGTCGCGGTCACCGGTCGGTGGTGCCGTGCATTTCGGCGCCGCGCCGGGGCGCACCCGTCGTGATCATCCGAGAAATGCGGGCGACATCGGACGCCGCACCGCCGACGGGCTCAAGCCGGACGCGGAGATGCCGATACAGACAACGAGCCCGCCGGTCGGCGCGGGCAGGGGCCAGGAGGACGTGTGAACCCGATCCGGGTGATGGTGGTCGACGACTCGGTCGTCGTCCGCAAGATCGTCACCGACGTGCTCTCCGCGGACCCGGGGATCGAGGTCGTGGGCACCGCCGTCAACGGCAAGGTGGCCCTCGGCAAGCTGGCCGCGCTGGAGCCCGACCTGGTCACCATGGACATCGAGATGCCGGAGTTGAACGGCATCGAAGCGGTCCGGGGGATCCGCGGGGGCGGCGCCGGCCGGGCGTTCACCCGCCTGCCGATCATCATGTTCAGCACGCTGACCGAGCGCGGCGCGACCGCGACCCTCGACGCCCTCTCGGCGGGGGCCAACGACTACGTCACCAAGCCGGCCAACGTCGGCAGCGTGGCCCAGTCGATGGAGAGCGTCCGCGAGCAGCTGATCCCGAAGATCAAGGCGCTCACCGGCCGCCCGGTGACGACGCCGGCCCGGGCCGCGGCTCCCGCGGTCCTGCCGCCCCGCCCCGCCGTGCCCCGCACCGGTCCGGGCAAGAAGCCGGCGGTGCTGGTCATCGGCTCCTCCACCGGTGGTCCGGAGGCGCTCGCCCGCGTGCTCCCCGCCCTGCCGGCGAACCTCCCGGTGCCTGTCCTGCTGGCCCAGCACATGCCGCCCGTCTTCACCCGCCAGTTCGCCCAGCGGCTGGACCGGCTCTCGCCGCTGCGGGTCGTCGAGGCGGTGGACGGCACACCTCTCGCGCCGGGCACCGTGCACCTGGCCCCCGGCGACCACCACCTCGTCGTCCGGAACAACGGGCGGGCCGGGTTCAGCACCGCGCTGAACCAGAACCCGCCGGAGAACTTCTGCCGCCCCGCGGTCGATCCGCTCTTCCGCTCCGCGGTCGCCGCCTACGACGGCGCCGTCCTCGGGGTCGTGCTCACCGGCATGGGCGCCGACGGGCGGAACGGCTGCGGCGAGATCCGCAACGCCGGCGGCACCGTCGTCGTGCAGGACCAGGCGACGTCGGTCGTCTGGGGCATGCCTGGCGCCGTCGCCCAGGCCGGCTACGCCGACGAGGTGCTGCCGCTCGAGCGCATCGCCGAGGCGATCCAGCGGCACCTCGCGGGTGCCGCCGTCCTGAACACCAGCACCCCAATGGCCGTGGGAGGTCGTCGATGAGCCTGACCGCGACCAGTTTCGACTGGGTCCGTGACCTGGTCCGCAAGGAGAGCGCGATCGTCCTCCAGCCGGGGAAGGAGTACCTGGTGGAGGCCCGGCTCCTGCCGATCGCCCGACAGATGGGCATGACCGACGTCGGCAAGCTCGTGGAGAGCGTCCGGGTGCGCCCGGACGCCGACCACACCCGCCGGATCGTGGAGGCGCTCACCACCAACGAGACCTCGTGGTTCCGCGACGGCGACCCGTTCACCGCCTTGACGTCGACCGTGCTCCCGTCACTGCTCCAGGCGCGTGGCGCCAACGAGCGGCTGCAGATCTGGTCGGCGGCCTGCTCCAGCGGGCAGGAGCCGTACACGATCGCGATGCTCCTGGACGACGCCCTGCCCAACGCGGCCTCTCGCGTGTCGATCACCGCGACCGACCTCTCCCGCGAGATGGTGCAGCGCACCCGGGCCGGCCGGTTCAGCCAGCTGGAGGTCAACCGCGGCCTCCCGGCGCCGATGCTGGTCCGGCACTTCACCCGCTCGGGCAACGAGTGGGAGGTGTCGCCGAACCTGCGCCGCATGGTCAACGCCTGCGAGTGCAACCTGGCGGCGCCGCTGCCGCGGATGGGGCCGTTCGACGTCGTCTACCTGCGCAACGTCCTCATCTACTTCGACCTGCCGACCAAGCAGTCGATCCTCCGCCGCGTGCGGGACCTGATGCGACCCGACGGCTGGCTGTTCCTCGGCGCCGCCGAGACCACCCTCGGCGTCGACGACTCCTGGGAGCGGGTCGTGATCGGCCGCAGCTCCGCCTACCGCCCACTGAAGGGGGCCTGACATGCGTGCCTTGGTAATCGACGACTCGCGCGCCATGCGCCGGATCGTCAGCGGCATCCTGACCGGTTTCGGCTACGAGGTCCGGGACGCCGAGCACGGCCGCGCCGGCCTCGACGTGCTGGACGAGGGCTGGATCCCCGACCTGGCCACCATCGACTGGAACATGCCGGTGATGGACGGGCTGCAGTTCGTCTCCGCCGTCCGCACCAACCCGGCGTGGCGGTCGATGACCATGATGATGGTCACGTCGGAGAGCGAGCACACCCAGATCGTCCGCGCCCTGGCCGCCGGCGCGCACGAGTACGTGATCAAGCCGTTCACCGCCGACGCCATCCGCGACAAGCTCGCGCTGCTCGGCCTGCTCCCGCAGGAGATCGCCCTGTGACGACCACCGACACCGGCCAGCGGCGTCGCGCCACCGACGCGCGCCTGGTCATCACCGACCTGATCGACGAGACGACCGTCGAGTCGAGGGGGGGGGGGGGGGGGGGGGGGGGGGGGGGGGGGGGGGGGGGGGGTGGGGGGGGGGGGGGGGGGGGCCCCGGGGGGCGGGGGGGGGGCTGGGGGGGGG
>NZ_JBJHAE010000042.1:0-8007 GCF_054050895.1 Blastococcus sp. SYSU DS0669 | reverse complement strand
CCCCCCCCCACCACCCAGTACGGCAACACGTGGGGGGAAATGTGGGACATCTCTGCGTCCCTCGACGGGCCTCGGTGACCGCTGCGCTCGGCCGACCCAGGAGGTTCTGAGCTTGGCCGTGTGCGGCGGCCAGCTGCGGCAGCGACACGCGGTTCTGCACTGGGCGATCAGCAGCCCGCTGGCGCGCAGCAACGTCTCCCTTGCGTCACGCTTCGGGTGGAGCTGCTGGACTCCGAGGTCGTAGGGCCGCACGATGCGAGCTGTGAACCGACCCCGGCCGGTGTGGCCCCTGCTGGCGATGGCGGCGCTGCTGGCCGCCACGCCTGCGCTGGCCGCCTGCGGCGCCAGCGGGCCGGGCAGTTCGCCCTACGTCGCGGAGTTCGGCCTCGGAGCTGATACGCCCGAGGCCCGGGAGTTCGTGCTCACGCCGCTCCCCGGACCACGCGTTGAGGTGCTCCCCGCGCCGTCCCCTGCGCCCCGAATCACGCTGCCCGACCCCGGGGAAGGGTTCGACGAGCGGACCTACACGCCCTCGCCGGCGCCTGCGCCCGACTCCGGTGGCCCGTCGCCCCTCGAGTCGGCCTTCCAGCCCTCGATCGCCTGGGTCAACGACGGCCAGTACCTCGCGGTGGTCACCTTCGGCAGTTCCAGCTGTCCCAGCGGACCGCTTGGTATCGAGGTGGTCGCAGAGCAAGAGATCGAGGTCCGCCTGGGACCGCTGTTCCCCGACCGGGACGTCTGCTCTGCGGACATGAGCGGGCACGTCACGGTGGTGGAGTTGCCGTCGGGGGTCACGCCGACGAAGCCTCTGGCGGCCCGCTTCGGGGACCACGAGGTGACCATCGAGGCCACGGGTCGCTGACCCGGTCCCGCCGTACCGACTCGCTTGCCTGCGTCCGGTCACGGACCGGCTGTGTCAGCTGGCGGGCGGCAAGCGGTGCAGCTGGTAGCGGTACGTGTGGGTGCTCTGCGGCGGGCGCAGTTCGATGTCGGCCGGTGTGCGCACCGGGTCGGCTTTCCGCTGCCGGGTGATCCGGCCCGCGGCGGCCTGGCGGGCTGCGGCGGCGCGGCGGAACGACCCGTGGAACCACACCTCGAGGTCGAGGTAGCCGGGGTTGCTGTTGGCCTTCGCCAGCACGGTGGTGACGAGCTGCTCCACGTCGCCGTCGCGGTCGGGGCTGCGGGCCCAGTGCCGGGCGACTTCGAGCGCGAGGTGCGGGTCGGCCAGGTGCAGGCCGCGCTCGACCGCCGAGGCGAGCAGCTTGCTGACGGTGGTGTGCTGGTGCTTGGCGCGGGCCTCCTGCACGACGACCCACAACATGTGCGCGGCCATGTCGGACAGGCCCTGCGCCGGCCAGGTGTCGATCTTGCGGGCGCTCTTGCCGTAGTACAGGTCCTTCTTCACCTGCTTGGACAGCAGGCTGACCGGGACGCCGGCCGCGGTGGTGCCGTAGTCGAGGGCGCGGCGGGTGAGCAGCCGGTAGATGACGTCCCGCGGGCAGGGGCGTCCGGCGACGCAGGCCGGGCAGGCGGCGTGCGGCTCGCACGGCTGGGCGTCGCGGATCTGCTGATGGTTGGCCCTGTACCAGGCCCGCGCCGCCGGCCGGTCGAGGCGTTCCAGCAGCGGTTCCAGCGCGACGAGCAGGGTGCCCACGTCGCCGGGGTCGCGCGTGGTGGCCAGCAGCGCGGTGAGCCGGTCGAGGAGGCGGGGCGCGTGACGCTCGTCGTAGAGCACCTTCTCCGCGATCGTCGGGCAGTGCAGCCGCACGCAGGCGGCGATCTGCGCGGTCCAGGCGTCGAGCGCGGCCTCGGTCGGTCGGGCCGGCAGCCGGGTGCGGCCGTGGCAGGCGCGGATGTGGCCGGCCGGGATCTGCGGAGCGCGCATCCGCCGTCGGCGGCGGACTGTGGCAGCGATGTCGCTGCTGCGCTTGGGCTTGGTGACGCGGCAGAACTCGTCCCAGGTGGCGATGCCCAGCAGCGCGGCCTCGGCCAGGAGACAGTCGAGCACCTCGGCGGTGTCCTGAGCGTCCTTGAGCGCCTTGTGCAGCCGGGCCTGGGCGCGCGGCACGGCGAGGGTGGTGTTGATGCCGTACCGGGTGGCGAGGTCGGTGAGCTTGGCGAAGTTGGCGACGCCGGGCAGCTTGAGCCGGACGCCGAGGAACTCGGTGTCGAAGACGAGCCGGTCGAATGGGGTCATCCCGGCGCGGGCGTAGGCGGCGGCCAGGTGCCCGACGTCGAACAGGGCGTTGTGGCAGACCAGCGCGGCGTCGGGGTGCCCGGCGAGGAAGGCGTCCAGCTCGGCCAGCACGGCGGCGACGTCGGGCTGGCCGGTGAGGTCTGCGGTGCGGATGCCGTTGTAGGCGCTGCTGTCCCTGTCCACCGGGACGCGGGGGTTGGCCAGCCGGTGGAAGGTCTCCCGACGGGTGCCGTTGAGCAGCACCACCGCCCCGACCGAGATCGGGTGGAAGGCGGCCTCGGCGGTCTTGGTTGCCTTCGTGTGCGTGGTCTCGATGTCGAGGACGACGAACTCGCGGCCGGCGACCAGCTCCTGGTACGCCGCCCCCTTCTCCGGCGCGGTGCTCACGAGGAGTGCCGTTCGAGCAGCTCGGTGACGGAGAACGCGTCGCGCAGGCCGAGCACGCCCGCGGGCTCGGTCAGGGCGCGTGGCGGCGGCGCCCAACCCCGGGTGCGCTTGGACGCCTCGCGCAGGGTGCGGGCGACCTCGTGCTGGTCGAGCAGTGCGCCGTTGGCGGCGGCGACGATGAGATCCCCGAGCAGGTTGGTCCGGGCCAGGTTGGAGAACATCGCCCCGCGGCGGGTGGTCAGCCGCTTGACCCACAACCGGATCTGCGACTCGACCGCCGAGTTGCTGACCTGCACCTCCGGGTCGTTGTGCCGCTGCGCGACCAGCGCGGTGCGCCGCAGCAGCGGCTCGTAGCGGCGGCGCTGGGCGGCCACCAGGTCCGCCGGCAGGTCGGCGGCCGCCGCCGCGTCTTCCAGCTCGTCGAACCAGGTGCTGACGGCCTTCGGCCCGCCGTCGCGCATCAGCTCGCGGCTGAGCCGGTACATGTGGTCGCGCACCTTGTCGGCCAGCCGCCCGCGGGGCGGGGTCAGCCTGGCCTCGATGTTGCGGGTCGCGTGGTACATGCACGGCACGAACGTGGTCTTCTTGCCCCACACGGCGGTCGCGGCCTTCTCGATCGCCGCCGCGCCGTCGGCGACGAGGAAGTTCGGCGCGTCGAGCTCGGCCAGGACCAGCCGCCAGGCCTCGGTGGAGGCGTTGGGCAGCGCCCGCACCCGCACCAGCCGGCTCGACCGGCCGGTGACCTTGCCGTCCTTGTCGCGCTCCCAGCTGGTCCGGGTGACCACCAGCGCGGTCCACACAACCGGGGCGTTGGTCAGCGTGGCCGACCGGGCGTAGTCCCGCTTCACCGCCACCTCGTCGGCGAAGTACACCACCGGCAGCCCCTCGGCCCGGTAGGCCGCCTCCTCCACCTGCATCGCCGCGAGCGCCGGCTCGGTGATGAACGGGGCGAACCGCTCGAGGATGTCGGCCGAGAGGTGCCAGTGCGCCTTCAGCTCCCGGCGCGGACCGAACTGGCCGGCCTCGTGCAGCTCCTCGGGCGTCTTGCCGCCGACCGTGCGCACTCGCCCGGTCGGGCGCTTCATCTGCTCCAACGCTCGCTTCGACACCGCCGTGTAGGCGTGCCCGTCGGCCAGCTCGCGCAGCACCGACACGACCACCGGTGTCGGCACGTTCAGCCGCCGGCTGACCGCCTCCTCCCCGGCGTGCCTCGGGGTCAGCACCTCGCAGTCCGGGCAGCAGGTGTCGTCCTCCACCGCCGCGCGCGGCAGCGGAGCGGAGAAGGTGTGGGCGTCGCCGTCGTCGGTCCGACTCACGCAGCGGTACCGCTGCCGCTCGCCGGCGGCGGTCTTGTAGGTGCCGTGGGGCCACACGTAGCGCCCGCCGTGCCCCGGCCTGGGGCACTCCGGCGCACTCACCACCTGGTCGATCAGCAGCCGCGCGTCCGCCTTCGGCCGGGTGAGCACCGTGAAGTAGTGGACCCCGGCCTCGCCGTCCTGCTCGAACCGGCAGCGGAACACGCGCGTCGCTCCGCGCCTCGACTGCCTGGCCTCGTGAGCATGGACCTGCGCGCCCGCGTGCCCGTCCGGGCACGCGGGCGCAGGCACAGACCGGCGAGCGGCCACCGTGTGCACCTCCGACGCCGAGGGCGCGGGCGGCCCTTACGCAGCGTCAAGATCAAACCACACAGCGCGGACAAAGTCCCACATTTCCCCCCACGTGTTGCCGTACTGGCCCACCACTCGCTGCGCTCGCGGCGGGACCCTGCACGGGGGCCGTTCCAGCACGTCACCGCCCCCCAGAGTCAGGTGCCGCTCTCGACCCCCAGGTAGGCCTGCACGATGCGCTCGTCGGCGAGCAGCTCGGCCGCCGGGCCGGAGTGCACCACCTCGCCGCTCTGCAGCACGTACCCGTGGTCGGCGGCGCGCAGGGCCCGGCGGGCGTTCTGCTCCACCAGCACGACCGTGGTGCCCGACGCGCGGATCTCCTCGATGACGCGGAACACCTCGTCGACGATCTTCGGCGCCAGCCCCATCGAGGGCTCGTCCATGAGCATCACGGTGGGTCCGGCGACCAGGGCGCGGGCGATGGCCAGCATCTGCTGCTCCCCACCGGAGAGCGCCCCCGCCGGCAACGCCCGCCGCTCGGCGAGCACGGGGAACCGGTCGTACATCTCGTCGACGCGGCGCGCGCCGCCGGTGCCCGCGTGCCACGTGCCCATCTGGAGGTTCTCCTCGATGGTCAGGGTGGCGAGGATCTGCCGCCCCTCGGGCACCTGCACCAGCCCGCGGCCCACCAGCTTGTGGGCGGGGGTGCGGGTGATGTCCCGGCCCTCGAAGGTGATCCGGCCACCGGCCGGCCGAAGCATGCCCGAGACGGCGTTGATGACCGAGGACTTGCCCGCGCCGTTCGCACCGACCAGCGTGACGAGCGATCCCTGCTCGGCCCGGAAGGAGACGTCGCGCACCGCCTCGACCCGGCCGTAGGTCACCCGCAGGCCCTCCACGGTGAGGATCGGGTCGCTCATGTCGCATCCCTCGTGCTGTCGGGCGTGTCCAGGGTGCCGGCGGCGCCAGGCCGCACGTTGGCGACGGCGTCCGGTGGCGCGTCGCCGGCGCCGGCCGCGGTGGCGCCGGAGCGGGCCGTCTCGGCGACGGGGCCCTCGTCGCCGTCGTCGTCGGCCGACCCCAGGTAGGCCTCGATGACGGCCGGGTCGGCGGCGACCTCGTCCGGCGCACCGCTGGCGATGACCTCGCCGAAGTTGAGGACGACGACGCGGGTGCAGGTCTGCAGGACCATGCCGACGTTGTGCTCGATGAACAGGATGGTGAGCCCGTCGCGCGCCAGCGACCGGATCAGCTCCGACAGCCGGGCCGCCTCGACGTGGTTCATCCCCGCGGCCGGCTCGTCCAGGATGAGCAGGGAGGGGTCCGAGGCCAGCGCGCGGGCGATCTCGAGCCGGCGCTGGTCGCCGTAGGACAGCGCCTCCGCCCGGCTGCCCGCGAGCTCGCTCAGCCCGACCCGCTCCAGGCAGCGGGCCGCCTGCCGCAGCGCCGCGCGCTCGTCCCGCCGCGCCGACGGCAGCCAGATCAGCCGCCGCAGGAAGGTGGGCCTGCTGACCAGGTGGGCGCCGACGAGCACGTTCTCCAGCGCCGAGAGCCGGTTGAACAGCTTCGAGTGCTGGAACGTGCGGCTCACCCCGGCCGCCGCGATGCGGTGCACCGGGGTGCTGCCGATCGCCGTCCCGAGCACCGTCGCGCTCCCGGAGCTGGGCGGGACCAGCCCGCTGATCATGTTGACCAGCGTGGTCTTGCCGGCGCCGTTGGGGCCGATCAGGCCGACGACCTCGCCGGCCCGGATCTCCAGGTCCACGCCGCGGACGGCGTGCACGCCGCCGTACTCCTTGCCCAGGCCCGCGAGCGTGACCACCGGCTCCCCGGCCGCCGGGTGGCGGCGGCCGGCGAGGCCGGTGGTGGAGTCGCCGTCGTCACCGGAGGGCATGCGGGTCCGCCGCGGGATGAGGCTGGCGAGCCCCCCGGGCAGGAAGAGGATGACGACCAGGAGGAGCAGGCTGGCCAGGAACGGCCGGATCCAGCCGGCCTCCACCCCGACCGCCCGCTGGATCTCCGGGACGATCGTCTGGAAGCCGCTGCCCAGGAGCGGCCCCAGGAACATCGTCGAGCCGCCCACCACCGCGGTGACCAGCCCCTCGACGGCCGCGACGAAGTCGAAGTCGTTGGGGGCGATGAGCCGGACGTAGTAGGCGTAGAGGACGCCGTACAGCCCGGCGACCGCGCCGGCGGTGACGAATGCGGCGAGCCGGTGGCGCCCCACGTCGATGCCCATCGACCGGGCGGCCAGTTCGTCCTCGCGGATGGCCTCCAGCGCACGGCCGTAGCGCGATCGCCCCATCCGCCAGAACCAGTAGGCCACGAGCGCGAGCGCCGTCCAGGCCATGCCGACGGTGAGGATCCGGGGGACCCCCAGGCCCTGGGCGCCGCCGGTCCACTCCTGGTTGAGCAGCACCACGCGGACCGCCTCGGCGAAGCCGAGGGTCGCGATGGCCAGGAAGACCCCGCGCAGGTGCATGGTCGGCAGGCCGAGGACGACGGCGCCGAGCGCGCCGACCGACATGCCGATCGCCACGGCGATCAGCAGGGCGGGGACGTCACCGACGTCGGCCCCGCTGGGTGCCAGGTAGGCACCGGAGAACGCCGCGAGGGAGGCGAAGCCGGCCTGGCCGAGGCTGAGCTGCCCGGCGATCAGGACGGCGTAGAAGGAGTAGGCGAAGATCGCCCCCAGCGCGATGAAGGTGAGCGTGGTGGCGTACTGGCCGAGCATCAGACCTCCCGGACCTTCCGCGCGCCGAGCAGCCCCTGCGGGCGCAGCAGCAGGATCACGAACAGCAGGCCGAACGCGATGACGTTCACCCACGACGAGCCGATGTACTGGACGGCGAACACCTCGGCCAGCCCGAGCAGCAGCCCACCGATGAGCGCACCGGGCAGCGACCCCATGCCGCCGACGATGATGACCGCCAGGCCCTTGAGCTCGATCGCGGCGCCCATGCCCAGCTGAGCGGTGTTCACGTTGATGGCGAAGAGCACGCCGGCGACCGCGCCGAGCGCCGAGGAGATCGCGAAGGTGACCGCGGTGACCCGGTCGACGTTCACGCCGAGCACCCGCGCCGCGGTCGGGTTCTCCGCGACCGCGCGCATGCCCCGGCCCAGCCGCGTGCGGGTGACCATGTAGGTGAGGCCCACCATCAGGGCGAGCGAGACCGCGAGGATGACCACCTGCACGAGGGTCACCTGGGCGCCGAACACCTCGAACCGGGTGTCGGGGAAGGAGCCCGGCGGGAAGCGGCGGGTGTCCGGGCCGTAGCGCCACTGCAGCAGCGCGATGAGCATGCCGGCGAGCGCGATCGAGGAGATCAGCCCGGCGAAGTGGGCGTCGGCCCGGTTCTTGAGCGGCCGGAACGCCACCCGCTCGATGACCAGGCCGAGGACGGCGCCGAAGACGAAGACGATCGGCAGCGCCGTCCAGAGGGAGAGGCCACCCCGCTCCACCAGCTCGATGCCGACGAAGGCCGAGGCGGCGAAGACCGCGGGGTGGGCGAGGTTCAGCCGGTCGAGGATGCCGAAGACCAGCGTGAACCCGATGGCGAACAGCGCGTAGATCGAGCCGATGAAGATGCCGTTGAGGAGCTGCTGCACAGCGTTGCCTGTTCTCGTCGTGGGTGCCCGGGCACGGTAGCCGACGCACGGCCGGGGGCCCGGTCACCAGGACCGGACCCCCGGCGGGGTCGCAGCGGGGGGGGGGGGGGGGGGGGGGGGGGGGGGGGGGGGGGGGGGGGGGGGGGGGGGGGGGGGGGGGGGGGGGGGGGGGGGGGGGGGGGGGGGGGGGGGGGGGGGGGGGGGGGG
>NZ_JBJHAE010000041.1:0-8770 GCF_054050895.1 Blastococcus sp. SYSU DS0669 | reverse complement strand
GACGGCCTGACTGAAGCTCAACCGCGCCCCCCCGACGACTGAGGGGGGAGGGCCTGTGGGTCTTCGCGGGAGGACGCGGGGGCGGCCGGGTGGAGCCGGCGCCGCCCCCGGCACCAGCCCTCCCCGAGCGGGTCGACCCGGGCGGGGCGGCGCCCGGGTCAGGTGCTGCGGGGGCCCGGCACGGGGGGTTGGGCCGGCAGGGAGGCCGTGCTCGGGCC
This sequence comes from Blastococcus sp. SYSU DS0669, assembly GCF_054050895.1. Taxonomy (NCBI): domain Bacteria; kingdom Bacillati; phylum Actinomycetota; class Actinomycetes; order Geodermatophilales; family Geodermatophilaceae; genus Blastococcus; species Blastococcus sp. SYSU DS0669. Next base: position 8,552 of record NZ_JBJHAE010000041.1, on the reverse strand, counting down.
CTCCGGTGCCCGCACGGGCGTGAGCGCGTCGAGGTCCAGCACCCGCACGTGGATGACGGTGCGCTGCTGCAGCGCCGCGCGCAGCGCCCGGTGCAGCCCGTCCTCGAGGTAGAGCTCGCCGTGCCACTGGACCGCGTGCGGGAAGAGGTCGCCGTAGAAGGTGGAGTCGTCGGCGAGCAGGGCGTCGAGGGCCAGCTCCCGCTTCGTGGTGGTCAGCGTGTCCAGCCGGACCTGCCGGGGCGGGATCATCGCCCAGTCGCGGGTGGACAGCCCGTGGTCGGGATAGGGGCGCCCGTTGCGCACGCCTTTGAAGATCAGGGGACCGACCTCCGCTCTCCGCCCCGGCCGGGGCACCGACCGTGCCCACCCTAGCGGCCACGACCGTGCCCCGCCCCCGTCCCGCGGGGCCCCGTCCACGGGCTCGCCGCGAGCCCGCGAGCGGGGGAGGACGACGCGCTTCCTCGCGTATGCTGGCCTGGCACTCTGTCCGTGCGAGTGCCAGGCCGGGCGTGTCCCGGGGCCACCGCGGCCCCGCAACCCGGCGGTGCGGCACGGCACGTCGACCGGTACGGGGAGGTGTCACCGTGGCGCACGACGAACGCCGCCTGGAGGTGCTCCGGGCCATCGTCCAGGACTTCGTGTCGACCAACGACCCGGTGGGCAGCAAGGCCCTCGCCGAGCGGCACGACCTGGGGGTCTCCCCGGCGACCATCCGCAACGACATGGCGGTGCTCGAGGAGCAGGGCTACATCACCCAGCCGCACACGAGCGCCGGCCGGGTGCCCACCGACAAGGGCTACCGGCTCTTCGTCGACCGGCTGTCGGCCGTGAAGCCGCTCTCCGCCGCCGAGCGCCGGGCGATCGAGCGCTTCCTCGACGGCGCCGTCGACCTGCACGACGTGCTGGGCCGCACCGTGCGCCTGCTCGCCCAGCTGACCCGCCAGGTCGCCGTCGTCCAGTACCCGACGCTCTCCCGCAGCGCCGTGCGCCACCTCGAGGTGGTGCAGGTCGCGGTCGGGCGGCTTCTGGTGGTCCTGATCACCGACACCGGGCGGGTCGAGCAGCGGGTCGTCGACTGCCCGCCCGACGTCGACGCCGCCGCCGTCCCCGAGCTCCGCGCGCTGCTGAACTCCGCGTTCGCCGGCGTGAAGCTGGTCGAGGCGGCCGACAAGGTGCCCGGGCTGCTGGAGACCGCGCCGTCGCACCTGCGGGGGCTGGTCGCCGCCGTCAGCGCCACCCTCGTCGAGACCCTCGTCGAGCCGAGCGAGGACCGGCTGGTCATCGGCGGGACGGCGAACCTCGCCCGAGGCAGCGGCACCGACTTCTCCGGCACGCTCCGACCGCTGCTGGAGGCCCTCGAGGAGCAGGTCGTCGTCCTCCGCCTGATGAGCGAGGTCGACGCCGGCACGGTGCTGGTGCGCATCGGCGAGGAGAACGCGCACGAGGCGCTGACCGGCGCGTCGCTGGTCACCGTCGGGTACGGCTCGGGGGACCGGGCGCTCGGCGGGCTCGGTGTCGTGGGGCCCACGCGCATGGACTACCCAGGAAACATGGCCGCGGTGCGAGCCGTGGCCCGCTACGTCGGCCACCTGCTGGCCGAGAGCTGAGGACGAGACTCTTCGATGGCGACCGACTACTACGGCGTGCTGGGCCTGGCCCAGGGCGCGACCGACCAGGACATCAAGCGCGCCTACCGGCGGCTGGCCCGTGACCTGCACCCCGACGTCAACCCCGACCCGGAGGCCAAGGAGCGGTTCCAGGAGGTCACCCGCGCCTACGAGGCGCTGACCGACCCGGAGAAGCGCCGGATCGTGGACCTCGGCGGAGACCCGTTCGACTCGGGGGCCGGGGGCGCCGGCGGCTTCGGCGGCCCCGGGTTCGGCGGCCTGGGCGACATCATGGACGCCTTCTTCGGCGGCGCCGCCACGCGCGGGCCGCGCAGCCGCACCCGGGCCGGGCGGGACGCGCTCATCCCGGTCGAGCTCGACCTCGACGAGAGCGTCTTCGGCACGACCAAGGAACTCACCGTCGACACCGCGGTCCTCTGCGACGCCTGCACCGGGGCCGGCACCGCCCCGGGCACCCACCCGGCGACCTGCGGCACCTGCTCCGGCCGCGGCGAGGTGCAGAGCGTGCAGCGCGGCTTCCTCGGCCAGGTCGTCTCCAGCCGCACGTGCCCGACCTGCACGGGCACCGGCCAGGTCATCCCGCAGCCCTGCCCCAAGTGCGGCGGCGACGGCCGCGTGCGGGCCCGCCGGACCCTCTCGGTGAAGGTGCCGGCCGGCGTGGAGGACGGGATGCGGATCCGGCTCACCGGCCAGGGGGAGGTCGGCCCCGGCGGCGGGCCGGCCGGCGACCTGTACGTGGAGGTGCACGAGCGCCCGCACGAGGTGTTCACCCGCGACGGCGAGGACCTGCACTGCCGGGTCACCCTCCCGATGACCTCGGCGGCGCTGGGCACCACGCTGAAGCTGAAGACCCTCGACGGCGAGGAGGAGGTCGACATCCGGCCGGGCACCCAGTCGGGGAGCGTGCTCACGCTGCGCGCACACGGCGCGCCCCGGCTGCGCGCCACCGGCCGCGGTGACCTGATGGTGCACGTCGAGGTGCAGACGCCGACCAGGCTCGACGCCGAGCAGGAGAAACTGCTGCGCGAGCTCGCCGCCCTGCGCGGGGAGGACCAGCCCGGCGGCGACCGCGAAGAGCAGGGCGGCCTCTTCTCCCGGGTCCGCGACGCGTTCCACGGGCGCTGACCGGTGAGCTCCGAGGCCCCCGAGCTCGACGGCGCCCCGCTGTTCCTGGTCGACGAGCTCGCCGACGTCCCGGAGCTGCTCGTCGACGGGCAGGAGGGGCGGCACGCCGTCGAGGTGCTGCGGCTGCAGGCCGGTGAGCGGGTGCGGGTCGGGGACGGCGCCGGCACCGTCGTCGACGGGGAGGTGGTCGCCGCCGGGCCGCAGGGGCTGCGGGTCGCCGTGCGGAACCGGTTCGAGGTACCCGCGCCCGACCCCGAGTTCGTGCTGGTGCAGGCGCTGCCCAAGGGGGACCGGGGCCCGCTGGCGGTCGACCTGGCCACCGAGCTCGGCGTCGACCGGATCGTGCCCTGGCAGGCCGCCCGCTGCGTGACCCGCTGGCGGGACGACCGGGTCGAGAAGGGCGTGGCCAAGTGGCGCGCCGCGGCCCGGGCGGCGAGCAAGCAGTCCCGCCGCCCGCGGCTGCCCGAGGTGACCGCGCCCATGACCACCCGCGAGATCGCCGGGATGCTCGCCGAGGCCGACCTCGCCGTCGTCCTGCACGAGCAGGCCCGCCGTCCGCTCGCCGAGCTGGCGGTGCCCGAGACCGGCACGGTGGTGCTGGTCGTCGGCCCGGAGGGCGGGCTGTCGGACGGCGAGGTCATCGCGTTCCACGCGGCCGGGGCGGAGCCGGTGCGGCTGGGCCCCGAGGTGCTGCGCACGTCGACGGCGGGAGCCGCGGCGATCGCGGCGCTGTCGGCCCGCACCCGCTGGCGGTGACTGCCCCGCGCCATGATCAGGTGCCCTGATCGTGGCGTGTCCTCCCTCGTGGTGGGCGGTGAGGGAGGACGCGCGGGGGTGAGGGAGGACGGCGTCGTCAGCGCAGGGCGGCGCGGGCACGGTCGCCGACCAGGTCCACGAGGAAGGTCAGCGCCACGATCGCGGCCAGCACCGTGGTGACCGCCGGCCAGTCGAACGACGACGTCGCCGCCGACAGCAGGACGCCGATCCCGCCGGCGCCGAGCAGGCCGACCAGCACGGTGTCCCGCACGACCACCTCCCACCGGTAGAGCGCCAGGGCCAGCACCGGCCTGGCGAGCGCCGGCACGCTGCCGTACAGCCACCGCCCGCCCGGGGAGGCCCCCGCGGCCGCGAGCGCGTCCCCGGGCCGCCGGTCGGCCTCCTCCACCGCCTCGCCGACCAGCCGGCCCAGCACGCCGAGGGTGTAGACGCCGAGCGCCAGGGCGCCGGGCAGCACGCCGGGGAGGAGCACGAACAGCAGCACCAGCGCCCACACCGGCGGCGGCACCGCGCGCAGCAGCAGCAGGACAGCGCGGGTGAGCACCCCGGCCGCGTGGCGCCCCGCCCCGGCCGGGCCCCGCGGACGGGCCGCGAGCCCCGCCAGCGCCACCGCCCCCGCGGCCGCGAACGCCACCGCCAGCACCGACATCCGGACCGTCTCCACCGACGCCGACCACACGGCGGCCAGCAGGTCGCCGCCTGTGGCGGGCGGCCACGCGGCCGAGGCGACGTAGGCGACCTGCTCGCGGGTGCGGGCCGAGACCAGCGCGGCGGGGGAGAGGGCCAGGAACCAGACGGCCCAGCCGGTCAGCGCCAGGACCGCCAGCACGGCGCCCGTCAGCACGGGGTCCCGCCGCGCTCCGGGCCGTGGCGTGGCGACGCGGCGGCGCACGGCCCGGCCCGCGACGTCGGCGAGCAGGCAGAGCAGGGCGAGCGCGTAGACCGTCGTCCAGACCTGCGCCCAGCGCAGCGAGGTGAAGGAGAGGGCGAGCTGGTAGCCCAGCCCGCCGGCGCCGATCAGCCCCAGGACGACGGCGGAGCGCACCGCGCACTCGAGCCGGTAGAACGCGTAGGAGAGCAGCCCGCCCGCGGCCGGCGGCAGCAGGCCGTAGAGGGTGGCCGTCCCGCGCCCGGCCCCGGCGGCGAGCAGCGCCCGGTAGCCCTCGCGCGGGACCTCGTCGAGCAGGTCGGCGAAGACCTTGGCGGTGATGGCGCCGTAGGGCACGGCGATGGCGAGCACGCCGACCCACGGGTCCAGCCCGAGGACGTTGACCAGCAGCAGGCCCCACACCGCCTCGTGCAGGCCGCGGGGCAGTGCCAGCCCGCCGCGGGTGAGCAGCCAGCCGGTGCGCCGCCGTCCCCACGTCGTGCGGGCGGCCGGCACCGCGCCCAGCGCACCGAGCAGAACGGCCAGCCCGGCGCCCAGCACCGCGTAGGCGACGGTGACCAGCGTCGAGCCCGCGACGACGCGCAGGAACTCCGCCGAGAGCTCCGGCGCCACGGCCGCGGCGAGGAAGCGGCCGACCTGACCGGTGCCGGCCGGGTTGAGCACCGGCCCGGAGAGCAGCCCGCTACCGGCCAGCGCCCAGCCGAGCAGCGCGAGCCCGCCCAGCCCCCAGGCCCACCGCCGCCGGTCCCGGCGCAGCCGCGCCGCCGGGGGTGCCGGCCGCTGCAGGACGGCGGTCACCGGCTGACCCCGTAGAACCCCTCCAGCGCCGCCACCGTCAGGGTGCGGGCGGGGGCGTCGAGCACCACCCGGCCGGCCGCCAGCCCGACGACGCGGTCGCAGTGCCGCAGCGCCAGCGCGGGGTCGTGCAAGCAGGCGAGGAGCGCGCCGCCGCGCTCGGCCGCGAGCTCGCCGAGCAGGCCGAGCGCCTGGTCGGCCAGCGCCGGGTCCAGCGCCGATGCCGGTTCGTCGGCGAGCACCAGCTCGGGCCGCTGCACCAGCAGCCGGGCCAGCGCGACCCGCTGCCGCTGCCCGCCGGAGAGCCGGTCGGTGCGCTCGTACGCGCGGTCGGCGAGCCCCACGCGGGCCAGCGCGGCGGCGACCTCGTCGGTGCCCTGAGGGCGGATCAGCGACCACGCCGCCCGGGTGGCCGACCAGGAGCCCAGCCGGCCGGCGTTCACGTTGTGCACCACCCGCAGCTGCCCGGCCAGCTCGAGGTGCTGGTGCACCGTGCCGGTGCGCGCCCGCAGCCGGCGGAGCTCCCGGCCGCGCAGGGCTGCCGGGTCCTGACCGAGCACCCGCACCGCGCCGGCCGCCGGCCGCACCGACCCGTTGACCACCCCGAGCAGCGTGGACTTGCCGGCACCCGACGCACCGACGACGGCGACGCGCTCACCCGCGGCCACCGCGAGGTCGACCCCGGCGAGGGCGGCGGTGGCGCCGAAGCGGACCTCGATGCCGGTGAGCCGGAGGACCTCGCTCAGCTGACCAGCCCGAGGTCGCGGCCGATCTCCTCGATCTGCCGGTAGTTCGCCGCCTCGGTCGGGACGAAGGCGCCGGCGCCGAAGAGCTCGAGCACCGCGGCGTCGTCCGGGTCGTCGGGCGACAACCCGGTGAAGTACCCCGTCAGCCGGCCGGCCAGGTCGGCGCCGAAGCGCTCGACGGCCCGCGGGCCGAGCAGCCAGTGGTAGTCGTGGTACGCCGGGGTGCGGGCGTAGGACACCACCGTCGGGTCCACCTCGCCGCTCTCCGACCGGGACCGCCACACCTGCTCGTTGAGGACGCCGGCCTGGTAGGTGCCCGAGGCGACGAGCGCGATCGTGGCGTCGTGCGACCCGGAGAAGCCGGGGCCGCCGGGGAACCCCTCCGGGTCGACGCCCGCCTCGCGCAGGAAGTACGCCGGCATCAGCCGTCCGGAGGTCGAGGTCTCGCTGCCGTAGGTGAGACGGAGACCGGCCAGCGGGCGGAGGTCGTCGGCCGGCTCGAGCCCGGTGGCGGTGTTGACGACGAAGACCGAGCGGAACTCCTCGTCGATGTCGCGCTGGGCGATCGGCACGGCGCCGGGGGTCTGCAGGCGCGCCTGTACGCCGGTGAGGCCGCCGAACCAGACGAGGTCGAGGTCTCCGGTGCGGAAGAGCGAGACGGCGGCGGCGTAGTCGGTCACCGGCCGGTACTCGACCTCGAGGCCGAGGCCCGCGGCGAGGGAGCCGGCCACGGTGCCGAAGAGCCGCTGCAGGACCTCGGGGTCCTGGTCGGGGATGGCCCCGACGCGCAGCGGCCCGGGGGAGCCGGGGGTGGTGGCGGAGCCGGTGCCGCAGCCGGCGAGAACGGCGGCGAGGGCGGCGCCCGTGCCGGCGAGGAGGGCGCGGCGGGAGAGGGAGGGGAGGGGATCGGGACCGGGGACGGGGCCACCCGACCGGGCGGCGCGAGCGGGAGGCACTACGTCCTCGTGGCTGGTCGGGGGACGGGCACGGCGGACCTCCGGGAGCGGGTGAGGGGACGGCCCATCCTGCACCCGGCGTCGTCGCGCGGGCGCGCCGTGCCGCCGACGCGCACCCCGCGGAGTTCCGGACGGTCACGTTCTGGGCACGCTTGCCCCACCCCTGCCGGAAGCGCGGGGGGAGGTGCCTACTGTGACCCCCGTAACCAGCCGACCGGCTCCGGTCGGCCCACGACGCCCGGGTGCCTCGGACCGGCCCGTCCGCCAGTGACGCGCGGCCGCTTCCTCGCGGCCGGCGCGGTCGTCGTGCTCGACAAGGGAGAGACATGCGCACCAAGCTCCACACCGTCGCCGCGGCCGGCGCCGCGGCCCTCCTCCTCGCCTCCTGCGGCTCCGGTGAGTCCGGCGGCGGGGACTCCGCCGCCTCCGGGGCGCTCACCGGCGAGGGCAGCGGGGAGTCCTGCACCATCGAGGGCGAGGTGCCCCTCGGCGCGGTGCTCAGCCTCACCGGCGCCGCGGCCAGCTACGGCGAGTCGCAGCAGCGCGGCCTCGAGCTCGCCGCCGCGGAGCTGGCCGAGCAGGGCGGCGTCACCTACGACCTCACGATCGAGGACGACCAGACCGATCCCCGCCAGGCGATCACCCTGTTCGACCAGTTCGTCTCCGACGGCGTGAGCCTGATCATCGGGCCCACCCTGTCCAACGCCGCCGTCCAGGCCGACCCGATCGCCCAGGAGGCCGGGGTCCCGGTGCTGGGCATCTCCAACACCGCCGCGGGCGTCACCGAGATCGGCGACTACATCTTCCGCGACTCGCTCACCGAGCAGGCGGTGATCCCGCAGACGATCGCCCAGGCGACCGAGCAGTTCGGGCTCCAGGACGTCGTGGTCATGTACAGCAACGACGACGCCTTCACCGAGTCCGGCTACGAGGCGTTCGCCGCCGCGCTCGAGGAGGAGGGCGTGACCGTCAACGAGACGATCACCTTCTCCAAGTCCGACACCGACTTCCGTGCCCTGCTGACCCAGGCCCAGGAGAGCGACCCGGACGCGCTCGTCGTCTCCGCGCTGATCGAGGCGGCGGTGCCGCTGGTGACCCAGGCCCGCGAGCTGGGCATCGACGTGCCGATCATCGGTGGCAACGGGTTCAACAACCCGACCCTGATGGCCGACGCCGGTGAGGCGGCCGAGGGCGTCGTCGTCGGCGCCGCCTGGAACTCCTCCTCCGACAACCCGGAGAACCAGGCGTTCCTCGCGGCCTACGAGGCCGAGTACGGCGCCCAGCCCGACCAGTTCGCCGCCCAGGCCTACACCGGGCTGAAGCTGGTCGACCAGGCGGTGCGCGCCAACTGCTCCGCCGAGCGCGACAGCATCCAGGAGGCGCTGGGCCAGATCGAGGACGTGCCCACCGTCCTCGGCGAGTTCTCCATCGACGAGAACCGCGACGCCGACCACCCGGCCGTCGTCCAGGTCGTCGAGAACGGCGAGTTCGCCGTCCTGGAGTGACCCGCCCCGGGGGGGGGGGGGGGGGGGGGGGGGGGGGGGGGGGGGGGGGGGGGGGGGGGGGGGGGGGGGGGGGGGGGGGGGGGGGGGGGGGGGGGGGGGGGGGGGGGCGGGGGGGGGGGGGGGGGGCGGGC
>NZ_JBJHAE010000040.1:0-14220 GCF_054050895.1 Blastococcus sp. SYSU DS0669 | reverse complement strand
CCCCCCCCCCCCCCCCCCCCCCCCCCCCCCCCCCCCCCCCCCCCCCCCCCCCCCCCCCCCCCCCCCCCCCCCCCCCCCCCCCCCCCCCCCCCCCGCCGCTGGGGGTGGACCTCGTCGTGCGTGACCGTCACCTCGCGGTCGACCAGGAAGCGGTCGTCCGCCCGCCGCGGGCTGCGAGCGGGGGCTTCAGAGGGTGAAGACGATCTTCCCGTTGGTGCGGCCCTCCAGCATCCGCGCGAAGCCCTCCCGGGCCTCCGCCAGCGGCAGCTCCACGTCGATCTGCGGGCGGATGCCGGTGACGGCGCACATCTGGATCAGCGCCTCGAGCTCGGACTTCGTCCCCATCGTGGAGCCGATGACCGAGAGCTGGGTGAAGAAGACCCGGTTGAGCTCGGCGCCGGGGTTGAAGCCCGTGGTCGCGCCCGAGGTGACCAGGACGCCGCCGGGCTTCAGCGACTTGATGCTGTGGCTCCAGGTGGCCTCGCCGACGGTCTCCATGACGCCGTCGACCCGCTCGGGCAGCCGGGCGCCGCTCTCGAACGCCTGCTCGGCGCCCAGCGCCAGGGCTGCGGCCCGCTTCTCCTCGCTGCGGCCCGTCACCCACATGCGGTAGCCGGCGGCGCGGCCGAGCACGATGAGCGCCGTCGCCACGCCGCCGCTGGCGCCCTGCACGAGCACCGTCTGCCCCGGCCGGAGCCCGGACTTCACGAACAGCATCCGGTAGGCGGTCAGCCACGCGGTGGGCAGGCAGGCGGCCTCGGCGAAGGAGAGCTCGGCCGGCTTCGGGAGGAGGTTGCGCCGGGGGACGGCGACCCGCTCGGCCATCGACCCCTGGTGCACCTCCGACAGCAGCGACCGCTTCGGGTCCAGCGTCTCGTCGCCCATCCAGTCGGGGGTGGAGATGACGCCGTGGACGACGACCTCGTTGCCCTCCTCGTCGATGCCGGCGGCGTCGGTGCCGAGGATCATCGGCATCCGCTCGGCGGGCAGGCCGATGCCCTGCAGGCTGAACAGGTCGTGGTGGTTCAACGACACCGCCTTGACCTGGATCGTCGTCCAGCCCTCGGGCACCTCGGGCTCGGGGCGCTCCCCGATCTCCAGCACGGAGAGCGGGTCCTTCGGGGCGGGCGTGGAGACGAAGGCAGCGAGCATGACCGCGAACCTAGCCGAGCACGTCTGCCGGTGTCCTCCGGGCCGGGTCCTCCGCGGTCAGCGGAGACGGCCGGGAGGGATCACAGTCGATTCGCGGGCCAGGTGACCGGAGTTGGCCTCCAGGTCGGCCGACAGGCCACCGGACACCGACACCGCCGCAGCGACCTCGGCCTCCCGGACGACATAGCGGCCGACGGCGCCGTCGAACAGCGGCTGCGCATCCGGGACACCCACACCGGTCCAGGTCACGTCGACGGTCAGCGTGCCCTGCAGCGTGGCGGGCACCAGCCCCTGACCACCGCCCGTCGCCTCCGAGCAGGTGTAGCCGACCGTCCCCGCGACGCGGGCCGACTCCAGGCGGACGACGTCGGCGGCCGCCGGCTGCCCGTCCACGGTGCATTCCCACTCCTCGAGGAAGAGGTCCGCGGTGACCGTGGTCCCGGCGGCCGAGCCCTCCCCGACGGTCAGGTCGACCAGGAGGCCGCGGGCCGGGTCCACGAAGACAGCGTTGGCCCGCCAGGTGGGGTCGCCCACCCCGCCACCCGGACCGGCGGCGCCGGCCGCTCCTCCTCCGCCCCACACCGCTGCGGCCGCCAGTCCCGCCGCGAGCGCTGCCCGTGCCGCCGTCCGCACCACCACGTCGTCCTTCCCGCCGGTCCGCCCGCCGGGCGCACTCGCGCCCGACCTGGCGGGACCGTGGCACGACACCGGGGGCCGGGCGAGCAGATCTCGCGCGGTGCCGTGTCCCTGCTCGGCGTGCCGCCGGGGACACGCCGCCGCGGGCCCTTCAGCGGATGACGACGACGTGCTCCCCCCGGGGCACGAACTCGCCGATCACCGGGGAACCGACGATCTCCCCGCCCAGCAGCAGCCCGCCCGAGGTCTGCGCGTCGGCCAGCAGGAGCGCCTCGTCCTCGGAGACCGCGGAGAGGTCGGCGTGCGGGCGCACCCAGTCGAGGTTGCGGCGCGTGCCCCCGGAGACGAAGCCGGCGGCCAGCGCCTCCCGGGCGCCGGTGAGGTACGGGACAGCCGCGGCGTCGACGACGGCGGTGACCCCGCTGGCCCGCGCCATCTTGTAGAGGTGGCCGAGCAGCCCGAAGCCGGTCACGTCGGTGCCCGCGCGGATGCCGGCCGCGACGGCGGCCCGCCCGGCCTCGCGGTTGAGGGCCGTCATCGAGGCGACCGCCTCCTCCGACACCTCGCCGGTGGCCTTCATGCGGCTGTTGAGCACCCCCACCCCCAGCGGCTTGGTGAGGGTGAGCGGCGTGCCGGCGACCGCACCGGCGTTCGTGATGAGCCGGTCGACGTCGACCACGCCGGTGACCGACATGCCGTACTTGGGCTCGGGATCGTCGATGGAGTGCCCGCCGCCGACGTGGCAGCCGGCCTCCTGCGCCACCTCGAGGCCGCCGCGCAGCACCTCGGCGGCGAGCTCCGCGGGGAGCACGTCACGCGGCCACCCGAGCAGGTTGACGGCGACGACCGGGGTGCCACCCATGGCGTAGACGTCGGAGAGCGCGTTCGCCGCGGCGATCCGGCCGAAGGTGTACGCGTCGTCGACGACGGGGGTGAAGAAGTCGGTGGTGAGCACCAGCCCCTGCCCGCCGGCGATGCGGACCACCGCCGCGTCGTCGCCGTCATCGAGGCCCACGATCAGCTCGGCCGCCGGGTCGACCGGCCCCTGCGCGGTCAGCCCGGCGACGACCGCCTCGAGCTCGCCGGGCGGGATCTTGCAGGCACACCCCCCGCCGTGGGCGTACTGGGTGAGCCGGATGCGCGCGGGTGCGGTGGTCACGCGCCCGAATCTAGGCCCGGCCGCCGGGGAGCACCCGGAGCCGGGGTGGCGCGGCCGGCGGCGGGGTGCGCGGCAGCCTGTGCCCGGCCGGGTGGGCGAGCCCGCGCTCCACGCGCCGCCGCACCTCGGCGCCCCGCGCGACGTCGGCCGCCAGCCAGCGGCTGCTCGCCAGCAGCCGTGCGCGCTGCGCGGGATCGGGCTCCAGCGCCGTGAGCACCTTCTCCAGCGCCGTCTGCCCGGCTTCGGCGTAGGGGCCCTCGGGCCGGGCGGCGAGCGCGGCGGCGACGGCGGCGGCCTCCTCGGGCGTGAGGGTGACCGGCGGCAGCGTGGCGGGCGTGCGGGGCTCGGTGCGGTTCACGCCGCGGATGCTGGCACGGACCTCCGACAGTTCCACCACGTAGGCTGCCCGGCGGAGGCGTCAGGGTGTCTGGTGGCCCCCGCGGCCTCTAAAGCCGACGTGGCCGAGCATCTCGGCCAGGCGGGTTCGATTCCCGTCCGCCTCCGCCAGCTCCCGCCCCGCACCTACGCTGCGGGGCGATGACGACCGACCCGCGCCGCCAGGTGCCCCGCACCGACATGCTGCTCGCCGACCCGCGCCTCGCCGGCGCCGGCGAGCGGCTGGGGCGGGTCCTGGTGAAGAGCGCCGTGCAGCGCGTCCAGCAGCGGATCCGGGCCGGCGAGGTCGCGCCCGGTGCCGCCGTCGACGCCGTCCTGGCCGAACTCCCGCCCACGGCCGGCAGCCTGCGCCCGGTGCTCAACGCCACCGGCGTGGTCGTGCACACCAACCTCGGCCGCGCGCCCCTGTCGGAGGCGGCGGTCGACGCGGTCGTCGCCGCGAGCGGCACCACCGACGTCGAGCTCGACCTGCGCACCGGCCGCCGCGGCCCGCGGGGGGAGGCGGCCCTCGCCGCGCTGCTGGAGGCGGTCCCGGCCGCCGAGGCGGCGCTGGTGGTCAACAACTGCGCCGCCGCGCTGGCGCTGGTCGCCACGGCGCTCGGCCAGGGCCGGGAGCTGGTGCTGGCCCGCGGCGAGCTGGTCGAGATCGGCGACGGGTTCCGCATCCCCGACCTGCTGGAGAGCACGGGGGCCCGCCTGCGCGAGGTGGGCACCACCAACCGCGTCGCCCTGGCCGACTACCGCGGGGCGCTCGGCCCGGACACCGGCGCGGTGCTCAAGGTGCACCCGTCGAACTTCGTCGTGCGCGGCTTCGCCCGGTCGGTGCAGGTCGGGGAGCTGGGGGCGGCGCTGCAGGGCACCGGGGTGCCGCTCGTCGCGGACGTCGGCTCAGGCCTCCTGCTGCCCCATCCGGCGCTGCCCGACGAGCCCGACCTGCAGACGACGCTCGCCGCCGGTGCCGACCTCGCGCTCGCCAGCGGTGACAAGCTGCTCGGCGGCCCCCAGGCCGGGCTGGTGCTCGGCCGCGCGGAGCTCGTGCAGCGCCTCCGCCGCCACCCCCTCTACCGGGCGCTCCGCGTGGACAAGACGACGCTGGCCGCCCTCGAGGCGACGCTGCGCGGCCCGCTGCCGCCGGTGCGGCAGATGCTCGCCGCCGACGTCGACGGGCTCCGGGAGCGGGCGCGCGCGCTGGCGGCCCGCCTGGAGGCCGGCGGCGTGGAGGCTGTCGCCGTGGATGCCGACTCGCGGGTCGGCGGGGGAGGGGCGCCCGAGCACCCGCTGCCCGGCGCCGCCGTGGCGCTGGCCGAGCGCTTCGCCGAGCCGCTGCGGCTGGGGGCGACCCCGGTCGTCGGCTACGTCGAGGACGGTCGCACCCTGCTCAACCTGCGCAGCGTCCCGCCGTCGGCCGACGACGCCCTCACCGGCGCCGTGCTGGAGGTGGCCCGCCGGTGGACGTGATCGCGACGGCCGGCCACGTCGACCACGGCAAGTCGGCGCTGGTCCGGGCGCTCACCGGCATGGAGCCCGACCGCTGGGCCGAGGAGCGCCGCCGCGGGCTGACCATCGACCTGGGCTTCGCCTGGACCACGCTGCCCTCGGGCCGCCGGCTCGCGGTCGTCGACGTCCCCGGCCACGAGCGGTTCGTCGGCAACATGCTCGCCGGCGTCGGCTCGGTGCCGGCCGCGCTCGTCGTCGTGGCCGCCGACGACGGCTGGTCGGCGCAGACCGCCGAGCACGTCGCCGTCCTCGACGCGCTCGGGGTGCGGCACGCCCTGCTCGCCGTCACCAAGGCCGACCTCGCCGATCCGGCGCCCGTCCTCGCCGACGTGCGCGAACGGCTCGCCGGGACGTCGATGGGCGAGGTGCCCGGCGTGGCGGTCAGCTCGGTCACCGGTCGGGGGCTCCCGGAGCTGACGACGGCGCTGGAGGCACTGCTCGCCGGCCTCCCCGCCCCGGACCCCGGCGCGCCGGTCCGTCTCTGGATCGACCGCGCCTTCACCATCAAGGGCGCCGGCACCGTGGTCACCGGCACGCTCGCCGCCGGCACCGTCGCGTCCGGCGACCGGCTCCTCCTGGGTGATCGCGAGGTGGCCGTCCGCGGGGTGCAGTCCCTGGGCGAGCCGGTCGAGCGCGCCGCGGCCACCGCCCGGGTGGCGCTCAACCTCCGCGGGGTCGCCGTCGAGGACCTCTCGCGCGGCGACGCGCTGCTCACGCCCGGGGCCTTCCGGCTCACCGACGTCGTCGACGCGACCCTGGACACCGCCCCCGACGAGCGGCTGCCGGCCGAGCCGGTGGTGCACGTCGGCTCGGCGACGGTCGGCGCGCGGCTCCGCCCGCTGGACGGCGCCGCCGTGCGGCTGCGCCTGGCCTCGCCCCTGCCGCTGCGGGTCGGCGACCGGCTGCTCCTGCGCGACCCCGGCGCCCGGCGGGTGCTGGGCGCGGAGGTGCGGGACGTCGACCCGCCGGAGCTCCGCCGCCGGGGCGCCGCGCGCCAGCGGGCCGCCGAGCTCGTCGCCCAGCCCGACGGGGCGGACGGCGCCTCCGCCGACCTGGCCCGCCGCCGGATCGTCCGCGCCGCCGACTTCGCCGCGATGGGCTGGCCGGTGCCGGCCGGCGCCACGCGGTACGGACCCTGGCTGCTGGCCGCCGGGCTCGCCGACGAGCTCGCCGCGCGGCTGCCCGAGGTCGTCGCGCGCTACCGGCGCCTGCGGCCGCTCGAGCCCGGGCCGCCGTCGGAGGTGGTGCGCCGGGCGCTGGAGCTGCCCGACGCCGAGCTGGTCCCCGCGCTGGTGCGCGAGCCGCTGGTGCTGCGCGAAGGGCGGGTCGTCGACAGCGCGGCGGAGCTGCCCCCCGAGGTGCAGCGGGCGGTCGACGCCGTCCGGGCCCGGCTGGCCGCCGATCCCTTCGCCGCCCCCGAGGCCCCCGACCTGGTGGCCGCCGGGCTGGGCAGCCGCGAGCTCGCCGCCGCCGTGCGGAGCGGGCAGCTCGTACGCGTCGGGGAGGGGGTCTACCTGGCGCCCGGCGTCGAGGCGGTGGCCCGGGAGCGGCTCGCTGCGGTGCCGCAGCCGTTCAGCCTCAGCCAGGCCCGGCAGGCCTGGGGCACCAGCCGCCGGGTCGCCGTCCCGCTCATGGAGTGGCTGGACACCCGGCAGGTCACCGTGCGGCTGCCCGACAACACCCGCCGCCTCCGGTAGCGACCCCGTGGCCGCGCCGCCGGCTCAGCGGTAGGGGTCGGTCACCTCGCGCAGCGCCGTGAGCGCCTCGCGCAGCTGCCGCCACCGGCGTTCTCCCAGGTGCGCGCGCCACTCGGACTCCGCCTCCGCGACGACGGATCCGGCGACCGCCTGCGCCTCCGTGCCGCGCTCGGCGAGGCGGACCAGCCGGGCGCGGGCGTCGGAAGGGTCGGGCGTCCGGCGGACGTAGCCGGTCCGCTCCAGCTGGTCGACCAGGTGCCCGGCCGTCTGCTTGGTCACCTGCGCCGCCTCCGCCAGCTGGGTGAGCCGGGTGCCGGAGGGTCCGATCCGCTGCATGACCCGCGCCTGCGCGAGGGTGAAGTCGTCGAACCCGGCCCGTGCCAGCGCCTCGAGGACCCGGTTCTCCAGCGCGCGGTAGGGGATGAAGAGCAGCACCCCGAGCGCGAGCTCGTCCTCGGGCGGAACCGGTCCGGCGGCCATCGGCACCCTCCTTGACGGAAGTCAGATGATCGAACTATCTTGGTTCGAGGATCTTACTAGGACGTGGGAGCGCGCCATGCGACCGCAACCGATCCGGACCATGGACGTCGACGCCGTCTGGGCGGCGACCGACCGCCAGCGACTCGACCTCGCCGACCTGCTGGGGGGCCTGGCCGACGCGGAGTGGGAGCACCCGTCGCTCTGCGCGGGCTGGCGGGTGCGCGACGTCGCCGCCCACCTCGCACTCGCCCAGACAGGGCCGGTCCGGGCGACCGTCGACCTCGTCCGCGCCGGCGGGAACCTGCAGCGGATGATCCACGACACCGCCGTCCGCGAGGCCGCGCTGCCGCGGGAGCAGCTGGTCGCCCGGATCCGGGGCATGGCCGGCTCGCGGCGGAAGGCCCCCGGGATCAGCCACGTCGAGCCACTGCTCGACGTCCTCGTGCACGGGCAGGACATCGCCCTGCCGCTGGGGTACCACCGGCCCGTGCCCGTCGACGCCGCCGTGACCGCGGCGACCCGGGTCTGGGACCTGCCGTGGCCGACGTCCACCACCTTCCACGCCCGACGACGGCTGTCCGGCCGGCGGCTGGTGGCGACCGACGCGGACTGGGCGGTGGGACAGGGGCAGGTGGTCGAGGGGCCGATCGAGGCGCTGCTGCTCCTGCTGACCGGACGCACGGCCGCGGTCCGGGACCGGCTGGCCGGTCCGGGGCTCGTCGGGCTCCGGTAGGACCCCGCGGGCCGTGCCGCTCTGCCCACCCGGGGTGGGCAGAGGGCTAGGGACCCGGGGTCGGGTCGTCCGCGGCGGGCACCCAGCGGGCGGGACGCTTCTCGCGGAACGCGGCGATCCCCTCCTGGCCCTCCTCGCCGGCGAAGAACCGCGCCGAGAGGTCGAGCAGGGGCTCGAAGGAGAGCTCCGGCTGGCGCGACCGCAGCAGCCGCTTGGTCTCGGCCAGGGCGGCGGGTGCGCCCGCCGCCAGGGCGGTGAGCTGCCCCGAGAGCACGGCGTCCACCTCGCCGTCGCCCGCGACCAGGTCGACCAGCCCGCCGGCGGCGGCCGTCGCGGCGTCGAAGACCTCGCCGCTGAGCATCAGCCGGTGGGCGACGTGGGTGGTCATCCGGGGGAGGACGACGGCCGAGATGACCGCCGGCACCAGGCCCAGGCGCACCTCGGAGAACGCGAAGGTGGCCGACAACGCCGCGACGACGACGTCGCAGGCGGCCAGCAGGCCGACCCCGCCGGCGCGCGCCGGTCCGCGCACCACCGCCACGACCGGCTTCGGCGAGGACCACAGCAGCTGCAGCAACTCCGGGAACTCGCGCACCCCCTGGTCCTCCGACGAGCCGCCGGCCGCCTCGGAGAGGTCCATCCCCGAGCAGAACACCCGGCCGGAGTGGTCGAGCACGACCACCCGCACCGCGTCGTCGGCCAGGGCGTCGGTCAGCGCCTCGCGCAGCTGTGCGCGCATGGCTCGCGACAGCGCGTTGCGGTTGGCCGGGGAGTCCAGCGTCAGGGTGGCGACGCCGCGCGAGAGGGACACCTGGAGCACTCGGTCGGAGGTCACGTCCGGCATCCTGCCGCCCCCGCGGGCCGGCGCGGCACACTGGGAGCAGATGAACACCGTCCTGCCGTTGCTGAACGACGCCGCCCCGCCGCCGGGCGCACCCGGCCCCGACCGGCTCCCCGGCAGCGCCCTCGAGGGGCTGACCTCCACCCCGTTCGGCCTCTACGTGCACGTGCCGTTCTGCGCCACCCGCTGCGGTTACTGCGACTTCAACACCTACACCTCCGAGGAACTGGGCCCCGGCGCGAACCGGAGCGAGTACGCCGGCACCGCGATCGCCGAGCTGCGCCGCGCCGTCGACAGCCTCGGCCCCGACCTGCCCTCGGTCTCGACCGTGTTCGTCGGCGGCGGCACCCCCACCCTGTTGCCCGCCGACGACCTGGTGGCGGTGCTGGCCGCGGTCCGCGAGCTGTTCCCCGTCACCGACGACGTCGAGGTCACCACCGAGGCCAACCCGGAGACGGTGTCGCCCGCGTCGCTGACCCGGCTGCGGGAGGGCGGCTTCACCCGGGTCAGCCTGGGCATGCAGTCGGCCGCGCCGCACGTGCTCGCCGCGCTCGACCGGCGGCACACGCCCGGCCGCGCCGTCGAGGCGGCGCACGAGGCACGGGCCGCGGGGTTCGAGCACGTCAACCTCGACCTCATCTACGGCACGCCGGGGGAGACCGACGCGGACTGGGCGGCCTCCCTCGAGGCCGTGCTCGCCTCGCCGGTCGACCACGTCAGCGCCTACGCCCTCATCGTCGAGGAGGGGACGAAGCTCGCCCGCCGGGTCCGGCGCGGGGAGCTGCCCATGCCCGACGACGACGTGCTCGCCGACCGCTACGAACAGGCCGACGCGACCCTGCGCGGGGCCGGCTTCGAGTGGTACGAGGTGTCGAACTGGGCGACCTCCGCGGCGGCCCGCTGCCGGCACAACGAGCTGTACTGGGCCAACGCCAACTGGTGGGGTGTCGGCCCGGGCGCGCACAGCCACGTCGGCGGCGTGCGCTGGTGGAACGTCAAGCACCCCGCCGCCTACGCCGAGCGCCTGGCCCGCGGGGAGAGCCCGGCGCAGGACGCCGAGGTGCTCGACGACGCCGACCGGGCGCTGGAGGCGGTGATGCTGGGCCTGCGGCTGCGCGACGGTCTGCCGCTGACCGCGCTCACCGCCACCGGTCGGGCCCGTGCCGCCGCGGCCGTCGCGGGCGGGCTGCTGGAGCCCGGCGCCCACGCCGCGGGCCGCGCCGTCCTCACCGACCGGGGTCGCCTGCTCGCCGACGCGGTGGTCCGCGACCTCACCGATTGAGGACCCCGTCCTCCTCGTCCCTCGCAAGCTCGGGACGAGCCTCGGGACGGCGCCGGGCCAGCTTCACTCGAAAGAGCGGGGTTGCCGGGCGCGGCAGCGGTTATGGTGCCCGTTCCGGCAACGAGGCCGGGGTGCACGGAGGGGGTCGTCGGTGATCGCACCAGCAGCGCGCCCGTCCGCCACCCCGCCGTTCGCCCTGTCCGGCGGCGCACGCCTCGCGCTCGCCATGAACCGCCGCGCCCGCGGCCTCCGCGGCCTCGACGTGCTCCGCCGCAGCCAGGACCGGGCCCCGCCGCGTCGCTCCTGACCCCGCCGGGGTCCCACGCCCGTCCGACGCGCCACCGACCGGTGACCGCGTCATCCCGCGTTCGCCCGAAGGAGATCCGCATGTCCGCCAGCCTCGACAGCTCGACCGCCGCCTCGGCCGACCGCTTCCGCCGCCTGCTGGAGGAGCAGCGCGCCGACGCCGTGCGGCAGCGCGAGGAGGCGCTCGCCGAGTGCGCCACCTCCGTGCCCGACCCCGTCGCCCAGCGCCGCAGCGCCGACCTGCAGCGCACCATCGCGGAGATCGACGCCGCCCTCGCCCGCATCGACGACGGCAGCTACGGCCGCTGCACCGGCTGCGGCACCGCCATCCCGGAGGAGCGGCTGGAGCTCCGCCCGTTCGCCCGCACCTGCGTCGCCTGCACCCCGCCGGCCTGAGCGCCGTCGCCGGCCGCACCTGACGGATGTCAGGTGCGGCCGGCGACGTCCGGCACTACCCGCGCCCCCGGCTGCCGGGGCACGCTCGCCGCATGCCTTCCGCACCCGCTCTCGAGATCCGCGGGCTGACCGTCCGCTACGGCGACGCGGTCGCCGTGGAGGACCTCGACCTCACCATCCCGCGCGGCCAGACCGTCGCCCTGCTCGGCCCGAACGGCGCCGGCAAGTCGACGACGGTGAACGCCGTCCTCGGGCTGATCACCCCGGCCGCGGGGGAGCTGCGCGTGCTCGGCCGAGACCCGCGCGCCGCGGTCCGCGCCGGCAGCGTCGGCGCGATGCTGCAGCACGGCGGCCTGCCCAGCGAGGCGCGGGTCGGCGAGGTGCTCCACCTGGTGCGACGGAGCTTCCCGACCGCCTGGCCGCTGGAGGACCTGGTGGTCACCGCCGGCATCGACGGCCTGCTGGACCGGCCCGTGGAGGCGCTCTCCGGCGGTCAACGCCAGCGCGTGCTGCTGGCCCTCGCCCTCGCCGGCGCCCCACCGCTGCTCCTCCTGGACGAGCCGACCTCGGCCATGGACGTCGAGGCCCGCCGCGCCTTCTGGACGACGATGCGCGGCCTGGCCGGGCGCGGCCACACCGTCGTCTTCGCCACCCACCACCTGGACGAGGCCGACGCGGTCGCCGACCGGGTGGTCGTGGTGGCCGGGGGACGGGTGATCGCCGACGGGACCGCCGCCGAGATCAAGACCGGCGTCGGCGGGCGCACCGTCTCCTTCACCGCCGCGCCCGGCCGCCGGTTCGACGCGGTTCCGGGGATCACCGCGGTGACGTGGCAGGGCAGCACCGTCCGGCTGGCCACCACCGACGCCGACGCCACCCTGCGCGCCCTGCTCGCCGACGGCGGCCTGCCCGACCTCGAGGTCCGCGGCGCCTCCCTCGAGGACGCCGTCCTCTCCCTCCTCCCCGCCCGCCCGTCCAGCCCGATCGGAGCCACCCGGTGAGCCCGCTGTTCGCCTTCCAGCTGCGCCGCGTGGCGCGCAACAAGCAGTTCGTCTTCTTCACCGTGCTGCTGCCGGCGCTCTTCACGATCTTCCTCACGGAGATCATCGGCGGGCAGATGCCGGGCGTGGCCGAGCGTCAGGAGGTCTCGGCGTCGATCATGGTCTCGATGATGGCGTACGGGGCCATCGGCGCCTCCCTGGGCGCGACCATCCGCATCTCCTTCGACCGCGCCTCGGGCTGGCTGCGCCAGCTCCGGGTCACTCCCGTGCCGCAGACGCAGGTCTTCGCCGTCGACGTCGTCGTCGGTGTGCTGCTGGCCCTGCCGAGCCTGCTGGTCGTCGCGCTGGTCGGCCGCTTCGTCAACGGGGTGCAGTTGCCGGCCGGCACCTGGCTGGCGCTGCTGGCGGTCCTGTGGGCCGGGTCGGCGGCGTTCGTCGCCCTGGGGCTGCTGGTCGGGCTCTCGCTGGACGAGAAGGCCGCGGGCGGAGCGATCGGCATCCTGGGCGTGGTGCTCGCGGCGCTCGGCGGGCTGTGGTGGCCGGTGGCGATGCTGCCCGAGGCGATGCGGGGCCTGGCCTACACGCTGCCGTCGTACTGGTACGCGGAGCTGGGGCGCGGCGTGGTCGCGGGGGCGTGGCCGGCGGCGGGCGCGGTGCTGGCCATGGCCGGCTTCACGGCCGCCTTCGGGCTCATCGCGGTCACCGTCGCCCGCAAGCGGCCGCTGCACGCGGTCGCGGGCTGAGCCCGGTTACCGTGCGGCCCGTGGACCCCCGGAACCGCTGGCAGCGCCTGGGCTGGGCCGTGCCCTGGCTGCTGTTCCAGGTCTTCCCGATCGCCGACCTGGTCACCACGCCCCGCCCGCTGCTCGCGCAGGTGGTGGCGGGTGCGGCCCTCGTCGCCTTCACCGTCGTCTACCTCGGCATCTTCGGGCGGGTCTTCGGGAGCAGCAACGACTGGCCCCGCGTGCAGATCGCGGTGGTCGCCGTCCTCGGGGTCGGGCTCGCCGTCTGGCTGGGCCCGGCGTGGGCCGGGCTGATGATCTACGTCTCGGCCGCGGTCTCGGTGGCGCTGCCCGAGCGGTGGGTCTGGCCGGCGGTCGTGGGCGCGGCCGCGGTCTGCGCCGCCGTGCTGGCCGCGCACGGCGTCCTCGGCGACGTCTTCGTCCTGCCGGTGATCTGCCTGCTCACCGCGTTCGCGCTGCGGGGCATGCGGCAGCTGATGTCGGTCAACGCCGAGCTCGTCGAGGCGCGGGAGGAGCTGGCCCGCAACGCCGTCACCGAGGAGCGGCTGCGCTTCGCCCGCGACCTGCACGACCTGCTCGGGCACAGCCTGTCGCTGATCGCGCTCAAGAGCGAGCTGGCCGGCCGGCTGGCCGAGCGGGACCCGGTGCGCGCCCGGCAGGAGATGGCCGACGTCGAGGCGGCCGCCCGCCGGGCCCTCGCCGAGGTGCGCGACGCGGTGAGCGGCTACCGCCAGGTGAGCCTCGCGCAGGCGCTCGCCGAGGCGCGGTCGGCGCTGTCGGCGGCCGGCATCGCGCTGCGGGCGCCGGCGCCGGGGCCGCCGCTGCCCGGACCGGTCGACGCGGTGCTCGGCTGGGTGGTGCGCGAGGCCACCACCAACGTGCTCCGGCACAGCGGCGCGCGGTCGGTCACGGTGACCCTCCGGACCCGGGACGAGGACGTCGAGCTGACCGTCGCCGACGACGGCCGCGGCGGCGACGCCCCGGCCGGGGCCGGGCTGTGCGGCCTCGCCGAGCGCGTCGCCGCGGTCGGCGGCCGGCTGGAGCACGGACCGGGGGAGGGGTCGGGCTTCCGGCTCAGCGCGTCGGTCCCGCTGAGCAGCCCGGTCGCGGCCTCCCCGGTGGCGGCGTCGTGATCCGGGTGCTCATCGCCGAGGACCAGACGATGGTCCGCGGGGCGCTGCGGGCGTTGCTCGAGCTGGAGGAGGACATCGAGGTGGTGGCCGAGGTGGGCCGGGGCGACGCCGTCGCCGCGGCCGCCGTCGAGCACCGTCCCGACGTCGCCCTGCTCGACATCGAGATGCCCGGCGCCGACGGGCTGGCCGCCGCACGGGAGCTGGCCACGGCGTTGCCGGCGTGCCGCGCGGTCATCCTCACGACGTTCGGGCGGCCGGGGTTCCTGCGCCGCGCGATGGAGGTCGGCGCCGCCGGGTTCCTGGTGAAGGACGCGCCCGTCAGCGAGCTGGCCCAGGGGATCCGGGCGGTGATGGCCGGCGAGCGGGTCATCGACCGCGATCTGGCCGCCGCCGCCCTCGCCATCGGGGCGACGCCGCTGTCCACGCGGGAGGCCGACGTGCTGCGCGCCGCCGCCGACGGCGCGACCGTCGCCGACATCGCCGGCCGGCTGTTCCTCTCCGAGGGGACGGTGCGCAACTACCTGTCCTCGGCGATCGGCAAGACCGGCGCCCGCACCCGGGTCGAGGCAGCCCGGGTCGCGGAGGAGAAGGGCTGGCTGTAGGAGAACTGCCTCGCCCCGACGACTGACGGCCGAGCGCCCGTACGTCGTCCCGGGTCGAGCCGGGGGCGGCCGGGGGGGGGGGGGGGGGGGGGGGGGGGGGGGGGGGGGGGGGGGGGGGGGGGCGGGGGGGGGGGGGGGGGGGGGGGGGGGGGGGGGGGGGGGGGGG
>NZ_JBJHAE010000039.1:0-14590 GCF_054050895.1 Blastococcus sp. SYSU DS0669 | reverse complement strand
GCGGGGGGCGTGTCGTCTACGCCCCCGCTCGCGCGCGCGGGGGGGGGGGGGGGTTTTGTGGGGGGTGGGGCGACCCCCCCCCCACCGTCGCACTACCCTCGCCCCGTGCCTCATTTCGACGTCGTCGTCCTCGGTGCCGGCCCCGGCGGGTACGTCGCCGCCATCCGCGCCGCCCAGCTCGGCAAGAGCGTGGCGGTGGTCGAGTCCCAGTACTGGGGCGGTGTGTGCCTGAACGTGGGCTGCATCCCGTCGAAGGCGCTGCTGCGCAACGCCGAGCTCGCCCACCTGGTGCGCGACGGCGCCGACACCTTCGGCATCTCCGGCGACGTCTCCTTCGACTTCGGCGCCGCCTTCGACCGCAGCCGCACGGTCGCCGAGGGCCGGGTCAAGGGCGTGCACTTCCTGATGAAGAAGAACAAGATCACCGAGATCGACGGCTGGGGCACCTTCACCGACCCCCACACCCTGCAGGTCGCCCTGAACGCCGGCGGCGAGGAGACCGTCAGCTTCGACGCGGTGATCATCGCGACCGGGGCGCACACCCGGTTCCTGCCGGGCACGGAGCTCTCCGAGCGCGTGGTCACCTACGAGGAGCAGATCCTCAGCCGCGAGCTGCCGGCGAGCATCATCATCGCCGGCGCGGGCGCGATCGGGGTCGAGTTCGCCTTCGTGCTCCGCAACTACGGTGTGCGGGTCACGATCGTCGAGTACGCCGACCGGATGCTGCCGCTCGAGGACGCCGCCGTCTCCAAGGAGCTGGCCAAGGCCTACCGCAAGCTCGGCGTGGAGGTGCTCACCTCCACCAAGGTCGAGCGGATCGACGACACGGGCGATCAGGTGACGGTCACCGTCTCCGATGCCAAGGGCACCCGCGAACTCCACGCGGACAAGGTCATGCAGGCGATCGGGTTCCAGCCCCGCGTCGACGGCTACGGCCTGGAGAAGCTGGGCGTCGAGCTGACCGAGCGCGTCCGCGCGATCGCGATCGACGAGCGCATGCGCACGAACGTGCCGCACGTCTACGCCATCGGCGACGTCACCGCCAAGCTGATGCTCGCCCACGTCGCCGAGGCCCAGGGTGTCGTCGCCGCCGAGACGATCGCCGGCACGGAGACCATGGAGCTCGACTACGTGATGATGCCGCGGGCCACGTTCTGCTCGCCGCAGGTCGCCAGCTTCGGCTACACCGAGGCGCAGGCCCGCGAGCTGGCCGACGAGAAGGGCTGGAAGGTCAAGGTCGCCCAGTTCCCCTTCACCGCCAACGGCAAGGCGCAGGGGCTGGCCGAGCCCGGCGGCTTCGTCAAGCTGATCGCCGACGAGACCTACGGCGAGCTGCTCGGCGGGCACCTGGTCGGCCCGGAGGTCACCGAGCTGCTCCCCGAGCTGACGCTCGCGCAGAAGTGGGACCTCACCGCCACCGAGCTCGCCCGCAACGTGCACGCCCACCCCACGCTCAGCGAGGGGCTGCAGGAAGCGATCCACGGCCTCGCCGGCCACATGATCAACCTCTGAGACCCCCCGCGCGGCCCGGAGATGCGTCCCCGGGGCGACAGGGCAGGATGGGCGGGTGGCCAGGCCCAGCATCGTCCCCATCGCACTGACCCTCGACGACCGCACGGGGTACACCCTGTGGGCTCCGCCGTGGGAGGAGGACGGCGAGGAGTGGCAGGCGTTCCTCGGCACGACCGAGGGCGACGTCGCGACCGTGCACCTCTTCCCGACGCCGGCGAAGCTCGCCGCCTTCTGCCGCACGCGCACCGACCACGACCTCGCCGACCACCCGGTGTGGCCGGTCGTCGCCGGGCTGGCGGCCCCCGACCTGACCCCGGACGAGGACCACCGGTACGACCTCGACGGGGTCTACGACATCGCCGCCGAGAACCCCGACCGGTGGGCGGTGGAGGAGCTGGCCGCCACCGTGGACATCGTGAGCCGGCTGGCCGAGTGCCTGGACACCACCGACGAGGACGACGACGAGGAGCAGTTCGAGGCCGTCGCCGAGCTCGCCGCCAAGCCCGAGATCGGCTCCCTCGGCCTGGGCGTGGAGGCGTTCGCCGGGCGCTCCGGAGAGGACGCCTGGATCGGTGTCGGGAGCGTCTTCGACGAGTTGTGGGAGGACGTCGTCGAGGAGCTCTCCGACCACTTCGACTGGACCGGCGGCGGCACCGCCACGCTCGAGGAGTACCCGTCGGCCTCCGAGGCCGGCGACGACGTGCCCGGCGACGAGGAGGACCTGCCCGACCAGGTGGAGATCGCCGACGCCGAGCCGGCCGGCGCAACGGCCGCGTCGGTGGCCGGTCGGCCGGGCGTCAGCACGATCGCGCGCGGCAGCCGGGTGACCGCCTCCCCCGCCGCGGTCGCCGCCGCCGCCGAGTTCTGGGAGGCCGTCGGCATCCTGCCGGTCGAGGTGGTCGTCCCCGAGGGCGCCGGGGTGACCCTGCGCTGCTACGTCGAGGACGTCGCCCGGTTCCTCGGCCGCGACGGCGAGGTCTTCCTCTTCGACACCCCGGCCGACCTCGCGCGGTTCTGCGCCGGCAACGAGCGGCACGACCTGGTCGAGATCGCCTCCTGGCCCGAGGTCGCCGACACCGACACACCACCCCTGCCGGCCGAGCAGGACCGCTACGACCTCACCGAGCTCTCCGAGGTGCTGGGCGAGGTCGCCGACGGCGCCGCCGGGCTGGTCACCCACCGGGCGCTCGTCCAGCCCGCGGAGGGCGTGCGCGACCTGGGCGAGTACGCCGGGCTGACCCGCGTGGAGGAGCTGCTCGCCCCCACCGCACCGCTCGGCCGGGCGCTGGCGCGTGCGGACCGGCAGCCCGACGAGCCCCTGGACGCCGTCGAGGCCGCCCGGTTGCGCACCGACTGGGACGAGGCCGTGGCCGCGGTGAGCGGAGCCCTGGTCTTCCGCGAGTGAAGAAGACCCGGTCCAGAGGCTCGCGGCGAGCCCCTGGATGGGGCCGTACGACGGCGGCCCGCCCCGGATGTCCGGGACGGGCCGCCGTCTGCGTGCTGGGGTGGGGTCAGCTGCCCGGGCGCGGGGGTCGGGCCGAGCGCTCGCCGCCGAAGCGGCGGTCACTACCGCCGGGCCGGCCGGACCGCTCGCCGCCGGAGCGGTTGCGGTCCCCGTAGGAGCGGCGGGGGCCACCGCGGTGACCGCCACCGGGCCGGTCGCCCTCGCGGCGCGGACGGCCGCCGGGGCCACCGGCGCGACGGGAGTCGCGGACCGGGCGCTCGACCGGCTCGACGTGCACGCCGCTGGCGACGAGCTCGGCGATCTCCTGGTCACCCGGGGTCACCCGGCGCAGGACCGGGTCGACCTTGGCCTGGCGGAACCGGCGCTTGGACTGGCCGACCTGGTCGGGCAGCAGCAGCGACACGACGACACCGGCCGCACCCGCGCGGGCCGTGCGGCCCGACCGGTGCAGGTAGGTCTTCGAGTCCGCCGGCGGGTCGTAGTGCACGACCAGCGAGACGTCGTCGACGTGGATGCCGCGGGCGGCGACGTCGGTGGCCACCAGCACGGGCGAGCGGGCGTCGGTGAACGCCTCCAGCGCGCGCTTGCGAGCCGCCTGCGGCAGGCCGCCGTGGATGGCGGCCGCCTTGACCCCGGTCTCGAGCAGGTGCTCGGTCAGGCGATCGGCACCCAGCTGCGTGCGGACGAAGATGAGCGTCCGCCCGGGGCGCTGGGCCAGCTCCTTGGTCAGCGCGACCTTGTCGCGGAACGCCAGGGTGTAGGCGCGGTGCTCGGCCGGCGGGGCGTCGTCCCCGGGGCGCTTGACCTCGTGCCGCGCCGGGTCCTTGAGGTACCGGCGCACCAGGGCGTCGACCTCGCCGTCCAGCGTCGCCGAGAACAGCAGGCGCTGGGCGTCGGCGGCGGTCTGGTCGAGGAGCTCCTTGACGACCGGGAGGAAGCCCAGGTCGGCCATGAAGTCGGCCTCGTCGAGGACGGTGATGACCACCTCGGCGAGGCTGGCCTCACCCTGGCTGATCAGGTCCTGCAGCCGGCCGGGGGTGGCGATGATGACGTCCACGCCGCGGCGCAGCTGCTGGATCTGGCGGTACATGGGCGCGCCGCCGTAGACGGTGGCGAGCTGCACGCCGGTCGCCTGGCCGAGGGGGGCCAGGTTGTCGTGCACCTGCTGGGCGAGCTCGCGGGTGGGCACGAGGACCAGCCCGCGGGGGGCGCGGCGACCGTGCTTGACCTCGGCACCGATGCGGGCCAGGAGCGGCAGGCCGAAGGCCAGGGTCTTGCCCGAGCCGGTGGCTGCCTTGCCGAGCACGTCGCGGCCGGCGAGCGCGTCGGGCAGGGCCGACGTCTGGATGGCGAAGGGGTGGCGGATGTCGCGCCGCTCGAGCGCGGTCACCAGCGGCTGGGGCAGACCCAGCTGGGCGAAGGTGGGACCGGCGGGCGCCTCGGGGGCCTGGACCGGGGTGGTCTCGGCCTCGTTCGACTCGAGCGGGGCAGGGTGGATCAACGTCATGCGGGGTGGGGCTCCGATACTGCTCGGAGCGCGTCCCGTGGAAGAGGACGAGCCCCGGCACGTGCCGGCGTCCTCACTTGGCGATCAGCTGCGACCTGGCAGGACGCGGGATCTGCACGGATGCGCTCGTTCCCGGACCGACCGTCCGGGAGGATGACCGGCCTTGTGCCGGTGCCTCTACCGTAGCAGCGGAGATCATGGCGCCATTCCCGCGGACGGGGGTGACGGCGCCCACCCGACCGGAGTCAGTCGGCGTCCTCGTCCCGGTGCCCGGCCGAGACCGCCAGCACCCCCTCGAGGTCGGCGAGCCGGGCGGCGAGCGTCGTCACCGGCCCCGCGCCCTCCAGCGTCAGCCGCACCGTGGCCTGCGGGACACCGCTGCGCTGCTCGGGCTCGACGGACGTGTCGAGGTTGCGGACCGTGAAGCCCTGCTGCGTGCACTCGGCCAGCGCCCGGCGCAGCACGCCCTGCCCGTCCCGGTAGGTCAGCACCAGCGGGTAGGCGTGCGCCGCCCGGCCCGAGAGCCGGCGGGCCAGCGGGGTGAAGGCGTAGGCGATCAGCAGGTGACCGGCGGTGGCGACCGCGGCGTACGTCCACAGCCCCGCCCCCGCCGCCATGCCGACGGCGGCGGTGAGCCAGACGACGGCCGCGGTCGTCAGCCCACGGACGGCGTCGCGCCGGACGAAGATCAGGCCGCCGCCGATGAAGCCGAGCCCGGAGACCACCTGGGCGGCGATGCGGGAGTCGCCGAACTCGGCCCCGCTGATCACCATGAACAGCGCCGCGGCGAACCCGACGATGGTGAGCGTCCGCAGCCCGGCCGCCTTCTGCCGCAGCTCCCGCTCGAACCCGATGAGTGCCGAGAGGGCGAACGCCACCCCGAGGTCGGCCAGCCGGTCCAGGGACCCCCCGGTCGTCTCGGCGAGCAGGACCTCCACGGCTCAGCCCTCCAGCGCGGCGTACCCGGGGCGGACCACCTCGTCCAGCAGCCGCCGGCGCTCGTCGTCGGGCAGGAAGGCGGCGGCCAGCGCCCGCTCGGTCACCGTCTGGACGTCGTCCCACGTCCAGCCGAACGTCGTCGCCACGTCGGTGACCTCGCTGGTCAGCGAGACCCCGCTCATCAGCCGGTTGTCGGTGTTGAGCGTGACGGCGAAGCCCAGCCGGTGCAGGCGGTCCACCGGGTGCTCGGCCAGGGAGGGGTAGGCGCCGGTCTGCACGTTGGACGACGGCGCGACCTCCAGGGTGACCTGCGCGTCGCGCACCCGCTGCGCGACCGGGCCCAGGGTGCCGTCAGCGGCGACCTCGTCGGCGATCCGCACGCCGTGGCCGAGCCGCTCGGCGCCGGCGCCGTCGAGCGCGGCCACGATGCTGCCGATGCCGGCGGCCTCCCCGGCGTGCACCGTCCGGTGCGCCCCGGCGCGGTCCAGCAGGGCGATCGCGGCGGGGATCCGGTCGGGCGGGAACCCGTCCTCGGGGCCGGCGAGGTCGAAGCCGACGACGCCGGCGTCGCGGTAGCGGACGACGAGACCGGCGACCTCCTCCCAGCGGTCCTCCTGCCGCATGGCGCACAGCAGGGTGCCGATGCGGATGGGGGTGCCCGCTGCAGCGGCGTCCCGGCTGCCCCGCGCATAACCGTCCAGCATGGCCTCGACCGCGGCCTCCAGGGGCATCCCGCCGGTGAGCAGCTCGGGGGCCATGCGGACCTCGGCGTACGCGACGCCGTCGGCGGCGAGGTCCAGCGCGCACTCCCGCGCCACCCGCGCCACGGCGTCCGGGGTCTGCATCACCGCGACGGTGTGCGCGAACGTCTCCAGGTACCGCACGAGGGAGCCGGAGTCGGCCGCCTCGCGGAACCAGCGCCCGAGCGCCTCGGCGTCCGACACCGGGAGCTCCCGGTAGCCCAGCTGGTCGGCCAGCTCCAGCACCGTCTGCGGTCGCAGCCCGCCGTCCAGGTGGTCGTGCAGCAGGACCTTGGGGGCGCGACGGACGTACTCGGCATTCAGCGGTGCAGGCACACGGGAAAGCTACCGACCCACCGATCGGTGTCATGACGAGGTCCGGAGGACCGCAGTGTCGCAGTCACCGGTCCTGCCAGCGGAAGGTGCGGACGCACAGCAGCAGGCCCAGCACGCACCAGACGGCGAGCACGACCGCCACCGTGCCGAGCTCCCAGGAGCCGGCCGGCTCGCGGGCGGCGAGGGAGTCGGGCAGGAAGACCGAGCGCAGGCCCTGCGCCAGCCACTTCACCGGGAAGACGGCGGCGACGTCCTGCAGCCAGCCCGGCACCTGGTCGAAGGGCATGAAGACGCCGGAGATGAACTCCAGCACCAGCGCGATCGGCGTGACCGTCGCCGAGGCGGACCGGGAGTTCCGGGCGAGGGAGGAGACCGCGATACCCAGCAGCGTGCAGGCCGCCGCCCCCAGCACGGTGACCCAGGCGAAGGTGAGCCAGTCGGCCCCGGTGGGCAGGTCGATGCCGAACACCAGGACGCCGACCACCAGCAGCAGCACGATGGTCGCGATCGTCACCGCGACGACCTGGGCGACCTTGCCGACGAAGTAGGCGGTCTTCGGCATCGGGCTGCCGGCCAGCGCCTTGAGGGTGCCGTCGGAGCGCTCGCCCGCGATGTGGATCGCCATGTTCTGCAGGCTCGCGCCGACGATGCCCGCGGCGATCACCCCCGCCATGAAGTACTGCGGGAAGTCCACGCCCGAGCCGAGGTCGTACTCCAGCACCGCGCCCAGCCCCAGCAGGAGGATGACCGGGAACACGAGCGTGAAGACGACCGACTCGCGCTGGCGGAAGAACTCCTTGAGCTCCACCCCGGCCCGGGTGCGGGAGACCCGGGCGACCGAGGGCAGCGGGGCCGGCGCCGGGGCGGGGGTGGTCACGAGCGGTCCCCGATCATCTTGAGGTAGACGTCCTCCAGGGTGGGCCGGCTGACCGCGAGGTCGGGCACCTCACCCGGGAAGCGGGCAGCCAGGTCGGCCACGAAGGCGGTGGGCGTGGCGGTCTCGGCCGTGCGCCGGGCGCCGTCCTCGGTCCAGCTGACGACGGCGGGCGCAGTGCCTCGGCCGCCGAGCGCGGTGGGGACGGCGACCTCGGCGAGCTGGCCGTGGGCGATGACGCCGACGCGGTCGGCGAGCTCCTCGGCCTCGTCGAGGTAGTGGGTGGTGAGCAGCATCGTGGTGCCCAGCTCGCGCAGCGACCGGATCAGCGACCAGAACTGGCGGCGGGCCTCCGGGTCGAAGCCCGTGGTGGGCTCGTCGAGGAAGAGCAGCCGCGGCCGGCCGACGATGCCCAGCGCCACGTCGAGCCGGCGCCGCTGCCCGCCGGAGAGGGTCCGCCCGCGGGCGCCCGCCTTCTCCGTGAGCCCCACCAGCTCCAGCACCTCGTCGGGATCCCGCGGGTCGGCGTAGTAGGACGCCTGGGCGGTGAGCAGCTCGCGCACCGAGAGCTGGCTGTCCCCGGCGCCGGACTGCAGGACGATGCCGAGCTCGGCCTTCCAGCGGCGCCCGCCCCGCGCCGGGTCGACGCCGAGCACGCGCACCTCCCCGCCGTCGCGGTCCCGGTACCCCTCGCAGATCTCGACCGTCGTCGTCTTCCCGGCCCCGTTCGGCCCCAGCAGCGCGAAGATCTCCCCGCGGCGGATGTCGAGGTCCAGGCCGTCGACGGCCGCGCGGTCGCCGTAGCGCTTGACCAGGCCGCGGATGGATATCGCCGCGTCCGGGTCCACCGGCTCCCTCACGGGTCCCGCCGCGAGCCCGGGAGTGGTGGGGAGGAGGGAGTCCTTCTGCACGAGGGAACAGTCTCCCCCCTCGGCCCGGACCGCCCGCGCCCCTCCCCCCGTGATCATGGCGCCGGGACCACGGATCCGGGTCCGGAAGTGGTCACGGCGCCATGATCACGACGGGGGTCAGGCGGTGATGCGGTCGAGCACCAGCGGCAGCGGCTGGTCGCCCGTGTCCACGCCGATGGCACCCTCGAGCGCCTCGAGCGCCCGCGGGATGCGGTCGGCGTCGTCGGTCTGGAGCTCCAGGAGCGGCTGGCCCGCGGTCACCCGATCCCCCACGCCCGCCGTCCAGGTGATGCCGGCGGCGGCCGAGACCGGGTCCTCCTTGCGGGCCCGCCCCGCGCCCAGCCGCCAGGCGGCGACGCCGAGGGAGTAGGCGTCCAGCCGGGTCAGCGTGCCGTCGGCGGGGGCGGTCACGACGTGCCGCTCGGCAGGCTGCGGCAGCGGGGCGTCGGGGTCGCCGCCCTGTGCCGCGACCATGCGGCGCCAGACGTCCATCGCCCGACCGTCCGCCAGCGCGTCGGCGGGGTCGACGT
Organism: Blastococcus sp. SYSU DS0669; assembly: GCF_054050895.1. NCBI lineage: Bacteria > Bacillati > Actinomycetota > Actinomycetes > Geodermatophilales > Geodermatophilaceae > Blastococcus > Blastococcus sp. SYSU DS0669. The sequence continues at coordinate 5,776 of NZ_JBJHAE010000039.1, read as the reverse complement.
CGTCCCGTCCGGCGCCGGCCAGCATCTCCCGGGCCAGCGCGAGGGTCAGCTCGACGACGTCGGCGGGCCCCCCACCGGCGAGCACCTCCACCGACTCCGCGACCTCCACCGCGTTGCCCGCGGCGCGGCCCAGCGGCCGGTCCATGGCGGTCACCAGGGCGACCGTGCGCACCCCGGCGGCCTCCCCGAGCCCGACCATCGTGCGGGCCAGCGTGCGGGCGTCGTCGGAGTTCTTCATGAAAGCGCCCGAGCCGGTCTTGACGTCCAGGACCAGCGCGTCCGCACCCTCGGCGATCTTCTTGCTCATGATCGAGCTGGCGATGAGCGGGATCGACTCGACGGTGCCCGTGACGTCGCGCAGCGCGTACAGCAGCTTGTCGGCCGGGGCGAGGTCGTGGCCGGCCGCGCAGATCACCGCCCCGACGTCGCGGAGCTGGGCGAGGTAGGACTCCTCGTGCACGTCGGCCCGCCAGCCGGGGATCGCCTCCAGCTTGTCCAGCGTGCCCCCGGTGTGGCCCAACCCCCGGCCGGAGAGCTGCGGCACGGCCACCCCGCAGGCGGCGACCAGGGGCGCCAGCGGCAGCGTGATCTTGTCGCCGACCCCGCCGGTGGAGTGCTTGTCGGCCGTGGGGCGGCCCAGCGACGAGAGGTCCTTGCGCTCGCCCGAGTCGATCATCGCCTGGGTCCAGGCGGCGAGCTCGTCAGCGGTCATGCCGCGGAAGAACACCGCCATGAGCAGCGCGCTCATCTGCTCGTCGGGGACCTGTCCCGCGGTGTAGGCGCCGATCACCCAGCGGATCTGCTCCGGGGTGAGCGGGACGCCGTCCCGCTTGGCCCGGATGACGTCGATCGCGTCGTGCCCGGCCATCAGCCCTGTCCTCTCTCGGCCGCCGCCACCAGGTCGTCGGGGCCGAAGGCGTCCGGCAGCACCTCGCGCATCGGCACGATGCCGAGCGACACCGTCTCGATGAGCATCTCGGCGCCCCCGTGCTCCCACAGCAGCTGGCGGCAGCGGCCGCACGGCATGAGCGGCTGGCCGTCCCCGCCGACGCAGGCCACGGCGACCAGCCGGCCGCCCCCGGTGCGGGCGAGGTCGCTCACCATGCCGCACTCGGCGCACAGGCCGAGCCCGTAGGAGGCGTTCTCGACGTTGCACCCGGTGACGACGCGGCCGTCGTCCACCAGCCCGGCGACGCCGACCGGGAACCTCGAGTACGGCGCGTAGGCGTGGGTCATCGCCTCGCGGGCCGCGGCGCGCAGGGCGTCCCAGTCCGGCTGCATCAGTGTTCCCCTCGTCGGTAGACCAGTCCGTCGGCCTTGGGCATCCGCAGCCGTTGGGAGGCCAGCGAGAGCACCAGCAGCGTGGTCAGGTGCGGGGTGAAGAAGACGATGCCGTCGGGCAGCTCCTCGATCGAGAGGAAGCCGACCAGCGCGGCCGCCGCCACCACGGCGGCGAGCACGGCGGGGATCCAGCGACGCCGCATCGCCTGGTAGACCGCGACGCCGACCAGCAGGATCGCGACCAGCAGCAGCAGCGCGACCACCGCCGTCCGGCTGCGCAGCTGCAGGGCGTCGGAGAAGCCGAAGAGCCCGGCGCCGGCGGCCAGCCCACCCGGGCGCCAGTTGCCGAAGATCAGCGCGGCGAGGCCGATGAAGCCGCGCCCGCCGGTCTGGCCCTCGCGGTAGATGCCCGCGACGAAGACCAGGAAGACGCCGCCCAGCCCGGCCAGCGCACCGGAGATGATCACCGCGAGGTACTTCATCCGGTACACCGGCACGCCCAGCGAGTCGGCGGCGGCCGGGTTCTCGCCGCAGGAGCGCAGCCGCAGCCCGAACGCCGTCCGCCAGAGGACGACGTAGGAGATCGGGATGAGCAGGATCGCCAGCAGCGTGACCACGCCCAGCCCGCTGGTGAGCCCGCGCAGCACCCCCGCGAGGTCGCTGATCAGGAACCAGCCGGTGTTCTCGACGTCGCCCAGCAGGTCGGGTCCCGAGGAGAGCACCGGGACCGAGAAGCTCGGCGGGTCGCTGCCCACCGACGGCGACTGCGTCGGCCCGCCCCCGGTCCCCTCGACGTAGACGAGCTCGGAGAGGAAGCGCGCGACGCCGGCGGCGAGGATGTTGATCGCCACGCCGGAGATGACGTGGTCGACCCCGAAGGTCACCGTCGCGATCGCGTGCAGCAGGCCACCGATGGCACCGAGCACGGTGCCGCCGATGATGGCGCCGACCCAGCCCCACTGCCAGCCGGCCCAGCCGGCGCCCCAGGTGCCGAGGATCAGCATCCCCTCGAGGCCGATGTTGACCACGCCGGCGCGCTCGGAGTAGAGCCCGCCCAGCGCCGCCAGCCCGATCGGCACCGCCAGCAGCAGGGCTGCCCGCATCGTGGAGGACGAGGTCAGCGCCTCCTCACCCGAGATCGCGCGGGTGACGGAGAAGACGAACAGCAGGCCGAGGACCAGCCACACGATGCGGGTGCCGCGGCCGCCGCCGGTCAGCCGGTCGGTCAGCGGGCCGCGGCTGGGCCGGGTGGCGGTGCTGCCCCCGGACGGGGTCGCGGTGGTCATGCTCCCACCTCGCTGACGCTCGGTGACCCCATGCCCACTGGTGGCTCTGCCTTTCTCGAGCTCGCGAGCTCGCTCATGCGCGCGCCTCCTCGGAAGAGCCGGGAACCCCGGTGCGGACGCGGTGCCCGCCGTCCGGACCGGTGCCGGGCCCGGGACCGCCCGGGTCGGCGCTGCCACCGGGGTCCGGGGGCGCGCCGGTCGCCTCGGCGCCGGAGCGCTCGGCCGAGCGCAGGGCCAGCCGGCGGGCGATCTCGTTGGCGATGACGACGGCGAGCACGATCGTGCCCTGGATGATCGTGACGACCGACGCCGGGATGTCGGCGAACTGCAGCGGCAGGGCGGCGCGGTCGAGGAAGGCGAACAGCAGCGCGGCCAGCGCGATCCCCACGACGTTGTTCCGGCCGAGCAGCGCCACGGCGATGCCCAGGAAGCCCAGCCCGGCGGTGAACTCGGTGCCGAAGGCGCGGGTGTCGCCGAGCAGGTCGGGCAGCCCGATCAGGCCGGCGACCGCGCCCGAGAGCAGCATCGTGGTGACCACCATGCGCCGGGCGTCGACCCCGCTGGCCGTGGCCGCGGAGGCCGAGATGCCGGTGGCCCGCAGGTCGAAGCCGAAGCGGGTGCGCTGGATCAGCACCGCGATCACGATGCCCACGACGACGGCGACGAGCAGGAACCCGAACAGCTCCGTGCGGGGCTCGGCCAGGCCGAAGGCGCCGAGCACGCCGTTGAGCCCCGGGAACCAGGCCGACTCCGGCAGCGGCGTCGTCGTGATGATCGACGCGCCCTCGGGGCTCCCCCGGAACGGGCCGGTGAGCAGGAAGGACGCCAGCCCGAGCGCGATGAAGTTCAGCATGATCGAGCTGATGACCTCGCTGACGCCGCGGGTCACCTTGAGCACACCCACGATGCCGGCCCACAGCGCGCCGACCACCATGGCGACGACGATGACCAGCAGCACGTGCAGCGGGCCGGGCAGCACGACGGCCGCACCGACGGCGGCGGCGACGACGGTGGCCAGCCGGTACTGGCCCTCGACGCCGATGTTGAACAGGCCCATGCGGAAGGCGACCGACACCGCGAGCCCCGCCAGGAAGAGCGGGACGGCGCGGTTGAGGATCACCACGATCGACTGCACCTGCTGGGAGGGCGCGTCGCCGAGGTCGGTCATGACCTGGAGCGCCCGCATCGGGTTCTCGCCGATGAGCGCGATGACCAGGGCCGAGATGACCAGGGCGACGAGGACGGCGAGCGCCGGGCCCAGCAGCGCCAGGCCGGTGCTGCGCAGACGGTTCACGCCGCACCTGCCGCGGTCCGGGCGCCGGTCATGTACCCGCCGAGCTCCTCGGGGGTGACCTGGCGCGGGTCCACCGTCGCCACCAGGCGGCCGCGGAACATGACGTGCAGCGTGTCGGAGAGACCGATCAGCTCGTCGAGGTCGGCCGACACCAGCACGATCCCCATCCCTTCGCCCCGGGCGTCCTTGAGCAGCTCCCAGATGACCGACTGCGCGCCGACGTCGACCCCGCGGGTGGGGTGGGCGGCGATGAGGAGGCGGGGGGCGGCGCTCATCTCGCGGCCGACGATCAGCTTCTGCTGGTTGCCACCGGAGAGCGCCACCGCGAGCGTGTCGGGGCCGGGTGCCCGGACGTCGTACTCGCGCATGATCCGCTCGGTGTCGGCGCGCGCGCCCTTGCGGTCGATGAACGGCCCCCGCGCGGCCGGCGGCCGGGTCTGGTGGCCGAGGATGCGGTTCTCCCAGAGCGGGGCGTCCAGCAGCATCCCCTGCCGGTGCCGGTCCTCGGGGATGAAGCCGATGCCGGCCTCCCGGCGGGCGCGGGTGCTCCACCCGGTGAGGTCCTGCTCGCCCAGGTGCACGGTGCCGGCGGCCAGCGAGCGCAGGCCCATGACCGCCTCGACGAGCTCGGCCTGGCCGTTGCCCTCGACCCCGGCGATGCCCACGACCTCGCCCTCGCGGACGGTGAGGTCGACGCCGTCGACCAGCGGCCGCCCGGCGTCCGAGGCGACGGTGACGCCCGCGAGGCGCAGCACCGGCGTCTCGCGCACGGTGGAGCTGCGCAGCTCCGGCGTCGGCAGCTCGGCCCCGACCATCATCTCGGCGAGCTGCTTGGCCGTGGTCGTGCGGGGATCGGCCTCGCCGACGGTGGTGCCCCGGCGGATCACGGTGATCGCGTCGGCGACCTTCCGGACCTCGTCGAGCTTGTGCGAGATGAAGATGACGGTGAGGCCCTCGCGCTTGAGCTCCGCGAGGTTGCCGAAGAGCTCGTCGACCTCCTGGGGGACCAGGACGGCGGTGGGCTCGTCGAGGATCAGCGTCCGGGCGTTGCGGTAGAGCACCTTGGCGATCTCGACGCGCTGCCGGTCACCGACGCCGAGGTCCTCGACCAGGTCGTCGGGGCGCAGCCCCAGCCCGTAGCGCTCGGAGATCTCCTCGATCCGGCGGCCGGCGGCGGCCCGGTCCAGCCGGCCACCCTTCGTCGGCTCGCTGCCCAGGACCACGTTCTCGAGGACCGTGAAGTTGTCGGCCAGCATGAAGTGCTGGTGGACCATGCCGATGCCCGCCGCGATCGCGTCGGCCGGGCTGCGGAACTGCACGGGGCGGCCGTCGACGAGGATCGTGCCCTCGTCCGGCCGGTGCTCGCCGTACAGCGTCTTCATCAGCGTGGACTTGCCCGCGCCGTTCTCACCGACGATCGCGTGCACCTCGCCGCGGCGGACCGCCAGCTCGATGTCCTTGTTCGCGACGACGCCGGGGAAGCGCTTGGTGATGCCGCGCAGCTCGACCGCGTACGGCGACCGCGCCGCCCCGCCGTCGGGCTGCGCGGCACCGGCTCCTGGAGCCTGGGCCATGGGTGGGCCTCTCTCTCACGGTGCGCCGCGCGGGCGGCGCTGGTCTCGATCCGGCGCACCGGTGACGACGCCGGTCCGGACGTCGTCCCCCGGGCTGCCGGTGGTCGGGCGGGGAACCCGGGTGAGGGCACCTGCCGTGGGCATGATGACGCACCCCCGCGGCGACCGGGAGCGCGCCCCCCGCGCGGGTGGGGCGGCGCCCCGCTCACCACGACGGCGGGCCCGGGCAGCACGCCCGGACCCGCCGTCGGTGGTTCGCTCCGGTGGGGCGGCCCGCGGGGTGCGGGGGGGGGCGCCCGCCTGACCCGGGGGGGGGGGCCGTCCTGTACCCCCCATATATA
>NZ_JBJHAE010000038.1:0-14855 GCF_054050895.1 Blastococcus sp. SYSU DS0669 | reverse complement strand
GGGGCAGGGAGGCGAGCAGGGGTTGGGGGCCGAGGTGGTCGGCGAGGACGACGTCGGCGGTGGCCAGGGCCTGGCGGCCGCGCACGGTGATCAGCCCGGGGTCACCGGGACCCCCACCCACCAGCACCACGCTGCCCGCGGGAGCCGGCCGGGCCGCGCGGTCGCGGATGCTGCCGTCGGTCAGCCCGGCCACGATCGCGTCCCGCACCCCGATCGCCCGCTGCGGGTCGCCGCCCCCGTGCACCCCCACCACCAGGTCGCCCTGCCGGCCGATCGCCGGGGTCCAGACGCTGGAGGCGGCGCGGTCGTCGGCCCGCGCGCAGAAGATGCGGGCGTGCTCCGCCTCGTCGGCCACCGCGGCGTTCACCGCGGGGTCGTCGGTGGCGGCGACGGCGTACCAGGCGCCGTCCAGGTCTCCGGGGCGGTAGGTGCGCCGGTGCCACGTCGTCCTGCCCGCCGCGGCCAGCGACTCGAGGGCCGGCGTGACCTCCGGGCTGACCACCGTCACCCGGGCGCGGGCCTCCAGCAGCCCGGCGACGCGCCGGTGGGCGACCCGGCCGCCGCCCACGACGACGACCGGCCGGTCGCGCAGTCGCAGGCCGACGGGGTAGACCGTGCCCGACTCGGGGGGCACCGGGGTGGCGTTCAGCGGATCTCCTCCGGGATGCCGGTCGGGATCTCCTCCGCGGAGCCCGGTCGAGGTGTCCGGGACAGGATCCCAGCGAGGTCCGCGGCGAAGGCCTGGGAGGTGCCGGGATCGCGCACCGCCACGCGCAGGTGGTCAGGGGTCAGGCCGGGGAACGAGTCGCCGCGGCGGACCGCCCAGCCGGCGGCGCGCAGGTCCGCGCGCACCCGGTCGCCGTCCGGCACGCGCAGCAGGACGAACGAGGAGCGGGGGTCGCCGAGGACCGCCACCTCCGGGGGCAGCACGGCGAGCAGCGTCGCCCGGTGACCGGTCAGCGCGACCGCCGCGTCGTGCGCCTCCGCGCGGGCCGCCGGGGTGGTGCAGGCGATCAGCGCGGCCAGCGCCGGGGTGCTCACCGGCCACGGGGGCTGCTGCCCGGCCAGGGCCGCGACGAGGTCCGGCGGCCCGAGGGCGTAGCCCACCCGGAGCCCGGCGAGGCCCCAGGTCTTGGTCAGGCTGCGCACCACGAGCAGGCCGGGCAGATCGGCCCGGCCGGCCAGGGACTGCGGTTCCCCGGGCACGGTGTCGGCGAACGCCTCGTCGACCACGAGCACCCGCCCCGGCCGCGCCAGCGCCGCGAGGTCGGCCGCCCGGTGCAGCACCGACGTCGGGTTGGTCGGGTTGCCGAGCACCACGAGGTCGGCGTCGTCGGGGACGACCGCGGGGTCCAGCCGGTAGCCGTCGGCCTCGCGGAGCAGCAGCCGGGTGACCGGGTGCCCAGCGGCCCGGAGCGCGGCCTCGGGCTCGGTGAACGAGGGGTGGACGACGACGGCGTGGCGGGGCCGCAGCGCCCGGGCCAGCAGCACGAACACCTCCGCGGCGCCGGCGGCCAGCAGCACCTCGGACGGGTGGCGGCCGTGCGCGGCGGCCACCGCGGCGCGGGCGGGGGAGAGGACGGGGTAGCCCGCGCTGTCGTCCAGCGCCTCCCGGAGCACCGCGCGCAGCCACGCGGGCGGGGTGCCGGCCCGCACGTTGACGGCGAGGTCGACGAGGCCGGGCGCCAGTTCGGCGTCGCCGTGGTGCCGCAGATCGGTCACGTCTCCTCTTCGCTGTCGCAACGGGCTCGGCGGCCATGAGACCACGTCGCGTGTAACAGGCGTGTGGCGTCACGTGACCGACGTTCCTGCTCGTCGCGTCGTGCTCCTTCGCCTCCCCGTGGCTGACGCTCGGTGCGCTGTGGTCCACCCGGCCGGCTCCGCGGGCTGATGGCGGTCGACCGTCGGCGGCGTCGCGCGTGCGCACCAGCCTGGCGCTGACGCAGACCGGGCGGGCGGCCTTCGGCGCCCACGTCGCCGAGCTGCGGTGCATCACCGGGGGGGGGGGGGGGTGACCGCCCGCACGCGCGCCCCCGCGCCCCGGCAGAGTGGTCGCCGGCGGGTGGGAGGAGCGGGGGGCTGATGCGGGGCCGGTGGGGTGCGCTGCTCGACGCGGCCGCCGTCGTCGCCGGCGCCGTCGGGCTGGCCCTGCTGCTCGGGCTCGCCGGCCTGCCCTCGCCCGCCCTCTTCGGGGGCCTGGTCGCCGGGCTCGTCCGGGCACTGGCGGTGCCCGCACCGGCCCGGGTGCCCGAGGGCCCGGGCACTGCCGCCCAGGCCGTCATAGGGGTGTCGATGGGTGCGCTGGTCGACGTCGGCACGCTGCGCGCGGTGGCCGCCGACTGGCTGCCGGTGCTGCTGGTCACCGTCGCGACGCTGCTGCTCAGCCTGGTGGCCGGGCTGGTGCTGCGGCTGCACCCGGGCATCACGCCGGTGACCGGGGCCTTCGCCATGATCGCCGGCGGCGCGTCCGGGATCGTCGTCATGGCCCGCGAGCTCGGCGCCGACGAGCGGATGGTCGCGGTGCTGCAGTACCTGCGCGTGCTGCTCATCGTCCTGCTCATGCCGGTCGTGGCCACCACCGCCTACGGCGCCGCCGCCGGGGCGGGGCTGGCCCCCGAGGGCTCCGGTGGGCCGGGGTGGCCGGCCGGCCTGGTGTTCACGGCGGCCTGCGCGGTGGTGGGCCTGGTCGCGGGCCGGCTGCTGCGGGTGCCCGTCGCAGCGCTGCTCGGCCCGCTGGTGGTGGCCGCGGTGGCCGACCTGACCGGCCTCGCCGGCGGCGCGAGCGTGCCGGTGCCCGTGGAGAGCGCCGCCTTCCTCGTCATCGGCCTGCAGGTGGGCGTCAGCTTCACCCGCGGCAGCCTGCGCACCATCGGGCGGGTCCTGCCGCTGGCGCTGGCCATCGTGCTGGTCCTGGTGCTGGCGTGCGCCGGGCTCGGCGGCCTGCTGGCGGCCGCCACCGGGGCGAGCGCGCTGGACGGGTACCTGGCCACCACCCCCGGTGGTCTCTACGCGGTGCTGGCCACCGCCCGCGACTCCGGCGCCGACACCACCTTCGTCCTGGCGGTGCAGGTGCTGCGGCTGTTCGTGATGCTCTTCAGCGCCCCGCTCGTGGCGCGCCTGCTCCGGCGGCCGGCGCCGGGCTGACCGGCCGATTCCCCGGTCCGCCGGTCGGGGGCCTGACGTGCGCCGGTGACGCGCCTACCCTCGTGGACCGGCGCACGAGCGGGAGGAGAGCGGAGCTGTCCGAGGAGAACGCGGCCACCACGGGGGCCGGGGCCGACGACGCGGTGCTGCTGTTCGTCGGCGGCCCGCTCGACGGGCGCGTGCAGATCCGGGAGGCCCGGCACGGTGACCCGCTGCCGACGGTCACCCACGTCCACCTCCACGGCGGGCCCAAGGTCGTGCACCGCTACGACCTGGAGCCGATCGGCGACGGCGTCGGCGTCTACAACCTGCGCCCCCCGGTGCGGCGGCCGGCGCGGGACGAGTCGGTCGCGGACTGACCCCGCGTCACCAGCCCTGCACGCGACGGGCCTCGGCCACGACGCGGTCGAACCGGGCCCGGTCCAGCGCGGCGCCCTCGCGGCGGACGGTCGCCGGGTCCAGCACCAGCAGCCGGTCCAGCCGCACCTCGCTGGGGCGGCCCCGCGGGTCCCAGCCGCCGGTGCCGATGTCGGTCCACGACCGGCCGTGGCGCGCCTCGTCGGTGGCGTCCCGGTCGTGGTCGCGGCTGGTGAGCATCAGGCCCAGGAGGTCGTCGTCCCGCCGGCCGATGACCAGCACCGGCCGGTCCTTGCCCCGGCCGTCGTCCTCCTCGTAGGGCACCCACGCCCACACGACCTCGCCGGGATCGGGGCGGCCGTCGTCGCGCGGGCGGTAGTCGACGTCGGGCGCGCCGGTGCGTCGTGGCCGGGCCGACGTCGCCGGGCGCCGGCGCACCTCGCCGGGCGTGGGGGTCCGCAGCAGGCGCAGCACGCGCCCGGCGGTCCGCGCCGCCGTCCGCCCGAGCCGCCGGAGAGAGGCCATGCCGAGCACCGTACGGAGCCCTCGCCACCGCCGCCGCGGACGTGGCCGAGGACACAGGAGCATCACCGCTCGTCCCATGTGACCCATCGGCACCAATCGGTCACAGTCGGGGTTGGCCGGGGCGGTCCGGGGGCAACCATGGAGCTGCGGGAGCGTGGCGGCGCCCCGGGAGAGGGGGGCTCCACATGACTTCGGCCGAACCGGCGCGCCCCGCCGCCCCGCGGGCGCGGGAGGTCAAGGCGAGCGTGCTCGCGGCGTTCCAGCTGGTGGAGGACGCGCGCTACCTCGGCTCGAGCCGCAGACGACGCCGGCTGCGCATGCGCGCGATGGCCGAACGCGCCGTCGCCGACCGGAAGCTCGCCCGGGACCTGCGCGCCGGCTGAGGCCGGCTCCTCCTCACAGCTCCTGGGCGAGCTCCGCCCGGATGGTGGCGTCGTCGGGCAGGTCGTCGGCCAGCGCGCAGTGGTCCTTGAGCACCCGGCCGAACGGGGTGAGCACCTTCGGATCGATCCGCTTCGCCGGGTCCCACAGGCCCGAGCGCATAACCGACTTGGGGCACTGGAAGTACGCCCGCCGGACCTCCAGGACCAGCACCGACAGCGGCGCGCGCCCGAACTCGGCGAGGTCCAGCGGGAGGTCGCCGGGCGGGACGAGCGACGCCGTCCCGTACACGCGCAGCGTCTGCTCGACGCCGGGAACCAGGAACATCAGCGCGGCGCGTGGGTTCACCGCCACGTTGCGCAGGCTGTCCACCCGGTTGTTGCCCGGCCGGTCCGGCAGCACGAGCCGGTGCTCGTCGAGGACGTGGACGAACCCCGGGTCGCCCCCGCGAGGGGAGACGTCCGGCCAGCCCTCCGCGTCGGCGGTGGCCAGCGTCGCGAAGGGGGAGTGCGCGATGAACTCCCGGCAGTGGGTGTCCAGGTGGTCGATCACCTTGTCCAGCACCAGGCCACCCGGCGTCCGGTAGCCGGCGAGCACCGGGCCGTCGGTGGGCGGCGGAGGCAGCGGAGCGGCGGGCACGCGACGACGGTAGACGGTCGCCCGGCTAGCGTGGCGCCTCGTGCCGCAGGTGTGGAGCTCTCCCGTCCGATACGTCGAGTGCGACCAGCAGGGCGTCGTCTTCAACGCCCACTACCTGACGTGGGCCGACGAGGCGTCCAACAGGTGGTGGGCCGCGCACCGGCTCGACTGGGACGACCTGGTCGCCCGTGGCGTGGACCCGCTGGTCAAGGCGAGCTCGCTGGAGTGGATGTCGTCGGCCCGCTGGGGCGACACCGTCGTGGTGGACGCCGAGACGGAGAAGGTGGGCCGAACCAGCGTGACGGTGCGCTTCACCGTGCGCGTGGGCGAGCGGGTGTGCTGCGTCGTCCGCACCACCTACGTCGCGATCGCCGGCGGCCGCGCCACCCCGTGGCCGGACGACGTGCGGGCGCGGCTCACCGAGGGCTGAAGCCCGAGCCCGGCGGCAGCAGCGGGAGGCCCGCGGGCGGCCCGTCCTCGATGAGCCGCCACAGGGCGTCGGTGTCGGCGTGCTCGGCGACGAGGTCGCCCAGGCGGTCCAGCCGGGCCTCGCGCACCGCCGCGAACTCCGTCGCCGGTGCCGGCACGAACCGGCGGCCGGTGATCCGGGCGACCTCGGTCAGGAAGGCGCGGCGGAAGCCGTCGTTCTCGAGCGCGCCGTGCCACGTCGTCCCGAAGACCGCGCCCACCCGGGCTCCGTCGAGGAAGGGCTCGGCGTCGCCGTCGACGGTGACGACCCCGTGGTGGATCTCGTAGCCGTGCACCGTCTCGCCGAGGGCGCTGCCCACCGGGCGGGCCAGCGTCTTCCCCGGGGCGAAGCGGACGTCCGCGGGCAGCAGTCCGAGCCCCGCCACCGTGCCCGCCCGCGACTCGACCTCGTCGGTGATCGTGCGCGCCAGCATCTGGTGGCCGCCGCAGATGCCGAGCACCGGTGCGCCGTCCGCCGCCCGGCGCAGCACCGCGTCGGCGAGGCCGGTGCTGCGCAACCAGGCCAGGTCGGCGACGGTCGCGCGGCTGCCCGGCAGCACCACCAGGTCGGCGTCGGCGAGCTCCTCCGGGCGGGTGGCGTACCGCACCAGCACCCCGGGCTCGGCGGCGAGCGCGTCGAGGTCGGTGAAGTTGGACAGGCGGGGCACGCGCGCCACCGCGACGCGCAGCACGTCCTCGCCGACGGGTGCCGTCCCCGACGGCGCCGTGGGCACGTTCAGCGAGTCCTCGACGTCGATCTCCAGCCCGGCGGCCCAGGGCAGGACGCCGAGGGTCGGCCGGCCGGTGAGCGCCGTGAGCTGGTCCAGCCCGGGGCGCAGCAGGCGGACGTCGCCGCGGAACTTGTTGACCAGGAAGCCGGCGACCAGCCGCTGGTCGGCCGGCGGCATGAGCGCCACCGTGCCGTGCAGGGCGGCGAAGACGCCGCCCCTGTCGATGTCGCCCACCACGACGACGGGCAGGCCGGCGGCGGTGGCGAGCCCCATGTTCGCGATGTCGTCGGCCCGCAGGTTGATCTCGGTGGGGGAGCCGGCGCCCTCGCAGACGACGACGTCGAACCTCGACCGCAGGTCGGCCAGCGACTGGAGGACCTGCTCCAGCAGGGCGGCCTTCATGGGCCGGTAGGAGAGCGCGGTCACGTCGGCCACGGGGCGGCCCAGGACCACGACCTGGCTGGAGTTCTCACCGCCTGGCTTGAGCAGCACCGGGTTCATGGCCGCCTCGGGCTCGACCCGGGCCGCCGCGGCCTGCATCACCTGGGCGCGCCCGATCTCGGCCCCGTCGAGGGTGACCATGGAGTTGTTGCTCATGTTCTGCGCCTTGAACGGGGCCACCGACACGCCCTGGCGCACCAGCCACCGGCAGATCCCCGCGGTGACGACCGACTTGCCGGCGTCGGAGGTCGTGCCGGCGACGAGGAGCGCCCCGCTCACGCCGTCTCGCGGGGGGCGTCCCAGCCGGCCTTCTCCTGCCCGGAGAGCTCCGCGATCGCCAGCATGATCCGGTCGGTCACCTCGCGGCGGGCGCGGTTGCGGTTGGCCTGGCCCGCGAACTCCGGGAAGGTCAGCGGCTCGCCGAAGGTGATGGCGATGCGGTGCGGCCGGGGCCAGCGGGCGCCGACCGGCTGCACCCGGTCGGTGCCGCGCACCGCGACCGGGACGACCGGGCAGTCGGCGGTCAGCGCCAGCCAGGCCACGCCGGTCTTGCCACGGGCCAGTCGGCCGTCCTTGGAGCGGGTGCCCTCGGGGTAGAGGCCGAAGGCGGTGCCGCCCCGCAGGATCCCCAGGGCGGTGTCCAGGGCGGCTTGCGCGGCCCGGTGGGTCTCCCGCTCGACCGGGTAGGCGCCGAGGGCGGTGAACAGCGTGCGGGTGAGCCACCCGCCGACCCCCCGGCCGGTGAAGTACTCGGCCTTGGCCAGGTAGGCGACCCGGCGCGGGGCGGCCAGCGGGATCGCGATGCTGTCGATGAAGGACAGGTGGTTGCTGGCGAGGATCACCGGGCGGTCGAGCGGCACGTTCTCGCGCCCGGTGATCGTCGGCCGGCACATGAGGAAGAACAGCGGCCGCAGGACGAACCGGGCCAGGACGTAGAACATCGCAGGCTCCCTCCTCGGCGGCTCCGGGAGCCGCGACCCCGGACACCGCGGGCTGCCCCGATCCTGCCGGACCCCGCTCGGTGGCAGGGCGGCGGCTACCCCGGGGGGCAGGCGTCGCGGAGGATGGCGCGCACGTCGTCGGGCAGGCCGCAGCGCCCCGTGGCCGAGTCGGTGATCGTCTGGGCGACGTCCCGCACCTTCCGGTGGGTGTTGCTGGAGATGTGCGCCAGCAGGTCGAACGCCGCCTGCTCGGCGCAGCCGGTGAGCAGCATGAGGATGCCCTTGGCCTGCTCGATGACCGCCCGGCTGACCATGGCCACCCGCAGCTGCTCGACCTCGGTCAGGAGCGCCTCCGTCCCGGCCGGGGCGGGTGCGGGGGGACGCGCGCCGGTGAGGTCGACGCAGAGGCCCTCCACCGCGCGCACCTCACCGGCGTCGTCCCGGTCCGGCTCGCCGACCAGCAGCACCGGACGCGGCCTCCCGGCGGGGCGCCGCACGTGCGTCTCGACGGCGAACGGATGCCCGGCGGAGAGCGCGGCGAGCACCCGGGCGCCGTCGTCGGGCTCCTGGACGGCGAGCAGGGTCTCGGTGGAGGGCGCGGCGTCCGCGCCGATCAGCGCCTGCATCTCGGGGGACCACCACCACTGCCCGGTGTGCCGGTCGAAGCGGTAGCGGCCGGCGACCGGGGAGGACCGCGCGGGGTGCCGGGTGACGGTGCGGCGGGTGTCCTGGCCCCGGGCGTGGGGGGACCGCGTGTCGGGACGGGAACGGGGGAGCGCCGGTGACGACATGGTCGACCTCCTCGGCGGAGGCGTGCCGTTGCCGGCAGGCCCGGGCTGCCGGAGTCTCGACACCCCGGGGCCCCGGCCCCGCGAAGGACCGGACCTCCCGAATGCATGGACGGTACGTCCCCTCGGCGGTGCCTGCAGCAGCTGGGCTCAGACGACGGTGAGCGGGCGCGGCGGGGCGACGGTGCGTGTGGTGGCGCGGGACTGCTGGTCCAGCCGGGCCAGCACGCCGACGGCCGCGCGGAGGCGCTCCGGGGGCAGCGTGAACGGCAGGCGGAGGTGGTCGTCGAAGGCGTGCCCGGTGCCGAACGCCCGGCCGTCGGCGAGGAGGAGGCCGACGTCGGCGGCGGCCGAGGTCAGCGCCGCCGAACTGGTCCCCGGCGGCAGGCGGCACCAGGCGGAGAGCCCGCCGGCGGGGGACGGCGCGGTCCATGCGGGCAGCCGCGCCGCCAGCTCGGCGAGGAGGACGTCGCGCCGCTCCCGGAGCTGGGCCCGCCGGTGCTCGAGGATCTCGTCCAGCTGCCGCACGAGCACCGTGGCCGCCAGCTGGTCGAGCACCCCGACCGAGAGCTGGCGCCGGCTGAGCGCCTGGCCCAGCCGGGCGGCGAGCGCCGGCTCCGTCCGGAGCCAGCCGATGCGCAGCCCACCCCACACCGCCTTGGACAGCCCGCCGACGGTGACCGTCGCCGCGTCGGGGACACCGGCGGCGAACGGCGGCGGGGGCGGGCCGTCCAGCTCCAGCCCGGCGGCGACCTCGTCGACCAGGGTGAGGACCCCGTGCTGCCAGAGGGTCGCGGCCACCCGTCGGCGGCCGGTCGCCGAGAGGCCGGCGCCGGTCGGGTTCGAGCAGTCGGGCATGAGGTACGCCATGCGCGGGCTGCTCTGCCGCGCGACCAGCTGGGCGGTGCCGACGAGGGCGTCCGGATCGGCGGGATCGACCGCCGCGGGGACGCAGCGTCCCCCGGCCGCGGTGACCAGCCCCACCGCGCCGGGGTACGTGGGGTGCTCGACCAGGACCCGGTCACCGGGCTCCAGCAGGGTGCCGAGGACGAGGGCGGCCGCGTCCCCGACGCCCGCGGTGATCACCACCTGCTCCGCGTCGGTCGGCAGGCCGCGCCCGGTGAACCAGGCGGCGACGGCCGACCGCAGCTGCGGCAGCCCGCTGGGCGCGTAGCCGTGGCCGCCCACGTGCACCGGCAGCTCGCCGAGCGCCTGCTCGTAGGCCGGCAGGAGCTGGGGCGCCGCCTCGGGAGCGGCGTGCGCGAGGTCCAGCACACCGGGGGCGGTGCTGGGCGGCGTCCAGCCGGACCGGACGTCGGGCAGCGCGGTCACCGTCCCCGACCCGTGCCGCGTGCGGGCGAACCCCTGCTCGCGCAGCACCCGGTAGGCCGAGGCGACGGTGACGCGGCTGAGGTCCAGCGCGGCGGCGAGCTCCCGCTCGGCGGGCAGCCGCACCCCGGCGGGGAGCGAGCCGGCGGCGAGCAGGTCGCGGACGCGGTGGGCCAGGCCCGTGTAGCGGGGGGTGGTCAGCCCTTCCACGGGGCCGACGAGCGCGGCCAGCTCGCGGGCACCGGTGGACCGCTCTGGACCAGGTGGCATGTGGCCACCATGCCGGATTGGCCTGCCGAACGCCAGCCCGGGTAGTGCCACTGTGGACGGCGTGGATGCAGGTGGAACCGTCGCGTTGGTGCTCGTCCTGCTGGGGTTGGGATACCTCTCGGTGTCCACGCTCCTCGTGACGCTGCGGGGTGGCCGCGGACCGGGTGATCCGCCGGCCAGCCACCCCCGGGTGGACCCGGCCGGCTTCCCCGCGGTGTCGGCGCCCCGCGGCGCGGTGCGCGGCCGCCGTCAGGGGCGCGACCGGCGGGCCAGCGTCGCCAGGACCGCCGCGGCGGTCCACACCGCGCGGGAGAGGGCCACCGCGCGCGGGATGTCCGCGGCCGCCGGCGGCCGGCCGTCTCCCAGCGCCGGCCGCTCCTCGACGCGGCTGCCGTAGACGTTGCGGCCGCCCAGGCGCAGGCCGAGCGCGCCGGCCAGCGAGGCCTCGCAGCGCCCCGAGTTGGGGCTGGGGTGGGCGGCGCCGTCGCGGCGCCAGACGCGCAGCGCACCGGCGGCCGAGCCGCCCACCAGCGGGGCGCAGCCGACCGTCAGCGCCGCCGTCAGCCGGGCCGGGACCCAGTTCGCGACGTCGTCCGCGCGGGCCGCGGCCCAGCCGAACCGGGCGTACCGCGCCGACCGGTGCCCGACCATGGCGTCGAGGGTGTTCACCGCCCGGTAGCCCAGCAGTCCCGGCACGCCCGCCACCGCTCCCCAGAACAGCGGGGCGACGGCGGCGTCGGAGGTGTTCTCGGCGACCGACTCCACCGTCGCGCGGGCCAGTTCGCCCTCCCCGAGCCCGCGCGGGTCGCGCCCGGCCAGCCCGGGCAGCGTGGCGCGGGCCGCGGGCAGGTCGCCGGCGGCCAGCGCCGCGTGCATCGAGCCGGCCACCCGCCCGAGCGACGTCCCGCCCAGGACGGCCCAGGTCGCGGCCGCCGTCACGACCGTGCGCAGCGCCGGGGAGGAGCGGGTGGCGCGGTCGGCGGCCACCCCGAGCGCGGTCGCACCCCCGACGACGACGGCCCAGTGGCCGAGGCCTGCGGCGCGGGAGTCGCGCCACGCGCGCCGCTCCAGCGCGGCGGCGGCGCGGCCCAGACCGGCCACCGGGTGACCCCGCCGGGGATCGGCGAGCGCGAGGTCGGCCAGCGCGCCGAGGCCCAGCCCCAGCGCGGTCGCGGGATCGGGGGTCGGGCGCACCCCGGCATCGTGCCAAGCGCCCGGCGGGGGCCCGTCCGCCGGTGGGGCGTCCCTAGGATCGCCGCATGCGCTTGTTCGGCCGTTACGACGGCGTCGCCCGGCCGATCGTGACCTACGGCAGCGACCCCGTCCTGCACCGCCGCTGCACCGAGGTCACCGTCTTCGACGACGCGCTGCGGCGGCTGGTGCTCGACATGTTCGCCAGCATGGAGGCCGCCGACGGCGTCGGGCTGGCCGCCAACCAGATCGGCGTGGACGCCCGCGTCTTCGTCATCGACTGCCCGGACGCCGACGGCGAGGACGTCATCGGCTACGTGGTCAACCCCGTCCTGACGACGCTCCCGCCGGTCGGCGACGACCCGGCGGAGGAGGTCACCGAGGAGGGCTGCCTGTCGGTGCCGGGCCCCTACGCCGAGCTGCCACGCGCCTTCCGGGCACGGGTGGACGGCGTCGACCTGCACGGCGACCCGGTGACGATCGAGGCCACCGGCATGGCCGCCCGCTGCTTGCAGCACGAGGTGGACCACCTCGACGGCACCGTCTACGTCGACCGCCTCCCGGCCGAGCAGCGCGACCGGCTGCTGGCCGAGGCGGCCGGGCCGGGCGGTGAGCTCCCCGCCTGAGCGGCCTGCCGAAAACCAGGTGAGCGCACGGGGCCGATCACCGAGGATCCTCGGTCGGCACCCGCACCACCAGAGAGAGGCACCACCGGTGACACCGCTGTCCGAGGCCGAGGTCCGGCGCTCGTTCGTCAACTGCTCGCGCGGCGAGGCGAGGACCCTCACGCTCCCGGAGGACTTCCGCGAGCTCGACTGGGCCGAGCACGAGGTGCTCGGCTGGCGCGACCCCAGGGCGCCGCTGCGGGGCTACCTGGTGGCGCAGGTCGACGACGGGACCGTCGGCATCGCCGTCCGGGCCGCCGAGAGCCGCATGTCCGGCCGGACGGCGGCGATGTGCCTGCTCTGCCAGACGGCGCAGTCCGGCGACGCCGTCTCGCTGTTCACCGCGCGCCGCACCGGGGACGCCGGCCGCAACGGCAACACCGTGGGCACCTACATCTGCGCGGACCTGCGCTGCTCCCCGCGGGTGCGCACGGAGATCCCTCCGTGGCTGCGCGACCGCGACCCCGCGGAGGTGGTCGCCGAGCGGGCCGCGCAGCTGCACGAGCGGATCGCCGGGTTCGTCGGCTCCGTACGGGGGCGCTGACAGCGGCGGGTGCGCGGCCCGGCGACGGGGTAGCGAGCCGCGCATGGCGCTCCCCAAGGTCCTCGTGCTCGTGCTCGCCGGTGGCAAGGGCAACCGGTTGGAACTGCTCACCGAGCAGCGGGCCAAGCCCGCCGTCCCTTTCGCCGGGGTCTACCGGCTGATCGACTTCCCGCTGTCGAACTGCGAGCACTCGTCGATCGCCGACGTGTGGGTGTCGGTGCAGTACCAGCCGCAGTCGGTGAACGAGCACCTGGGCGGCGGTCGCCCCTGGGACCTGGACCGCACGAACGGCGGCCTCATGATGCTGCCGCCGTTCCAGGGCAGCGAGCGGGGCGGTTTCACCGAGGGCACCGCCGACGGCTTGTGGCGGCAGTCCGAGCTGATCCGGCAGTTCGCCCCCGACGCGCTCGTGGTCGTGAGCTCCGACGCCGTCTACAAGTTGGACTACCGCGACGTCGTCGACAGCCACCTCGGCTCCGGTGCCGAGGTGACGATGGTGACCACCGAGGTCGAGGCGGACGACGCCTCCCGCTACGGAATCGTCGAGGTCGGTGCGGGGGGCCGGGTGACCGGCTACGCCTACAAGCCCGACGACCCGGCGACGACGACGGCGACCAACGAGGTGTTCGTCTTCTCCCCGGAGCCCACGCTGGACCGGCTGGAGGCGCTGAGCCGCGATGTCGGCGAGGAGGGCCTGGAGGACCTCGGCGACCACCTGCTTCCGGCGCAGACGAAGGACGGGCTGGCCCGCGCCTACCCGCTGGACGGCTACTGGCGCGATGTCGGCACCATCGAGTCCTACTGGCGGACGAACCGCGAGTTCCTCGACGAGAAGCCGCCGCTGGACCTCGACGACCCGCGCTGGCCCGTGCACACCCGGGGCGGGCGGCACAGCGCCGCCCGGGTGCTCGACGACGGGAGGATCGAGAACAGCCTGCTCTCCGGCGGTACCCGGATCTCCGGCAACGTGCGCGGCTCGGCGCTCTCCCCGGGCGTGGTGGTCGAACGCGGCGCCACCGTCGTCGACTCCGTGCTGCTGCCGGGCGTCCGGGTCCGGGCCGGGGCGACCGTGACCCGCGCGGTGCTCGACGACGGGGTCGACGTCGGGAGCGGCGCGTCGGTCGGTGGGGACGGCGACATCGCGCTGGTCGGGCGCCGGGCCCGGGTGGCCGACGGTACCGAGCTGGCCGCGGGCGCCCGCTACCCCGAACCGGAGGAGTGAGCGGGAAGTGCTCCTGCCCCGCCCGCGTTGCGCGGGGCATGACCCAGCCCATCGACCTGCACTCGGAGTTCCTCCGCGCCGACCTGCTGCTGAACATGGGGCAGCCCGACGCGGCCGCGCGGCTCCTGCAGCCGGTCGTCGACGCCGAGCCGCGCAACGAGGCGGCGCTGGAACTGCTCGCCCGCGCCTACTACGGCTCCGCGCAGCTGCGCCCGGCCGAGGACGCGCTGGCGCGGCTGGTGGAGCTCGCGCCCAGCAACGGCTGGGCGCGCCGCGCGCTGGCCCGCACGCTCGAACGGCAGAGCCGCGGCCAGGAGGCGGCGGTGCACCACCGCCTGGCCGACGCCCTCGGCGTCGCCTGACCGCGGTCCGCGGGCGGCCCGGGCGGTTCTGGGACGATGGCTCCCGGGGCCCGAGCCGCCCCGCCGCCCTGCCCGCGGCGAGCGCCGACCGCCTCGCCGGCCCGACACGAGCGCCCGCTCGGCCAGGAGTACCGATGACCCGCCGCACCGTCCCGGGGGCGCTGCTCGCCCTCACCCTGTCCGTCGTCCTGACCGCCTGCGGTGGGGAGGACGCGTCGCCGTCGGCGTCCGAGGACCCGACGTCGGTGGTCGCGGAGCAGATCAGCACCGACCTCTCGGAGGCCCCCGAGGTGCCCGCCTCCGACGCCCCCGCGCCGACCGAGCTCGTCGTCGAGGACGTCGTGCGGGGGAACGGGGCGGAGGCCGTGGAGGGCAGCACCGTGGCGGTCAAGTACGTGGGCGGGTTCTACGAGACCGGCGAGGAGTTCGACTCCTCCTGGAGCCGCGGGGCGGACGAGACGCTGCCCGTCACCCTCGGCGCCGGCCAGGTGATCCCGGGCTTCGACCAGGGGATCACCGGCATGCAGGTCGGTGGCCGGCGAGTCATCACCATCCCCAGCGAGCTCGGCTACGGCGACGCCGACCGCGGCCCCATCCCCGGCGGCTCGACGCTGGTGTTCGTGGTCGACCTGGTGGAGGTCAGCAGCTGACCGGCGGATGGCCTCAGACCTGCGCGGAGTGACGACACGCCGCGCCACGCCGGGAGGACACGCCGTCGTCGCGTCGGCCGGTGAGCCGGTGGGCACCTGCTCGCCATGAGCATCCTCGGAAAGTTGATGGGCACGGCGCAGAGCGCGACGCGGGGTGGGCGCGGCACGGGCAGGGCGGCGGCCGGGCGCGGCATGGGCCGCGCCACG
>NZ_JBJHAE010000037.1:0-17380 GCF_054050895.1 Blastococcus sp. SYSU DS0669 | reverse complement strand
CCGCGGCCCCCACCGACACCCCCCCCCGCGCCGCCCCCCCCCCCCCCCGGCGCGGGCCCGCCCCCCCGCCCCCCCCCCCCCCCCCCCCCCCCCCCCCCCCCCCCCCCCCCCCCCCCCCCCCCCCGCGCCGAGCCTGCGAGGCGTGGGGAGCACCCGGGTCCTCGTTCAGGACCCCGCGCGCTCCCCGCCCAGCGCGGCGCGGCCGGCCTCCAGCCGGGCGACGGGCACCCGGAACGGCGAGCAGGAGACGTAGTCCAGGCCGACCTCGTGGAAGAAGTGCACCGAATCCGGGTCGCCGCCGTGCTCGCCGCAGATGCCCAGCTTGAGGTCGGGCCGGGCCGCCCGGCCGCCCTCCGCGCCGATCCGCACGAGCCGGCCGACGCCCTCGCGGTCCAGCGACTCGAACGGCGAGATGCCGAAGATGCCCTTGTCCAGGTACTGGTGGAAGAACGCCGCCTCGACGTCGTCGCGGGAGAAGCCCCACGTCATCTGCGTGAGGTCGTTGGTGCCGAAGGAGAAGAACTCGGCCGATCCGGCGATCTCGCCCGCCGTGAGCGCCGCCCGGGGCACCTCGATCATCGTGCCGATCAGCGGCGTGAGCTCGATGCCGCACGCCTCGCACACCTCGGCGAGCACCCGCTGGGCCTCCTCGCGGATCGCCTCCAGCTCCTGCACCGCGCCGACCAGCGGGATCATGATCTCCGGCCGCGGGTCGCCACCGGCCTGCTTGCGCTCGCAGGCCGCCTCGGCGATCGCCCGCACCTGCATCGCGAACAGGCCGGGGACGACGAGCCCCAGCCGCACGCCGCGCAGCCCGAGCATCGGGTTGGACTCGTGCATGCCGCGGACGGCGGCGAGCAGGCGCAGGTTGCCCTCGTCGGGCTCCCCGCGCTCCTCGGCCAGGGCCACCCGCACGGAGAGCTCGGTGAGGTCGGGCAGGAACTCGTGGAGCGGCGGGTCCAGCAACCGGACGGTGACCGGCAGCCCGTCCATCGCCTCGAAGATCTCCAGGAAGTCCTGCTTCTGCAGCGGCTCCAGCGCGTCCAGCGCCGCCTGCCGCTCCTCCTCGCCGTCGGCCAGGATCAGCTTCTCCACCAGCTGCCGCCGGTCCCCCAGAAACATGTGCTCGGTGCGGCAGAGCCCGATGCCCCGGGCGCCGAACCGGCGGGCGCGGGCGGAGTCCTCCGGGGTGTCGGCGTTGGTGCGCACGTCCAGCCGCCGCACCGCGTCGGCGTGGCTCAGGATCCGGTGCACGCTCCTCACCAGGTCGTCGGCGTCCTCGGACCCGGGGTCGATCTCGCCCTCGAAGTAGCGCACCACCGCCGAGGGCTCCACCGGCACCTCACCCAGCCACACCTTGCCGGTGGAGCCGTCGATGGAGACGACGTCGCCCTCCTCCACGACCGTGCCGTCGGGGGCGGTGAACCTCTTCGCCTTGGTGTCGACCTGCAGTTCCTCGGCGCCGCACACGCAGGTCTTGCCCATGCCCCGGGCGACGACGGCGGCGTGCGAGGTCTTGCCACCGCGGCTGGTCAGCACGCCCTCGGCGGCGATCATCCCGGACAGGTCGTCGGGGTTGGTCTCGCGGCGGACGAGCACGACCTTCTCGCCGCGCCCCGCCCACTGCACCGCCGTCTCCGAGGAGAAGACCGCCCGGCCGACGGCCGCGCCCGGCGAGGCGTTCATGCCCTGCGTCAGCTGCTGGGCGTCGCCGCCGGAGACGAACCGCGGGAACATCAGCTGGGCCAGCTGGTCGCCGGTGACCCGCCGGACCGCCTCGTCCATGTCGATGAGGCCTTCGTCGACCAGCTGGGTGGCGATGCGGAACGCCGCGCCCGCGGTGCGCTTGCCGACGCGGGTCTGCAGCATCCAGAGCTTGTTGCGCTCGATCGTGAACTCGATGTCGCACAGGTCGCCGTAGTGCGACTCCAGCCGCGCCATCGTCGCCATCAGCTCGTCGTAGGCCGCCCGGTCGATCTCGGCCAGGTCGGCCAGGGGCACGGTGTTCCGGATGCCGGCGACGACGTCCTCACCCTGCGCGTTCTGCAGGTAGTCGCCGTACACGCCCTGCGCACCGCTGCCCGGGTCGCGGGTGAAGGCGACCCCGGTGCCGGAGTCCATGCCGAGGTTGCCGAAGACCATCGAGCAGACGTTGACGGCGGTGCCGGCGTCGCCCGGGATGCGCTCCCGACGGCGGTAGACGATCGCGCGGTCGGAGTTCCACGAGTCGAAGACGGCGTTGATCGCCATGTCCATCTGCTCGCGCGGGTCCTGCGGGAAGTCGCGGCCGGTGTGCTCGCGGACGATCGCCTTGAAGCGGTCGACGACGTCGCGCAGGTGCCCGGCGTCGAGGTCGAGGTCCAGGTCGGTGCCCTGCTCGGCCTTCACCGCGTCGAGGGCGTCGTCGAAGAGCTCGCCGTCGATGTCGAGCACGGTCTTGCCGAACATCTGGATCAGCCGGCGGTAGGAGTCCCACGCGAAGCGCTCGCTGCCCGACTGCGCCGCGAGACCCTGGACGGAGTCGTCGTTGAGGCCGACGTTGAGGACGGTCTCCATCATCCCGGGCATGCTCGCCGCCGCCCCCGAGCGGACCGACACCAGCAGCGGGTCGGCCGGGTCGCCGAGGGTCTTGCCCATCGCCTTCTCCAGCGCCGTCAGGTGCTCGCTGACCTGGGCGTCGAGCTCGGGCGGGGTGCCGCCGTGCTCGAGGTAGTAGCGGCAGGCGTCGGTGGTGATGGTGAAGCCCGGCGGCACCGGCAGGCCCAGGTTGGTCATCTCGGCGAGGTTGGCGCCCTTGCCGCCGAGCAGGTCCTTCTGGTCCTTGCTGCCCTCGCTGAAGTCGTAGACCCACTTCACGTCTGCCACCCCGCGCACCTCCGCGTCCGCCCGCTGATCCACATGGGAACAATGCCGTGCGGGGCGGACGTCCTAAACGTCTACCCCCGCGGCGTCCGTCGATCGTGGCGTACCGGAGCGGGCGGCGCGAGCCCCCGTCGGGGTGTCGCGGGATGCGGTTCCGCGGCTCAGCCGATCCCGCAGATGCGCGGGCCGTCCTCGTTGACCACCGCGAGCTGCGCCGATCCGCCGTCGGCCCAGCGGACGGTCACCTGCTGGACCCGTGCGCCCTCGACCGGGTCGTCCCGGACCCCGGCGACCTCGGCCGAGCCGGGCCGGAGGTACTCGGTCTCCATGCCCGTCGCGTCCAGCCGTGCCTGTTCCTCTTCGCACAGCAGCGCGTACGCCGTCTCGGTGTCCCCGGCGGCCAGCGCCGCGTAGAAGACCTGGGTGACCTCGGCCGACTGGTCGGCCGGGGACCCGCGGACCACGTACAGGCCGGCGACCATGCCGCCGGCCAGGAGGACGACGCCGAGGATGCCGGCGATCAGCCAGCCCTGCCGCCGGCGGGGCGTGCCCGTGTGCAGCGGCGCCGGGTCGTCGTCGTAGAGGAAGGGGCCCTGCGTCATCCGCCGCTCGTCTCCAGTTCGGCGCCCACGGGGGGACGCGGGTCGTCGCGGTCGTCGAGCCAGCCCGCGGGCAGGGCGACGGGGCGCGGGGTGCTGGTGCGGCCGCGCGGCGCACCGAGGACGGCGGTCGGGTAGGGCTGGTCGGGGATGCCGGCGAGCAGCCCGGCCAGCTCGTCGAGGCCGCTCACCATCGCCAGCGCCCGCCGGGTGTCCGACCCGACCGAGAAGCCCTTGAGGTACCAGGCCACGTGCTTGCGGAAGTCGGTGCAGCCGTGCAGCTCGCCCTGCTCGGCCGAGAGCAGTTCCGCATGCCGGTGCATGATCGTCGCCACCTCGCGGAAGGTCGGCAGCGCCCGCCGGGGCTCCCCCGCGAAGGCCGCGGCGAGATCGCCGAACAGCCACGGCCGGCCCAGGCACCCGCGGCCGATGACGACGCCGGCGCAGCCGGTCGCGGCGACCATGCGCAGGGCGTCGTCGGCCTCCCAGATGTCGCCGTTCCCCAGCACCGGGATGTCGACGGCCTCCACGAGCCGGGCGATGGGTGCCCAGTCGGCGGTGCCGCTGTAGAGCTGGTCGGCGGTGCGGCCGTGCAGGGTGATCGCCGCGGCGCCCTCGTCCTGGGCGATGCGACCGGCGTCGAGGTAGGTGACGTGGTCGGCGTCGATGCCGATGCGGGTCTTGACCGTGACCGGGACGTCCTTCGCGGCGCGCACGGCCGCGCGCAGGATGTTCTGCAGCAGGACGCGGCGCCAGGGCAGGGCCGAGCCGCCGCCCTTGCGGGTCACCTTGGGCACCGGGCAGCCGAAGTTGAGGTCGATGTGCGCCGGCCGGGTGCCGGCGACGCCCTCGTCGACGAGCATCGCGACGGCGCGCCCGACGGTGGCCGGGTCCACGCCGTAGAGCTGGACGGAGAAGGCGTCCTTCTCGTCGGCGGTCGCGCGGATCATCCGGAGCGTCTTCTCGTTGCGCTCGACGAGCGCCCGCGTGGTGATCATCTCGCAGACGTAGAGGCCGGCACCGAACTCGCGGCACAGCGTCCGGAACGCCGGGTTGGTGATGCCGGCCATGGGTGCGAGCACGACGGCGGGGTCGACGGAGAGCGCCCCAAGCCGCAGCGGCGGCAGGACCGTCGTCGTCGGCTCCAGCGTGGCGGTCATGCCACCCAGAGTAGGTGGCGACCTGCGTTCCCCCCGCTGCCCGGGCGGGTGATCTCCCTCCTCGTGGGCGGCGCCGCAGCGTCCCCGGGTTGACCCGCGCGAGGCGGGGTTGAGCCGCGATCCCCCGCGGCTCGACCTCACCTCACCCGGGTGGAGCCGCATCCGCCGAGGGCAGGACCGCGTCTCCACACCGCGCCGGCTTTGCACAGACTTCCTCGCGCCGCCCACACGCCCGGTCTGCGGGCCCACCATCGGGGGCGTGCTCCGGACCGCCGCCGCTCCCCTCTCCGCCACCGAAAACGGCCGACGCCGGCTCGGGATCCTGCCCCCCTCCGAGCTCACCGCGGCCGGGGTCACCCGCGCCGAGATCGCCGGTGCCGTCCGCAGCGGCACCTGGATCCGGTTGCGGCCCGGCATCCTGATCTCCGCGGCCGATCTCGCGGAGGTGGAGCGCACCGGGCGACGCCCCGGCCTCGACGCGCTCGCCGTGGTCACCCGCCTGGCACGTCCGTCCGCCGTCCTCAGCGGTGCGACGGCCGCGTGGGTGTGGGGCCTGCCCCGACCCCGGTCGGCCACCTCGGTGGTGGAGCTGACCGACCCGCACCGGTGGCGGCGCGGTCAGAGCTGGCTGATGACACGGGCAGCACTCCCGGAGGACGAGGTCGCCGTGCGCGGCGCCTACCCGGTGACGACGGTGGCCCGGACGCTGGCCGACGTCGCCCGCGCCTGGTCCGAGGTGCACGCCGTCGCCGCCACGGATGCGGCCTTGCTGCGCGGCCTGACCACCCGGGCGGAGCTTCAGCGCGTCCTGGAGCGGCAGTCCTGCGTCCCTGGCATCCCTCGCGCGGTCCGCGCGGTCCGGTTGGCCGACGGCCGCGCCGAGTCGTGGCTGGAGACGTTCGGCCGACTGACGTTCGCCGCGCTCGGCCTGCCGCCGTTCGTCCCGCAGGTCGAGCTCTGGGTCGGCGGACGGCTGGTGAAGGTCGTCGACGGCTGGTACCCCGAGGCTGCACTCGCGGTCGAGTTCGACGGCCGGGTCAAGTATGAACAGCCGGCGTTCGGGCGGAGCCCCGCCGAGGAGCTGTGGCGGGAGAAGCGGGACGAGGACCTGCTGCGGTCCCTCGGTGTCGGGTTCGTGCGCGTCGCCGCCGCCGACCTCTCCAGCGGACGGCGGGCGCTCGAGCAGCAGGTCCGGCGTCAGCTCGACCGCCCGACCCCGGCGGTGCCGGAGTTCGTGACTGTTCCCCGGGCCGCGGGTCGGGCGCGGACCGAGGCACCGCTCGACGACGGCTGGCTGGCCCGGGTCGACGACCTGGTCGGCGCCGACTCCTCACCGGCTTGACCCGTGTGCGGCAGGGTGGGGCCGCGGGCGCATGTGGCCCCACCCCGTCCCGCCTGGCTCGAGCCGGACGGGACGGGACGGGCCGGGTCAGGCCGTCAGCAGCCCGGAAGCCGCGCCGCCAGGTAGGACTCGACCTGGTCCAGCGCCACGCGCTCCTGGCTCATCGAGTCGCGCTCGCGGATGGTCACCGCCTGGTCCTCGAGGGTGTCGAAGTCGACGGTGAGGCAGAACGGCGTCCCGACCTCGTCCTGGCGCCGGTACCGGCGGCCGATGGCACCGGCGTCGTCGAAGTCGACGTTCCAGTTCCGGCGCAGCGCGGCCGCGAGGTCACGGGCCTTCGGCGAGAGGTCGGCGTTGCGCGACAGCGGCAGGACGGCGGCCTTCACCGGGGCCAGCCGCGGGTCGAGCCTGAGCACCGTGCGGGTGTCGACGCCCCCCTTGGCGTTGGGCGCCTCGTCCTCGGTGTAGGCCTCGATGAGGAAGGCCATCAGCGAGCGGGTCAGCCCGGCCGCCGGCTCGATCACGTACGGCGTCCAGCGGGTGTTGCTCGCCTGGTCGAAGTAGGACAGGTCGGTGCCCGAGTGCTGGGTGTGCGTCGAGAGGTCGAAGTCGGTGCGGTTGGCGATGCCCTCGAGCTCGCCCCACTCCGAGCCCTGGAACCCGAACCGGTACTCGATGTCGACGGTGCGCTTCGAGTAGTGGGAGAGCTTCTCCTTGGCGTGCTCGTAGTGCCGCAGGTTCTCCGGGGCGATGCCCAGGTCGGTGTACCAGCGGGTGCGCTCGTCGATCCAGTACTGGTGCCACTCCTCGTCGGTGCCGGGCTCGACGAAGAACTCCATCTCCATCTGCTCGAACTCGCGGGTGCGGAAGATGAAGTTGCCGGGGGTGATCTCGTTGCGGAACGACTTGCCGATCTGGCCGATGCCGAACGGGGGCTTCTTCCGCGCGGCACCCATCACGTTGGCGAAGTTGACGAAGATGCCCTGTGCGGTCTCCGGGCGCAGGTAGTGCAGCCCCGACTCGTCCTCGACCGGGCCGAGGTAGGTCTTGAGCATCATGTTGAAGTCGCGCGGCTCGGTCCAGGCGCCCTTCGTGCCGCAGTTCGGGCAGGCGATGTCGGCCAGGCCGTTCTCCGGGGCCCGGCCCTTCCGCGACTCGAACTCCTCCTCGAGGTGGTCCGCGCGGAACCGCTTGTGGCAGCTCTGGCACTCGGTGAGCGGGTCGGTGAAGACGCCGACGTGGCCCGAGGCGACCCAGGTCTGGCGGGGCAGGATCACCGAGGAGTCCAGGCCGACGATGTCGTCCCGGCTCTGGACGACGGTGCGCCACCACTGGCGCTTGATGTTCTCCTTGAGCTCCACGCCCAGCGGGCCGTAGTCCCAGGCGGAGCGCGTACCGCCGTAGATCTCCCCGGACGGGAACACGAAGCCCCGTCGCTTGCAGAGGTTGACGACCTTGTCGAGGCGGGCGGCGTCGTGCTTGGCGGTGCTCACGGGGAGGGGGCTCCATCCGGCTGGCGGTCGGCGGTTGACCCGCCCACGGTAGTTGGCCGGGAGAGTGCCCCGGTCAGTCGGTGGCCGCGGCCGCCCGCTCGGACGCCTCGGGGCAGAACAGCAGCGCCAGCGAGGCCCGGATCTCGGCCTGGCGCACGAGGAAGGCCCGCTCGTCGAGCCGCTTGCGCCGCAGCCACCCCGTCACCTCGTCGTCGCGCTTGCTGGCGTTGCAGGAGCCGCAGGCCGGGACGACGTTGCCGAACGTGTAGCGCCCGCCCCGCGAGATCGGGAGCACGCAGTCGCGCTGCAGCGGCCGGCCGGTGGCCCCGCAGTAGGCGCAGCCACCCCAGGCGTGCTCCAGCGCGGCCCACTGCGCGTCGCTCAGGTCGTGCTCGACGGCGTCCATGCGGCGCTTGCGCCGGCGGGCGTACCGGGCGGTGCGGGTGCGGCTGACCACGACCCGACCGTAGGCGCTCACCGTCACTCGGTCAGGTAGGCGCCCGGCTCGTCGAGGGCGTGCACCCAGACCGGCGCGCCGGCGATCTTCACCTCGGCCGCCGAGAGCCCCCGCCGGTAGGCGCCGACGCCGTCCCAGCGGGTCACGAGCGCCCACAGGGTCGGGTCGTCGGCCGCCCGGCCGAGCTCACCGCCCCGGAACCCCGGGCGGGCGGCCAGCGCCGCCAGCAAGCCCGTCACCGCCTCTTCGCAGGCGTCCGCCTCGTCGGCGCTCACCCGCAGCCGCGTCACCGCGAACACCCGTGCTCCCCCCGTCCGGTCTCCGCACAGCATGATCCCTCGCCGCCCCGCGGGGGCGGCGCCCCGCCGGTCAGTAGAAGTCGCAGACCGTGCCGTCGGCGTCGACGTAGACGTACAGCAGGAACTGCTCGCCGTCGTCGAGGTCAAGGGTGAACGAGGCCAGGTCGGTCGCCGACTCGGGCTGGTGCTCGACCCCGTCGAAGGTGCCGCCGGTGAACCCGTGCCCGCTGAGGGTGTCGGAGTAGAAGTAGTCGCCCAGCACCAGCGCCGGGTCACCGCCGTCCGCCACACCGGCCGCGGCCTCCTGCACGTCCTCGCAGGAGAGGTCGTAGGCGGTCTGGAAGTCGCCCTCCGCCATCGCCTGCACCCAGGCGAGGGCGACGTCCCCGGACCCTGGGTAGAGCCCGCCGTCCGCGACGACGGGCGCGGAGAGCCGCGCTCCCCCGGGCAGCGGACCGGTACCGCCGAGGGAGCCCACGGACGACGGGGCCGACGCCTCCTGCCCCGCACCGGTCAGCTCCGCGCTGCGCCGCTCGGCGTCGCCGCCCAGCAGGACGACCAGCAGCGTGCCCAGACCGGCGACCAGCAGTAACGCGGCGCCGATCAGCCAGGGCAGCAACGTCCGCTTCCTCGGACGACCGGCCGGCGGGCGCCCCGGGCCGCCGGACGCGGTCGAGCCGTGCGGACGCGGCCCGTGCCGTCCGGCCGGGTCGGGGGGCCCGGCCGGGTGCCCCCGGGGAGGTGGCTGCGTCATGGCACCCACCCTCCTGCTCGGGACCTCGGCCGGGTCCGTCCGGCTGCGCAGACACCGTACGTCCGCGTGGGGTCAGGCGGAACCGAACCGGCGCTGCCGGGAGGCGAACTCCTCGCACGCCGCCCACAGGTGCCGCCGGTCGAAGTCGGGCCAGAGCGTGTCGAGGAAGACGAACTCGGCGTACGCCGACTGCCACAGCAGGAAGTTGCTGGTCCGGTTCTCACCCGAGCTGCGCACGAAGAGGTCGACGTCCTCCATGTCGGGCTCGTCGAGGAACCGGGCGACCGTGGACTCGTCGACCTTGTCCGGGCTCAGCCGCCCGGCGGCGACCTCGCGGGCGATCGCGGCCGCGGCGTCGGCGATCTCCGCGCGCCCGCCGTAGTTCACGCACATGGTGAGGGTGAGGACGTCGTTGTCCCGGGTGAGCTCCTCGGCGATCTCGAGCTCCTTGATGACGCTGCGCCACAGCCGTGGCCGCCGCCCGGCCCAGCGCACGCGCACCCCCAGCTCGTGCATCTCGTCGCGGCGCCGGCGGATCACGTCACGGTTGAAGCCCATGAGGAAGCGCACCTCGTCGGGGCTGCGCCGCCAGTTCTCGGTGGAGAACGCGTACGCGCTGATCGCCTTGACGCCCAGCTCTATCGCGCCCTCCACGCAGTCGAACAGCGAGGACTCCCCCGCCTCGTGCCCGGCGGTGCGGGGCAGGCCCCGCTGCTTGGCCCACCGCCCGTTGCCGTCCATGACCAGGGCGATGTGCCGGGGCACCTTGTCCTCCGGCAGCTGCGGGGGGCGGACGCCGGACGGGTGCGGGTTCGGCGGCTTCACCTCACGCTCCATGCAGCAGGCTCATCTCCCGGCGGGGTGCCGACTCGGTCCGGTCCACCAGCGGCAGCGAGCGCAGCCCGCGCTCCAGGTGCCACTGCAGCAGCGCGGCGACCAGCCCGCTGCCCTCGCGCCGGTTGATGCCCTGGCTGGCGTCGGCGCGGCCCCAGTCGCCGGTCAGGAGCGCGTCGAGCAGCTCGATGGTGACCGGGCTCGGCATGGCCGACCCGGTGGGGCGGCAGGACGGGCAGACGGTGCCGCCGGCGGGCACCGAGAAGTGCCGGTGCGGGCCGGCCTCGCCGCAGCGGGCGCAGTCGGCCAGCGCCGGCTCCCAGCCGGCGACCGACATCGCCCGCAGCAGGAAGGCGTCGAGCACCAGCGGCGCCGGGTGGGACTGCTCCCCCAGCGCCCGCAGCGCCCCGATCACGAGGAGGAACAGCCGGAGCGAGGGCTCCTTCTCCTCCGCGGTGAGCCGGTCGGCGGTCTCCAGGACGGCGGTGCCGGCGGTGTAGGCCGGGTAGTCGGCCACGATCTCCTGACCGTAGGACCGGATGGACTCCGCCTGGCTCACGATGTCGAGGCTGCGCCCGGTGTACAGCTGCAGGTCGACGTGGGTGAACGGCTCCAGGCGCGCGCCGAACTTGCTCTTGGTGCGGCGCACGCCCTTGGCCACCGCGCGCACCTTGCCGTGCCGGCGGGTGAGCACGGTGATGATGCGATCGGCCTCGCCGAGCTTCTGGGTGCGCAGGACGATGCCCTCGTCCCGGTACAGCGCCTTGGGGGTGTGTGCCATCAGTAGCCGAGCCGGTTGAGCTTCTTCGGGTCGTCCTGCCACTCCCCCAGGACGGTGACGTGCAGCTCCAGGTGCACGCGCGCCCCCAGCAGCGCCTCCATGCCCTGGCGGGCCTCGGTGCCGATCGCCTTGATGATCGACCCGCCCCTGCCGAGCAGCATCGGCTTCTGGCTGGGCCGCTCGCAGTGCAGCAGCGCGTGCACCTCGACCAGCTCGCGCCCGGGCTGCTTGGGGTCGGGACGGCGGTTCAGCTCCTCGATGGTGACCGCGAGCGAGTGCGGCACCTCCTGGAACACCTTCTCCAGCGCCGCCTCGCGCACCAGCTCGGCGAGCTGCCGCTCGGTGTCCTCGTCGGTGGTCTGCGCGTGCGGGTACAGCGGCGGCCCCTCCGGCAGCAGGCCCACCAGGAGGTCCTCCAGGAGCTCCACCTGGTCGCCCTTCACCGCGCTGACCGGCACCACCTCGGCGGCCTCGACCAGCTGGCTGGCCGCGATCAGCTGCTCGGCCACGTGCTTCTTCGCCGCGGCGTCGGTCTTGGTGACCACGACCACCACCGGCGCCTTGACCTCCTGCAGCTGGCGGGCGATGTAGCGGTCGCCGGTGCCGACGGGCTGGTCGGCCGGGACGCAGAAGACGACCACGTCGACGTCGGCCAGCGTGTCGCGGACGACGTCGTTGAGCCGGCGGCCCAGCAGGCTCTTGGGCTTGTGCAGCCCCGGGGTGTCGACCAGCACGACCTGGCCGCCGGGCCGGTGGACGACGCCGCGGATGGCGTGCCGGGTCGTCTGCGGCCGGTTGCTCACGATGCCGACCTTCTCGCCGACCATCGCGTTGGTCAGCGTGGTCTTGCCGGCGTTGGGGCGACCGACCAGGGCCACGAAGCCACTGCGGTACGGCTGGTCAGGGTCGGTCACGGCCGCCAGTCTCCCACCGGGAGCCGACAACGCCGCGCCCGGCGTGCGGGGCGCCGCGCCGGGCGGTCAGGACCAGGGGCGGCCCGCCCGCTCGCGCCGTCCGGCGTCGAGGCGGCCGAGCTCCCGGGCACCGGCCAGCACGTCCTCCACCAGCCACCGCCCGGCCTCCGGCCAGGACGCGGGCCGCGCGTCGCGGCGCCGGCGGGCGGGCCCCGCCAGGGTCCGCAGCGCCACGACG
This sequence comes from Blastococcus sp. SYSU DS0669, assembly GCF_054050895.1. Taxonomy (NCBI): domain Bacteria; kingdom Bacillati; phylum Actinomycetota; class Actinomycetes; order Geodermatophilales; family Geodermatophilaceae; genus Blastococcus; species Blastococcus sp. SYSU DS0669. Next base: position 5,647 of record NZ_JBJHAE010000037.1, on the reverse strand, counting down.
ACGAGGAGCAGGAAGAGCAACGTGGTCACCCCTCCACGATCCCCCGGTGCCCGGCCCCGGGGAAGTGGCAGCGACGACGTCGTCCGCAACGATCCTGCCAGCGGTCACGGTCCCCGGCCCTCGGCGTCGAGCGTGGCTGGGAAGATCGGCACCGTGGCAGGACGACAGCGGAACAGGGCCCGGCCACCCCGGGCTGCGGCCGAGCGCGCGCGGCGGCTGCACGCCGAGCAGGTGCGTGGCCACCGCTTCGTCGCCGGCTGGGGCCCGAAGCGGTCGGCGACCGTCGTCCCCGCTCCGCTGCGCTACTGGCAGTACCGGCCCGGGGGTCCGTACGCGGCCGGCGCGGCCGTGCTCGTCGTCGTCCTGTGGCTGGGGCTGTTCGGCTGGCTCGCCGGGTCGGACGCCGTGCGCGACGAGCTACCGCTGGCCCTCGTCGCCGGGATCGCGGTGTACGTGCTGAACGCCCGGCGGGTCACCGTCACCGACCACGGGCTCTCGTTCGACGTGGCCGGGAGCCGCACCGATCCGGCGGCCGTCATCCCCTCGACGCTGGTGCAGGCGGTGCACGTCGGCCGCGCCCCGGCGGACTGGCCGCGTCCGGAGAAGCGCGGCGGGTGGCTGCCGGGCCGCAGCCGGGTCGCCGTCCGGTACCTCGACGACGACGGCGAGCGGGCCCTGAGTCTCTGGGTGCGGGACCCGGCCGCGTTCGCCGACTCCCTCGGCGTGCCGCTGACCGGTTAGGCCGAGGCGCGCAGGGCGCCGTCGGGCCCGGCCAGGTGCACCGGGGCACCGGCGGTGAGGTCGCGGACGGCGGCCAGGCCGGCGGGCTCCACGGCCTCGGCCGCGGAGACGACGACGGCGGCCTCCAGCCCCTCGACCCCGCTGGAGACGGCGGCGGCGACGGCGGCCTGGAGCGCGGTGAGGGTCAGCGAGGGCAGCGCCACGCTCGCGGCCACGTAGGTGCGGCCGTCCGTGTCGCGCACCGCGGCGCCCTCGGTGGCGCCGGTGCGGGCGCGCGCCGAGCGGGCCAGCGTCACGAGCTTCGCGTCCTCGGGGTGCAGATCAGCCACAGAGTCATCCTCGTCCGGTGGGTCGGCCCTCCTGCAGGGGCCCGCCGCGAGCCTGGAGGGGTGGGGCGGGAGGGTCCTGTGTCAGCCTTCCACCACGCCGGCCGGCTGCTCCGCGCGGGTGGCCCCCGAAGGGTGCGGCTCCTCGGTGGGCTCCTCGCCGTCCTCCGACGGCTCGGGCAACCGGCAGACCAGCAGCGTGTCGATGCGGTTGCGCCGCCCGCCGGTGCTCTCGGCGACCAGGCGCAGCCCGCCGACCTCGGCCGCGGCCCCCTCGATCGGCACCCGCCCGAGCTCCCGGGCGAGCAGGCCCCCGACGGTCTCGACGTCGTCGTCCTCGGGCAGCTCCACGCCCGGGAACAGGTGGGCGAGGTCCTGCACCGGCAGCCGGGCGGTGATCCGCGCCGAGCCGTCCTCGAGGTGCTCGATCTCCGGCCGCTGGAAGGCGTCGTGCTCGTCGGCGATCTCGCCCACGATCTCCTCGAGGATGTCCTCGATGGTCACCAGGCCGGCGAAGCCGCCGTACTCGTCGACCACGATCGCGATGTGGATGCGGGCGGCCTGCATGTCGCGCAGCAGCTCGTCGACGGGCTTGGACTCCGGCACGAACGTCGGCGGGCGCATCAGCTCCTCGACCTTGGGCCCGTTGCGGTCCTGCGTGTTCTGCGAGCGGCGGACCAGGTCCTTGAGGTAGACGACACCGACGACGTCGTCCACGTTCTCGCCGATGACCGGGATGCGGCTGAAGCCGCTGCGCAGCGCGAGGGCCAGGGCCTGGCGCACGGTCTTGGTGCGCTCTATCCAGACGACGTCGGTGCGCGGGACCATGACCTCGCGGGCGATCGTGTCGCCCAGCTCGAACACCGAGTGGATCATGTTGCGCTCGCCGGACTCCACGACGCCGCGCTCCTCGGCCATGTCGACCAGCTCGCGCAGCTCCACCTCCGAGGAGAAGGGGCCGTCGCGGAAGCCGCGCCCGGGGGTGATCGCGTTGCCGACCAGGATCAGCAGGCTGGCGACGGGCCCGAGCACGCGGCCCAGCAACCGGACGATCCCCGCCGTGGCCAGCGCCGTGCCGTACGCGTGCTGGCGGCCCAGGGTGCGGGGGCCCACGCCGACCAGCACGTAGCTGACCACGGTCATCACGCCCGCCGCCGCCAGCACCGCCTGCAGCGTGCTGTCCCACAGGTCGAAGAAGAGCAGCGCCACGATGACCGCGGCGACCATCTCGCAGAGGATCCGCAGCAGCAGGAGCAGCGAGACGTGCCGCGCCCGGTCGGCGACGACCTGCTCCAGGCCCGCGGCCCGCTTCACGCCGTCGCGGCGGAGCTCCTCCACGCGCGCCTTCGAGACCCGCTGGAGGGCCGCCTCCATCGCGCCGAACAGACCGGCGAGAGGGATGAGGCAGATGGCGACCACCAGGTTGGTGATCGCGCCGGCAGTCATCGGGAACCGGTCTCCTTGGCCACCGGCGCACCGGTCACCGGCTCGCGCGGAGCGGCCCGCCAGGCGTCGATGAGCTTGCCCTGGAGGCCGAACATCTCCTTCTCCTCCTCGGGCTCCATGTGGTCGTAGCCCAGCAGGTGGAGCACGCCGTGGGTGGCCAGCAGCACCAGCTCGTCGTCCATCGAGTGACCGGCGGCGCGGGCCTGCCGGACGGCGACGGAGGGGCACAGCACGATGTCGCCGAGCAGGGCGGGGCCGGGCTCGGGGTCGTCGGGCCGGCCGCTGTCGAACTCGTCCATGGGGAAGGCCAGCACGTCGGTGGGGCCCTTCTCGCCCATCCACCGCTCGTGCAGGCTGCTCATGTAGTCGGGGTCGACGCACAGCACGGAGAGCTCGGCCATCGGGTTGATCTTCATCTCGCCCAGCACGAACCGGCAGACGCCGGCCAGCTCGGCCTCGTCCACGGCGATCTCGGACTCGTTGGACACCTCGACGGGCACGTCGGTCAGCTCCCCTGCCGGCGCGGTCGGGACGTGCGGGCCGGCGCCGCGCCGGCGGCCGATCGGCTCGTGGGTGCCTGCCGGGTGGCGTCCCAGCGCTCGTAGGCGTCGACGATGTCGCCGACGAGCCGGTGGCGGACGACGTCGGTGCTGGTCAGGTTGGCGAAGTGGACGTCCTCGATGCCGTCGAGGATCTCGCGGACGATCTTCAGCCCGCTCTGGGCGCCGCCGGGCAGGTCGACCTGCGTGACGTCACCGGTGACGACGATCTTGGATCCGAAGCCGAGCCGGGTGAGGAACATCTTCATCTGCTCGGCGGTGGTGTTCTGCGCCTCGTCGAGGATGACGAACGCGTCGTTCAGGGTCCTTCCCCTCATGTACGCCAGCGGCGCGACCTCGATGGTGCCCGACTGCATCAGCCGCGGGATCGACTCCGGGTCGACCATGTCGTGCAGCGCGTCGTAGAGCGGCCGCAGGTAGGGGTCGATCTTCTCGCTCAGCGTCCCGGGCAGGTAGCCCAGCCGCTCGCCGGCCTCGACGGCCGGGCGGGTCAGGATGATCCGGTTGACCTGCTTGGTCGTCAGCGCCTGGACCGCCTTGGCCATCGCCAGGTAGGTCTTGCCGGTACCGGCCGGGCCGATGCCGAAGACGACGGTGTGCTCGTCGATGGCGTCGACGTAGCGCTTCTGGTTCAGCGTCTTCGGCCGGATGGTGCGGCCGCGCCGGCTGATGATGTCCAGGCTCAGCACGTCGGCCGGACGCTCGTCGCCCCCGGCCTTGAGCATGCCGATGACGCGGCGCACCGAGTCCGGTCGCAGCACCTGGCCGGTGCCGATCAGCGCGATCAGCTCGTCGAAGACGCGGACGGCGAAGGCGTTGTCGGCCGGCTGCCCGGTGACGGCGATCTCGTTGCCGCGCACGTGGACGTCGGCGTCGAGGCCGGCCTCCACGAGCCGGAGCAGCTCGTCGCCCGAGCCGAGGAGGGCGACCATCGGGACGCCGTCGGGAACGGTGATGGTGGTCCGCACGGGAGGGACGGACGGGGCGGGCGGACCGGCGAGCGCGCCGTCCGCCGCGGCGGCCTGTGCCGAGGCCTCACGCGACGTGGGCGCTCCTGGCACGGGGACGTTCGGGGAGGTGTCGGGCAAGAACCCTCGACCCTGCCTTCCTGCGACGGTGAGGTGCGGGGATCCGCACCGGTGACCCGATCGACTCTACCTGCGCGCGGACGTCCGGAACCTGGCTCGCCCGAAGGGGTCAGCGACCGGTGTAGGTCGCCTTGCCCGGCCCCTCCGTCAGGAAGGAGGCGACGGCGCCGCGGAGGTCCTCGGTGGCGAACAGCGGCCCGGAGATCTCCGGCACCAGCGCGTCGGCCGCGCGGGCCCCCTCGCGCACCGCCACGGTCGCCAGCCGCTTGGTGGCGGCGTGCGCCACCGTGGGCCCGGCGGCGACCCGGCGCGCGTACTCGCGGGCCGCCTCGGCGAAGCCCTCGTCGGGGAGCACCCGGTTCACCACGTTCCACCGCTCCAGGACGGCGGCCGGGTAGCGCTCGCCGGTGTAGATGAGCTCCTTGGCCCGGGCCGGCCCGGCCCGCTCGGCCAGCCGCTGGGGCCCACCCATCGAGGGCGTGAGGCCGACCACGATCTCCACGAGGCCGAACGAGGCCTTCTCCGCGGCCAGCAGGATGTCGCAGGAGAGGGCCAGCTCGAAGGCGGCGGTGAGGCAGAGCCCGTGCGCGGCGAAGACGGTGGGTACGGGCAGGTCCTCGAAGGCGTTCGCGACGCGAAGCAACCGCGCCCACAGCTCCCCGCCCCGGCCGGCCGGGTCGGGCCCCTCGGCGATGTCCCGGAAGTAGGTGACGTCGACCCCGCCGGAGACGACCTTGCCGCGCGCCTCGACCAGCACGGCGCGGGCCCGGTCGGCCCGTGCCGGGTCGGTGAGCTCGACCAGCTCGCCGGCCACCGCCTCCATCGCGTCGAACGTCGCGGCGTCGAAGAGGTTCAGCGGCGGGTTCTCCAGCACGACGACGGCGACGTCGCCGTCGCGCTCGATGCGGAGGGGCGCGGTGCTCTCGGTCATGGGCCCACCTTCTCAGGCGGTCCGGGATCCCGGGACGGGGGCCGTGCCGCTCAGCCCGGCGGCCAGCCGAGGTCGCGGCCGCCCAGCACGTGGAGGTGGACGTGGTGGACCGTCTGCCCGGCCGCCGGCCCGGTGTTCGCCACCAGCCGGTACCCGGGCTCGGCGCCGTCGCCGGTCACCAGGCCCTCCTGCCGGGCCACCGCGTGCGCGGCGGCCACGACCTCGCCCATCAACGCGGGGTCGGCCTCGGCGAGAGCGCCCGCGGTCGGGTGGTGCTCGGTGGGGATGACCAGGACGTGCGTCGCGGCCTGCGGGTTGATGTCGCGGAAGGCGAGCACCCGCTCGGTCCGGTGGACGACGTCGGCGGGGATCTCACCGGACACCATGCGGCAGAACAGGCAGTCGGTCACGCCCCGCACCCTAGGAGGACCCCCGTGCCCCCCACCACTCGCTGCGCTCGCGGCGGGACCCTGCACGGGGGCCGTTCCAGCACGTCACCGCCCCCCCCCCCCCCCCCCCCCCCCCCCCCCCCCCCCCCCGGCCGGGCCATATCTG
>NZ_JBJHAE010000036.1:0-18019 GCF_054050895.1 Blastococcus sp. SYSU DS0669 | reverse complement strand
GCCACCGTCGCCGTCGTCGTCTCCGCCGCCGTCACCGCACGCGCCGCCACCTCGGAGGCCTCCGCGGCGTTGCTGGCGATCTCCCGGATCGAGGCACCCATCTGCTCGGCACCCGCGGCCACCGTCTGCACGCTGCGGGAGACCTCCTCCGCGGCACCGGACACCACACCCGACTGCGCCGCGGTCTCCTCCGCACCCGCCGAGATCTGCGCCGAGCTCGCGCTCAGCTCCTCCGAGCTCGCCGCCACCGCATCCGCCGAGGAGGCGACCGTCCCGAGCACGCTGCGCAGGTTCGCCATGGCCTCGTCGAGGGCGCGGCCCATCTGGCCGAGCTCGTCCCTCGAGGTCAGGCCGCTGGAGCGGGTCAGGTCCCCGGCGGCGAGGCCGACGGCGACGTCCTGCACCTTGCGGGTGGAGCGGGCGATGCCGGTGGCGACGGCGAAGCCGATCGCGAGGGCGGCGAGGACGCCGACCAGGATCACCGCGAGGGTGAGGGTCCGCTGCGACTCGTAGCTGCCACGGATGCCGGCACTGGCCTCCGCCGCCTCCTGCAGCTCCATCTCGCGCAGCTCCTGCAGGTCCCCGGCCAGCTCGTCACCGATGGGCGCTCCCTGCTGCGCGTTCGCGGTCACCCAGCTCCGCACGTCGCCCGCGATGGCCATCGGTGCGAGCACGTCGGTCTGGATGGCCAGGTAGGCGTCGATGTCCGCCGTCATCTCGTCGATCATGGCCAGCTTGGCCGGCTGCGTGGTGCCGGACGCGTAGGTGTCGAGGGCCTCGTGGAACTCCGCCACGTAGCCCTCCACCGCAGCGAGCCGGGCACGGGTCTCCTCCGGCGTCGCCACGATCAGGGCGTCCCGGGCGGTGACGCGCATGTCGCTGAGCAACTGGTCCATGGCGGCCGCCTGCACGGCGCCCTGCAGGTTGTTGGCGTAGAGCCGGTCGGCGTCGTCCGCTGCGGCGCTCATCCCGGAGATGCCCAGGACGCCGATGCCGGCGGCGACGGCCGCGGTCACCGAGACGGCGCCGAGGACCTTGGTCTTGACCGACAGGTCGGACATCCGCGCCATCGGCGACCGGCCGGCCGCCTGGTCGGTGCGACGGCTGCCCGTGGCTCGGGTCGTGCGGGCGGCAGCGGTCATGGCGTTGCTCCAGGGAAGAAGGGGAAGGGTGCGTGCGCCACCGAATCGCGGGAGAGAGCCCGGCGCGCATGCGGCGCTGTGGTGACGACGGAAAGATAGGGCGCAGCGATCCGGGAACGGACAGAAATGCCCGCGTGTCGGACGGCGTGCCGGAGAAAGGTCGGTGACCGCATGTTCGGTGTCGACTTCCCGCCATTTCGGGATGGGCGACCGGTGACGACCGGGAATGGTCGCGCAGGAATGCGGGGAACACCGAGGTGATCCGAACGCGCTCCGGCCGGGCAGCGACCGCGTCGGTCGCTGCCCGGCCCGAGTCCGGCACATCTCCGTCCAGAGGCTCGCCCCGAGCCTGCGAGGGGTGAGGGGGACGGGCGGCCCCCGTCCAGAGGCTCCCCCGAGCCTGCGAGGGGTGAGGGGGACGGGGGTCCTTCTAGTACTTGAAGTTGCCGACCGTGGTGCGCAGGTCGGCGGCCATCCGGGACAGCTCGTCGACCGCGGACCGGGTCTGGGTCAGCGCCTGGGTGGTGGAGTCCGCCGCGCTGGAGACCCCGGAGATGTTCTCCGCGATCTGCGTCGTCCCACCGGCGGCCTCCTGCACCGACCGCGACATCTCGTTCGTCGTCGCCGTCTGCTCCTCCACCGCGCTGGCGATGGTGGTCTGCCGGTCGGAGATCTGCGCGACGATCGAGCTGATCTCCCCGATCGCCGCGACCGCGGCCGTGGTGTCGCCCTGGATGGCCAGCACCCGGCGGGCGATGTCCTCGGTCGCCTTCGCCGTCTCCTGCGCCAGCTCCTTGACCTCGTTGGCCACCACCGCGAAGCCCTTGCCCGCCTCACCGGCCCGGGCGGCCTCGATCGTGGCGTTCAGCGCCAGCAGGTTCGTCTGCTCGGCGATGCTCGTGATCACCTTCACCACGTTGCCGATCTCCGCGGAGGACTCCCCCAGCTTCGCCACCGTCGCCGTCGTCGTCTCCGCCGCCGTCACCGCACGCGCCGCCACCTCGGAGGCCTCCGCGGCGTTGCTGGCGATCTCCCGGATCGAGGCACCCATCTGCTCGGCACCCGCGGCCACCGTCTGCACGCTGCGGGAGACCTCCTCCGCGGCACCGGACACCACACCCGACTGCGCCGCGGTCTCCTCCGCACCCGCCGAGATCTGCGCCGAGCTCGCGCTCAGCTCCTCCGAGCTCGCCGCCACCGCATCCGCCGAGCCGGCCACCGAGGCCAGGACGTCGCGCAGGTTGTCCTGGGCGGCGGCGAGCGCCTGCGCCATCCGGCCCAGCTCGTCGCCGGAGGTGATGTCCGGGCGGACGGTCAGGTCCCCGGCCGCCAGCGCCTCCACGGAGGCCTGCACCGAGCGAACCGTGCGGACGATCTGCCGGACGACGTAGGACGCGAGCGCCCCCGCCACCAGGACGCCGATGGCGAGCGCGGTCCAGAGGACGAAGACCGACGTCTCGGCGATGGACTGCGCCTCGTCGGTGTCCGCCTGCCCGGCCTGGACCCGGCGTTCCTGCATCCCGTTGTACTGGTCCATGAGGACGTCGGAACGGTCCTGCAGCGGGCCGGTGATGACCTGGGTGGCGGTCGCGATGTCACCGGCGTCGGCCGCCGGCAGCAGCTGGGCGTCGGCGATCGCGTAGTAGTCCTCGACGGTGGCGCGGAACTCCTCGAAGGCCTCGGTGTTCACCGTCACGGCCGCGTAGGAGTCGAGCTGGCCGTCGATCGTGGCGCGGCGCTCGGCCAGGTCCGCCCGCAGCGCCTGCCGGGTCTGCGGGTCCGCCAGCGGGTAGGTGTTGTAGCGCGACCGGTCGCCCTGCCAGGACCGCTGGATGTTGGCGAGCTCCGCGAGGGAGACGACGTTCCCGTTGATCCGGTCGGCGGCCGTGCTGAGGTTGCCGATGCGCGTGACCGCGATGACGGTCATCGAGACGGCGACGATGACCAGCACGGCGATGGCCGCGCCGATCTTCAGCCCGACGGGTCGGCTGGCGAACCAGCCGGCCCGACCGGCGCCCGGTGCGGTGGTGGCGGCGGACATGATTTCTCTCCCGGGGCGGTGGTGAATGGCGCTCGTCCCCGGACGTCCTCGGCCGAATCGGTGCGCTCGTCGTTCTGACGCCAGAAAACTAGGGTCCGGCGGATCGAGACCGAGCGAATTGTCATCCGTGTCGCACAGCGCGCGGGAGAAAGATCGCCGACCGCATTGTCCGTGTCGACTTGAGGTCACGACGCCATTCCTGGCGATGCGATTCCGCTCGTCCTCTCGATCACGAGGCGCGACGACGAGGTGCGTCGGCGCGAAAGGGGGATTCCTGCAGCGACGAGTCCTCTCCTTCGTCGTCGCCGACTGCTCCTCGACCGCGCCGGCGCTCGACGCCCGGCAATCGTCGAAGGCCCGGGTGCTGCCCGACGTCACGGACGTCGGGCAGCACCCGGGCACGAGGTGCGGTGTGCGTCAGTAGGTGAAGCGGCCCACCGTCGTCCGCAGATCGGCGGCCATCTGCGAGAGCTCGTCGACCGCGATGCGGGTCTGGGTCAGCGCCTGGGTGGTGGAGTCCGCGGCGGTCGAGACACCGGTGATGTTCGCGGCGATCTCCCCGGTACCGCCGGCGGCCTCCTGCACCGACCGCGACATCTCGCTGGTCGTCGCGGTCTGCTCCTCCACCGCCGAGGCGATGGTGGTCTGGCGGTCGGAGATCTGCGCGACGATCTGGGAGATCTCCTCGATCGCCGCGACCGCCGCGGTCGTGTCGCCCTGGATGGCCAGCACCCGGCGGGCGATGTCCTCGGTCGCCTTCGCCGTCTCCTGCGCCAGCTCCTTGACCTCGTTGGCCACCACCGCGAAGCCCTTGCCCGCCTCACCGGCCCGGGCGGCCTCGATCGTGGCGTTCAGCGCCAGCAGGTTCGTCTGCTCGGCGATGCTCGTGATCACCTTCACCACGTTGCCGATCTCCGCGGAGGACTCCCCCAGCTTCGCCACCGTCGCCGTCGTCGTCTCCGCGGCGGTCACGGCGCGGGCAGCGACCTCGGAGGCCTCCGCCGCGTTCTGCGAGATCTCCCGGATCGAGGCACCCATCTGCTCGGCACCCGCGGCCACCGTCTCCACGCTGCGCGAGACCTCCTCGGCGGCGCTCGCCACGACCCCGGACTGGGTGGAGGTCTCCTCCGCCGACGCGGAGATCTGCGCCGACGACGCGCTCAGCTCCTCCGAGGAGGCGGCGACCGCGGTGGCCGAGTCGGCGACCGAGGCGAGGACCTCGCGCAGGTTCGTCCGGGCGGTGTCGAGCGCGGCCGCCATCTGGCCGACCTCGTCCAGCGAGTCCACGTCCGTGGCGACGGTCATGTCCCCCTCGGCGAGGGCCTCCAGCGACCGCTTGACCCGCTCGACCGGCCGGGTCACCGAGCGCATGGTCAGCACGCTGAGGCCGATGATGAGCACGATGCCCACGACGGCCGCGACGACGGCGACGGTCGCGGCCTGCGCGAGGGCGTCGTCCAGGCGGACCTGCGCGGCGTCGCTCTCCGCGGCCAGCACGTCCTTGGCCTCGCTCACGGCCCCGTCGGAGAGGTCGTTCGCCGCCTGGATCTCCTCCCAGCGCCCCCGCATCGTCGCCGGGTCGGCGACCGCGAGCTCCACCCAGGCGGTGATGGCGTCGGTGTAGGCGCCGAAGCTGTCGGCCAGACCGGCCACCGAAGCGGCGGCGGGGCCGGTGAGCGGGATGGTCGCCAGCTCGGCCAGCATGGCCTCGGGGGTGGCGATGTCCTCGGCGAGCTCGGCGAGCTGGGCCTCGGGGTCGTCCCGGACGATCGTCTTGAAGCCGTCCACCTTGAGCTCGCTGGCCCGGGTGTCCAGCTGCAGCACCAGCTCCTGCGCCTCGTTGAGGTTGGCCAGCTCGGTGTTCGCCTCGCGCACCGACGCGTTGCCGACCAGCACGGCGGTCAGCAGCCCGGCGAACGCGGTGGCGACGACGGCGATCAGGATGCCGAACTTGGTGGCGAGGCGCCGATCGGCGAACCACCCGGCACGCCGCCGGGTGACGGGGGAGGGAGCAGGTGCGTGCACGGGGACCGTCCTGGGGGGAGAGGAGTCGCCGGTGTGGCGGCTCGCTGATTGTTGTCACTCCACCCATGAGCCGGATGTGATCTCAAACGCTGTTGCAGTAATCGTGATGCGGGCGCCCGGTCACCACTCCGGGAATGGAGCCACGTCGACATTCCGGATCCGTCACCATCGGTCGCGCCCGCGCATTTCTGCAGTTCGTGGTGCGGCGGCGGGGAAATGTCGACACCGCTGCGCACGGTGACCGCCGGGGTCGGTGCGGTCGTGCTGCCGGGCGGCGCGACACGGCGCCGGCGCGTTCAGCCCAGCCGGTCGGCGAGTGCCCCGAGGAGGCCCACCACGGCCTCCGGCCCGGCCACGCGGTGGCGGGCCACCGTCTCGCCCTCGCCCACCTTCACCGTGAGGTCCTCGGGTCCGAGCACCCGGAAGGCGTCCTCGTCGGTGACGTCGTCACCCAGGTAGAGCGCGGCAGCGGCGTCCAGTTCGCCGACGAGGCGCTGCACCGCCGCGCCCTTGTGCGCGTCGGTGACGGCGACCTCGAGGACGTCCTTGCCCGGCTTCAGCGTCAGTGACGGATCCACCGCCCGGCGGGCCTGCTCCAGCAGCTCGGCGGCCCGGGCCCGGTCGGTCACCTGCCGCACGTGGACGGCGACGCTGGCCGGCTTGACCTCCAGCCGGGCCCCGGGCGTGCCGTCGACCAGCGGCCGCAGCTGCGCGGCGAGCGCGTCCCGGCGACCGGCGTCGTCCCCGGCGAGCGGGCCGTCGAACTCCGCCCCGTGGCTGCCGATCCAGCGGAAGTCACCGGTCAGCCCGCTGGTGCGGCGCAGGTCCTCGACCCCGCGGCCGCTGACCAGCGCCACCGTGACGCCGTCGGCGGCGGCCAGCCGGGCCAGCACCTCGGCCACACCGGGCTGGGGGGCCGCGGCGGACGGCTCGTCGACCAGCGGAGCCAGGACGCCGTCGTAGTCGCTCGCCACCAGCAGCGGGCGGCGCGCGGCGAACGCCGCCAGCGCCTCGTCGAGCCCGGGGGAGGTCACGCCTGGCCCCGGAGCGCCTCGAAGAACGAGTTGGCCCAGTGCTCGAGGTCGTTGCGGAAGAGGTGCCGGCGCATGGTCCGCATCCGCTTGGCCGCCTCCTCCGGCTCGATGCGCAGGGCGCGCACCAGCTGGTTCTTGACGCTGGCGATGTCGTGCGGGTTGACCAGGAAGGCCTGCCGCAGCTCGGCCGCGGCGCCGGCGAACTCCGACAGCACCAACGCCCCGCGGAGGTCACCACGCGCGGCGACGTACTCCTTGGCGACCAGGTTCATGCCGTCGCGGTAGGGCGTCACGAGCATGACGTCGGCGGCCCGGTACAGCGCGGCGAGCTCCTCGCGTGGCATCGACTGGTTGAAGTAGTGGACGGCGGGGCCCGCGATGGACCCGTAGACGCCGTTGATGTGGCCGACCTGCTGCTCGATCGTCTCCCGCATGTGCACGTAGTGCTCGACGCGCTCCCGGCTGGGTGTGGCCACCTGCACCAGCACGGTGTCGGGCGCCTCGACCGCGCCGTCCTCGAGCAGCTCCTCGAAGGCGTTGAGCCGGACGCTGATGCCCTTGGTGTAGTCCAGGCGGTCCACGCCCAGGATGATCTTGGCCGGGTTGCCGAGCTCGGCCCGGATCTCCTCGGCCCGGGCGATGACCTCGGGGGAGGAGGCCAGCTCGTCGAACGCCCGGACGTCGATCGAGATCGGGAAGGCCTTGGCGACCACGGTCCGGCCGTCGTACTCGATCTGGTCGCGCCGGCAGTGCAGGTCGTGCAGCCGCCGGGAGAGCTGGACGAAGTTCACGGCGGCGGACGGCCGCTGGAAGCCCACCAGGTCCGCGCCGAGCAGCCCCTCGACGATCGCCGAGCGCCAGGGGAGCTGGGTGAACAGCTCGTAGGGCGGGAACGGGATGTGCAGGAAGAACCCGATGGTGAGGTCGGGCCGGGCCTGCCGCAGCATCGCCGGCACGAGCTGCAGCTGGTAGTCGTGCACCCAGACGATCGCGCCCTCGGCCGCCACGGCGGCGGCGCGCTCGGCGAACCGCTTGTTGACCTGCACGTAGGTGTCCCACCAGTGCCGGTGGTACTCCGGCTTCTCCACCACGTCGTGGTAGAGCGGCCACAGCGAGGCGTTCGACATGCCCTCGTAGTAGCGATCGACCTCGTCCTCGCTGAGCTCGACCGGGATCAGCGACATGCCACCGGACTCGAACGGCTCGGGCGCCTCACCGGCGGAGCCGGACCAGCCGACCCAGGCCCCGCCGCGGCCGGCGACGAAGGGCTCCAGCGCCGTCACCAGCCCACCGGGGCTCCGCTGCCACCGCGTGCTGCCGTCGGGCTCGGTGACCTGGTCGACCGGCAGCCGGTTGGCGACCACGACGACGGGGCTGTCCGCCCCGACCTTCTGCTCCGCGTTGTCCGCCATACCGTCCCAGACCCTATCCAGGGGGAGGCCCGTCAGACCACCCGGCCGAGCAGGTACCCACCGGCCGCCGCGGCCAGCCCCAGGAGCACGGTGCCGACGACGTAGGCCGCGGCCCGGCCGGCGTGGCGCCCCTCGACGAGCCGGACGACCTCCAGGCCGAACGTCGAGAACGTGGTGAGGGTGCCGCAGAGGCCGACGCCGACGAACGCCGTCACCCACGCCGGCACGCCCGCGGCCCCCACGAGCAGGCCCAGCACGGCGCTGCCCGCGACGTTGACCGTCAGGGTGCCCAGCACGCTGCCGGTTCCCCGCCGGGCGACGGCGACCCGCTCGGCGAGCAGGCGCAGCGGCGCGCCCACCAGGGCGCCCGCGACCACCAGCCACGGCGTCACCGGGCCACCCCGGCGACGGCGCGACCGGCGAACGTCCCGGCCGCGGCGGCGGCGACGCCCCCGAGCACCGAGAGCAGGACGTAGGTGGCCGCGGTGCCGGTTGCCCCGTCGTCCACCAGCCCCACCACCTCCACCGCGAAGGCCGAGTACGTGGTGAAGCCGCCCAGCACCCCCACACCCAGGAACGGCCGGGCCCAGGGGTTCTCCGGTGCACGCGCCACGAGGACCGCCGTCAGCACCCCGAGGAGCAGGCAGCCGGCCAGGTTCACGGCGAGGGTGGCCCAGGGCAGGTCCCCGGGGGAGCGGGGGAACGCCTCGGCCAGGCCCCAGCGCCCGAGGGCGCCCAGCGCCCCGCCGAGCGCGGCCAGCAGGTAGGCCATGTGACCTGGCTCTCCTCCTCCGGGCGGCGTCGGGCAGCATGCCCACGGGAGGGTCGCACGCGCGCGGCCCGCAGCAGGGGAGGCCGCCGTGGGACCGCTCGAGGGCGTGCGGGTCGTCGAGTTCGCCGGGCTGGGGCCGGGTCCGTTCTGCGGCATGCTCCTGGCCGACCTGGGTGCCGACGTGGTGCGCATCGACCGCAAGGGCGGCCGCGGCGGGCTCCTGGGCTCCCTCGGCGCGACCTCCCTCCTCGACCGCGGCAAGCGCTCGATCGCCCTGGACCTCAAGGACCCGGCCGACCTGGAGGTGGTGCGCGCCCTCGTCCGCCGGGCCGACGTGCTGCTGGAGGGGTTCCGGCCGGGGGTGATGGAGCGCCTGGGGCTCGGGCCGGACGAGCTGCTGGGGGAGAACCCCGCCCTGGTCTACGGCCGGATGACCGGCTGGGGGCAGACCGGGCCGCTCGCGCACAGCGCCGGCCACGACATCGGGTACATCGCGCTCACCGGCGCCCTCGGCGCCAGCGGGCGCCCGGACGAGGTGCCGGCGCCGCCGCTGAACCTGCTCGGCGACTTCGGGGGCGGCGGGGTGTTCCTGGCCCTCGGCGCCCTGGCGGCGCTGATCCGCGCCCGGGCCACGGGGGAGGGGCAGGTGGTCGACGCGGCCATCGTCGACGGCACCGCCGTCCTGAGCACGATGATCCACGGGATGCTCGACGCCGGCGTGTGGACCGACCGCCGCGGCCGCAACCTGCTGGACACCGGTGCGCCGTTCTACGACGTCTACCGCTGCGCCGACGGGCAGTTCCTCGCCGTGGGCGCGCTGGAGGAGCAGTTCTACGCGGCGCTGCTCGACGGGCTCGGGCTCACCGGCGACGAGACGTTGCCCCGGCGGGAGGACCCGCGCCAGTGGCCGGCGTTGCGGGAGCGGTTCACGCAGGCGTTCGCCTCCCGCTCCCGGGCCGAGTGGTGGTCGGTCTTCGAGGGCACCGACGCGTGCGTGGCGCCGGTCTGGTCGCTGGTGGAGGCGACGGAGGACCGGCACAACGTGGAGCGCGGGGTGTTCGTGGAGGTCGACGGCGTGCGGCAGCCCGACGTCGCCCCGCGGTTCTCGCGCACCCCAGGCGCGGTCGGCCGGGTGCCCCGGGCGGGGGAGCACGGCGAGGAGATCCGGGCCGAGCTCGGCCTCTGAGCGCCGTCCTCCCTCACCGCGCGGCGTCCTCCCCCACCGCCCACCGTGAGGGAGGACGCGCCATGATCAGGTGAGCTGATCCTGGCGCCGGAACCGGGGCCGCGGGCGGGTGCGGTCCCCGCGGGTGACGGGCGACCGTCATGATCGGACCCCGTGACGCGAGACGGGACACCTCCGGCCACCCGGCGGGGTCCGTTGCGCGGCGGGGTGGCCCGGGCGGCGACGCTGCTGATCTCGCTCACCGCGGTCAGCCAGGTCCTCGGCTTCGTCCGGGACGCCGTGATCGCGGCCGTCTTCGGCGCGGGCGCGGAGCTCGACGCCTACCTCGTCGCCCAGGGCGTCATGAACCTGGTGCTCGCGCTGGTCGCGACCGCGCTGGCCCGCGCGGTGGTCCCGCCGGTCAGCCGCGCGGTGGCCGCGGGCGAGGGCGCCCGGGCCGACCGCACCGTGCGCACGGTGCTGACCCTGGGCACGCTGGTGCTGGTCGCCGGGTCGGTGCTGATGTTCCTGGCCGCCCAGCAGGTGGTCGCGGTCCTGGCCCCCGGCTTCGACGAGGAGACGGCGGCGCTCACGGTGCGCCTGACCCGGATCGTGCTCGTCGCCGCGCTCTTCATCGCCGCCACCGACATCCTCGCGGCCGCCTGCCAGGCGCACGGCCGCTTCTTCGCCTCCGGGCTGCAGGGCGTCCCGTTCAACCTCGTGATGATCGGCGCCGCGCTCTGGGCCGGCGCGCGGTTCGGCATCGAGGCGCTGGCCGTGGGCTTCGTCGTCGGGTCCGCCGTCCGCATGCTGGTCCAGTTCCCCGCCGTGCGGGCCGCCGGCATGCGGCTGCGGCCCCGGCTGGCGCTGCGCGACCCCGACGTCCGCGAGGTGCTGCGGCTGACCCCGCCGCTCCTGGTCGGGAGCGCGGTCCTCAACGTCAACACGCTCGTCGACCGGGCCGTGGGCTCGGCGCAGGGCGAAGGGGTGATCACCGCGCTGAGCCTCGGGTTCCGCGTGATCCACCTCGTCGACGCGCTGCTCGTGGTGACGGTGGTGGCCGCGCTCTACCCGGCGTTCAGCGCCGTCGGCGCGCCCGAGCACCGGGCCGACCTGCGCGCGCTGGTGGACCGCACGTCGCGGATGCTCGTCGCCCTGCTGCTCCCCGTGGTGGCCGCGCTGGTCGTCCTGGCCCGCCCGATCGTGCAGTTCCTCTACGGGCGGGGGGACTTCGACGAGGCCGCGGTGACCGCTACCGCCACCGCGGTCGCCTTCTCGGCCGCCGCGGTCCTCGGCATCGCGTTGCGCTCCACCACCTCCCGGGCCAGCCTGGCGGTCGGGGACAGCCGCACACCGACGCTGGTCGCCGTCGCCGCGATGGTCGTCAACGTCGTCGGCGACCTCACCCTGGGCGTCACCTACGGCATCCCCGGCCTCGCGGGCTCGACCAGCCTCTCGCTGGTCCTGGCCGCGGTGCTCGCGGTGGCGCTGCTGGCGCGCCGGCACGCCGCCGTCACCCCGCGGGCGCTGGTGGCCACGACGGCGCGCGCCGCCGCCGCGGCGACCACCGGCGGGCTGGCCGCGGCCGTGGTGCTCTCGTGGTGGGGGAGCGCAGCGACCGGCACGCTGACCGCTGCGGCCCAGATCGCCGTCGGGACGACGGTGGGCGGCGTCGTCTACGCCGCCGTCCTGGCCGCCCTCCGCGGGCCGGAGCTGGCCGACCTGCGCGGCCTGGCCCGGCGCCTGGCGCGCCGCCCGGCCGGCTGAACCGCGGCGGAGCCACCCGTCCAAGGATTCGCGCACCACCCCGTCCCGAAAGTGCTCCCGCACGCCATAAGGTTGCTCGATGCCTTCTCCCGGTCGCGCGCTCGTGCTCACCTCGAGCCGTGACCGCGGAGCCCTCGCGGCCGTTCGCGCCCTGGACCGGGCCGGCTGGCAGGTGGGGGTCGGGACGCCCGACGCCGGCGGCATGGTCAACGCGTCCCGGTCCTGCCGGCGGAGCCACCCCGTCCCCCGGCCACGGGGTCACCTCGACGACTTCGTCCGGGCGGTGCGCGACGCCGTCGCGGGCGGCGGCTACGACGTCGTCTTCGGCAGCGGGGACGACTGGATGGCCGCGCTCGCCGTCTGCGCGGAGGCGATCCCGGCCGTCGTGGTCCACCCGCCCGCGGACGTCGCCCTCGCCGCCCTGGACAAGGCCGGGCTCGCGCAGCGCGCCGCCGACGCAGGTGTGCCGGTCCCACGCACCGAGGTGGCGACCGCCGAGGCGCTCGCCACCTGGTCCGGGCCCGTCGTCGTGAAGTGCCGCGCCCACTGGCAGCCGGGGCTGCGCCAGGAGCTGCGCATCGAGGCCCGCCGCTACCCCGACGCCGGACGCGCGCGGTCCCGGGTGGCGCTGCTCGAGGACGCGGGGTTCGAGGCGCTCCTGCAGGAGCCGGTCGACGGGGAGATGGAGGCGCTCGTCGGGCTGCTGCACGAGGGCCGGCTGCACGGCCGGGTGCAGCAGCGCGCACTGCGGCTGTGGCCCACGCCGAGCGGGGTGACCAGCCGCGCCGTCACCGTGCCGGTCGACGAGGCGCTCGCCGCCGCCGCCACCCGGCTGCTCACGGACCTGGGCTGGTCGGGGCTCGTGCAGCTGCAGTTCCTGCGGGACGACCAGGGCACCCTGCGGCTCATCGACCTCAACGGCCGGTTCTTCGGCTCCTTGGCCCTCTCCACCGCCGCCGGCCCCAACCTCCCGGACGCCTGGGCCCGCCAGGCGCTCGGCCTGCCCCTGCCGGAGCTGCCCGACGGGAGCACGGGCGTGCGCTACCTGTGGACGGCGGGGGACCTGCGCCGGGCCGCGGCCGAGCGCCGCGGCGGCGCGCTCACCGACGCCGTCTCGGTGCTGCGCTGGTTCCCGGGCGCGGTCGAGAGCGTCTGGGACCGGCGGGACGCCGGGCCCGCCCTGGCCCTCGCCACGCGGCGCCTGCGTCGCCGCTGACCCGGGTCAGGAGCGGCGGCGGGTCTCGGGGAAGAGCAGGTCGACGAAGCGCTCGGCAGTGGGCCGGGGTTCGTGGTTGGCCAGCCCGGGGCGCTCGTTGGCCTCGATGAAGACGTAGTCGGGACCGGCCACGTCCGGCACGAGGAAGTCGATGCCCGTGACCGGGATGTCGAGCGCCGAGGCCGCGCGCACGGCGGCGGCGGCGATCCCGGGGTGCAGCTCGTCGGTGACGTCCTCGATCGTGCCGCCGGTGTGCAGGTTGGCGGTCCGGCGCACCTGGATCCGCTCGCCGTTGGGCGGGACGTCGTCCATGCCGTAGCCGGCCTCGGCCACCACCTCGCTCGTCGTGTCGTCGAGCGGGATCCGGGACTCGCCGCCGGTGGCCCGCTCACGGCGCCGGCTGGTGGCGCGCACCAGGTCGGTGACGGAGTTCCGGCCGTCACCGACCACCTCGGCCGGCCGCCGCACCGCGGCGGCGACGACCGACCGGTCGATGACCACCACACGCAGGTCCTGGCCGGGGACCAGCTCCTCCACCAGCACGTCGGGGCAGAAGTGCAGCGCGACGTCGACGGCGCGGGCCAGCCCCTCCTCGTCGCAGACGCCGACGGTGATGCCCCGCCCCTGCTCGCCCCGGGCCGGCTTCACCACCACCTGCCCGACCTCGCGCAGCAGCGCCGTCGCCTCCCCGAGATCGCCCTCGCAGGCCAGCGCCCCGCGGGCCACCCGCACCCCCGCGCGCTCCATGATCCGGCGGGTGACCCGCTTGTCGTCGCAGCGGCTCATCGCCACGGCGCTGGTGAACTCCGACAGGGACTCGCGGGTGAGCACCGACCGGCCACCCAGCGACAGCCGCATCTCACCCCACTCGGGGTCGGTGACCTCGACGCGGACCCCGCGGCGCAGCGCCTCCTCGGCGATGATGAGGGCGTAGGGATTGAGCCGTTCCAGGCCCGGCGGGCGGGGGGCGAACAGCGGCGTGTTGATCGGGTTCTTGCGCTTCACGCAGACCGCCGAGACCCGGGCGAAGCCGAGCTTGCGGTACAGCCTGATGGCGCCCTCGTTGTCGTGCATGACCGAGAGGTCCAGGTAGGAGCGCCCGCGGCCGACGTAGCGCTCGGCGAGCACCCGCACCAGCGCCTCACCGGTGCCGGGCGGGGCGTCCTGGTTGTGCACGGCCAGGCACCAGAGGCTCGTCCCGCCCTCGGGGTCGTCGAACGCCAGCCCGTGGTCGACGCCGGTCACCGTCCCGACGATCTTCCCGGTGCGGGTGTCCTCGGCGACCAGGTAGGTGAAGCACCGGGTGCGGTGGTTGTCCCACATGACGTCGGCGTCCCCGACGACCATCCCGTTGAGGGCGTAGATGTCGTTGATCGCCTCCATCTCCGCCCGGGAGGTGACCGTGCGCACGAAGACGCCCCGGATGAGGTCGTGCCGCGGCCGGTACCGGTGCAGGTCCAGCCGGTAGGTGTAGCTGGGGTCGATGAACAGCTCGTCGGGCGCCAGGCCGACCAGCACGTGCGGGTCGCGGGGGTAGATGCAGATGTCCCGCTCGCCGGTCTCCTCCGCCCGCAGTGCCTGGACGATGCCGCGCAGGTCGGCGAAGGTCTGCCCGAACACCAGCCGGCCCCACCCGAGGTCGAGGACGACGTCGGAGGCCATACCCTTCACCTGGTGCTCCGACGGCTTCTTCCACGACCGGCTGGTGATCGCCGGGGTGGAGGCCACCGCCGTGCGACGGCGGTGACCGGCGAGCCGGGGTGCCATCGGCATCTCCTCAGACCGCGTTCGTCTGCAACCAGAGCTCCAGCAGGCCCAGTTGCCAGAGCTTGTTGCCCCGCAGCGGGGTCAGCTCGCCGTTGGGGTCGGCGAGGAGCTCGCGGACGTACTTCGGGCGGTACAGGCCGCGGTCGGCGGCCGCCTCGCTGGAGAGGGCGTCCTTGACCAGGTCGAGCACCTTGCCCTGCAGGTGGGTGATCGCCGGCACCGGGAAGTAGCCCTTGGGGCGGTCGATGACCTCCGGCGGGATGATCCGCCGCCCGATCGCCTTGAGGACGCCCTTGCCGCCGTCGGCGAGCTTCAGCTCCGGCGGGCACATCGCCGCCAGCTCCACCAGGTCGTGGTCGAGGAAGGGCACCCGGGCCTCCAGGCCCCAGGCCATGGACATGTTGTCCACCCGCTTGACCGGGTCGTCGACGAGCATGACCTCGCTGTCCAGGCGCAGCGCGGCGTCGACGGCCGTCTCGGCACCGGGGGCGGACATGTGGGCGCGGACGAAGGCCAGGCTCGGGTCCTCGGCGAGCGCGTACCGGTCGGAGACGACCGACCGCATCTGCTCGTGGTCGCGGTCGAAGAAGGCCCGGGCGTAGGTGCGCACCGCCTCCTCGCGGCCGACGCCCGCCAGCGGCGGGTACCAGTGGTAGCCGGCGAAGACCTCGTCGGCACCCTGCCCGGACTGCACCACCTTGATGGTCTGGCTCACCCGCTCGCTGAGGAGATCGAAGGCGACGACGTCGTGGCTCACCATCGGCTCGGCCATGGCGCCGATCGCGTGCCCGAGCGCGCCGGCGAGCTCGTCGGAGCCGACGCGGATGCGGTGGTGGTCGGTGGCGAAGCGCTCGGCGATGACGTCGGAGTAGGCGAACTCGTCGCCCTCGCGGCCGCCGACGGACTCGAAGCCGATCGAGTAGGTGGCCAGGCCGGTCTGCCCCTCCTGCGCCAGCAGGCCGACGATGAGGCTGGAGTCGAGGCCGCCGGAGAGGAGCACGCCGACCGGGGTGTCGGCGACCAGCCGGCGGCGCACGGCGACGCGCAGCGCGTCCTCGATCGCGTCCTCCCAGTCGCGGGCCGACCAGCCCACGTGCTCGGCCCGGCGCTCGTACCGCGCCTCCCAGTACCGGTGCTCGGTGCTCGTGCCGTCGGCCTCGATGACGCGGACGGTGGCCGGGGGGAGCTTGCGGACGCCGTTGAGGATGGTCCGCGGGGCAGGGACGACGGCGTGCCAGGTCAGGTAGTGGTGCAGCGCGACCGGGTCGATGGAGGTGTCGACGTCACCGGCGCGCAGCAGCGCCGGCAGCGTGGAGGCGAACCGCAGCCGCCGACCCGGGGTCTCGGAGAGGTAGAGCGGCTTGATGCCCAGCCGGTCGCGCGCCATGACGACGCGGCCGGTGTCCCGCTCGGCGATGACGAAGGCGAACATGCCGTGCAGGTGCGAGACGACGTCGGTGCCCCAGTGGTGGTAGCCCTTGAGGATCACCTCGGTGTCGCTGTGGGAGAAGAAGCGGTATCCGTGGCCCTCGAGCTCGGCCCGCAGCTCCTGGTAGTCGTAGATGCAGCCGTTGAAGACCGCGGTCAGCCCCAGCTCGTTGTCGACCATGGGCTGGGACCCGCAGGTGGACAGGTCGATGACGGAGAGGCGGCGGTGCCCGAAGGCCACCCGCCCGTTGCTCCAGGATCCCTGCCCGTCCGGGCCGCGGGGGACCAGGGCCTCGACCATGCGGGCTACCGCGGTCGTGTCGGCCGTGGTCCCGTCGAACGTGATCTCGCCGCAGAGGCCGCACATGCACAACGATCTAACTCCTGCGGGCGCGCCCCCGCAGGCCGGGGTCACCCGCGCGGGGCCGATCGTGGCGCACCTCACGCCTGTTCCACGTGGAACCCCGCACGGGCGCGCCCGGACGCCCTTCCGGCGGATCGCCCCCCGCGACGCGGTGTCCTCCCTCACCGCGCGGTGTCCTCCCTCACCGCCGGCCGTGAGGGAGGACGCGCCACGATCACCTCACCTGATCATCGCGCCGCCGCCGGGGGTCAGCCGGCGGTGAGCGCCTCCGTGGCGGCGACGACGTCGACCAGGCCGGCGCCCTTGTCGAAGGACGTCTCGTAGCCGCCGACGGTCTCGTAGGCGGCGCCGTCGGCGAACCGGTACGCGGTGCCCTTGAGCGCGGCCTCGATCTCCGCCGGGGTTGCGGCCGGGTCGGCCTGGAAGAGCTGGGCGACGATGCCGGCGACGTGCGGCGCGGCCATCGACGTCCCGCTGATGGTGTTGAACGTGCCGACGTCGAGCAGGCCCGGGCCGTTGCGGAAGTCCAGCCCGGTCGCGCAGATCGGCAGGTAGGGACGGCAGGCCGACGTGATGCCCTCGCCCGGGGCGGAGAGGTCCGGCCAGGTCGAGGGGTCGGCCGCCGCGCCGCGCGAGGAGTAGTCGCTGACCACGCCGTCCCGGGTGCCGGTGTCCTGGTCGGAGTACGAGGCGACCGACAGGATGCCGCCCGTCGGGTCCTGCCCGGGCGGGTTGGTGAGCGACGCCGACCCGTCGCCCCCGTCGTTGCCGGCCGCCCACACCGTGACCACACCCTCGGCGGCCAGCGCGCGCTGCAGCTTGACCGTGGCGGAGTTCGGGTCGAACTCCCCTCCGCCGGAGGGGCCGTAGCTGTTGTTCGTCACCTTGATCGGCGGGCAGACGTCGGCGGGGACGCCGTCACCGCACGGGGCCTCGTGGTTCTCCAGGACCCAGTTCAGCGCGGAGTCCGCGCCGACGATGAGCAGGACCGCACCGGTCGAGATGGAGACCAGGCCCGCCCCGGGTGCGGCGCCCTGGACCTGCCCGCCGTCGGCCAGCGTCGTGGGCCGGCCGGCGACGATGCCGCTCACGTGCGTGCCGTGGCCGCCGACGGAGAGGGTGTCGGTGTCCACCACCGAGGGGACGCGGACGACGCAGTCGGGGCCCGCAGCGGTCTCGACGAGGCAGACGCTCTTGAGGTTGGCGACCACCGCGCTGCCGCCGTCGGGCCGGCGGAAGTAGGGGTGGTTCGGGTCGACGCCGGAGTCGATGACCGCGACCGAGACCCCGCGGCCGTCGAGCGGCGAGCCGTCCGCGCCGGTGAGCGTGGCGGCGGCCTCGGCGCCGCGGGTGGCGAGGTTGGAGGTCTCCTGGGCGAACTCGATGGGGGCGTTGCCCTCGAGGTAGGTGACGCCGGGCCGGCTGCGGGCGGCCTCGACCTGATCGGCGGTGCCCGAGGCGACGACCACGCCGATGCGCTCGTACTCCGTGACGGTGCGCATGCCGGTCGCGGCGACGGCGGCGCGTGCTGCGGCGACGTCGGTGCCGTGGACCAGGACCGTCGTCGGGACGGCCGCGCCCAGGCCGGCGAGCTGGTCGGCCAGGAAGTCCTGGACCGGCGCGGGCGGGGGAGCGGGGTCCGCCTGCGCGGGGGCGGCGAGGAGGGCGCCGGCGACCACGGCGCCGGACACCACCCCGAGCAGACGGCGGGACGACGGGTTCATGGCGCTCCTCGGGGATCCGGCGGACGTGACCGGACAACGAGGCGGCGCCATAGGGGTTACTGGACAGTTACGGGCAACTCGCGGGGGCGGCGGTCCGGCGTCCCCCGCTGCGTCCTCCCTCAGCGCGGCGCGTCCTCCCTCACCGCACACCGTGAGGGAGGA
>NZ_JBJHAE010000035.1:0-18129 GCF_054050895.1 Blastococcus sp. SYSU DS0669 | reverse complement strand
GGGGCAGGGAGGCGAGCAGGGGTTGGGGGCCGAGGTGGTCGGCGAGGACGACGTCGGCGGTGGCCAGGGCCTGGCGGCCGCGCACGGTGATCAGCCCGGGGTCACCGGGACCCCCACCCACCAGCACGACGCTCCCGGTCATCGCCTGCTCGCGCCGGCGGACCGGCAGGGTGCCCTCCGCGAGGCCGGCGAGCACGGCGTCGCGCAGCCCGGCCGCGGCGCGCTGGTCGTCGGCCCCGTGCACCGCCACGAGCAGCCCCCCGGCGCGGCCGGTGACCGGCAGCTCGGCGCCGGCCCGCCCTCCGTCGGCGCGGGCGCAGAAGACCCGTTCCCGGTCGGCGTCGGCGGCCACCGCGGCGTCCACCTCGGGGTCACCCGTCGCGGCCAGCGCGAACCAGGCCCCCGCGAGGTCCCCGGCGGCAAAGGGCCGCGGGCACCAGGTCAGCCGGCCGGCCGACGCCGCGGACTCCAGGGCCGGGGTCACCGCGGGGCTGATCACCGCCACGTCGGCGCCCGCGGCGAGCAGGCCGCTCACCCCGCGGTGCGCGGCCGCCCCGCCGCCGACCACGACCACGCGCCGCCCGGCCAGCCGCAGCCCGACCGGGTGCGGCGCCTCGCCGGTGGGGTGGGTGGTCACGGGTCCTCCTGGTGCGTCGGTGCGGGGCCGGGGGGAGCGGGCGCCGCGTCGGGTGGCCGGGCGACGGCGACGGTCACCCGCCCGCGCACCGTCTTCCCGACCTCGAGCACCCCGCCGGCGAGGAGCGCCGCGGCCTCGGCGACCGAGGGGGTGCCCACCCGTTCGGCGACCGCGCCGGACGGGGCCGGCACCGGGACGGCGGCCAGCACCTCGGCGGGGTGCCCGGTCAGCGGCCAGCCGCGCAGCGCCGCGGCGACCACCAGCCCCGGCTCGCGCACCCGGCTGTCCAGCGTGGCCAGCCGCACCGGACCGGCGGGGTCGGGGAGCACCGCGTCGACCGCGGCCAGCACCTCGGCGGCGGGCACGCCGGAGGCCAGCCCGATGCCGACGGTCCTCACGTCGGCACCCCCGGGCGGTCGGGCAGCGCGGCCAGCAGGCCCGCGGCGTCACGGGGGAGGGGGCCGTCCGGGAGCAGGCCGAGCGCGCGCAGCCGGCCGCCCACCTCGAGCGCCCACGGGCGGGACAGCCGGGCCCGCGCGAGCAGGTCGCCGTCGCCGAGCACGGCTCCGGGCGGCCCCTGCACCACGGCGCGGTCGACGACGACGGCGACCTCGTCGGCCCAGCGCAGCGCGAGGTCGACGTCGTGGGTGCTCATCACCACGGTGGAGTCCTGCTCCTGCAGCCGGGTGAGCGCGGCGAGGGTGTCGGCGACCGCCGTGGGGTCCAGCCCCGCGGTGGGCTCGTCGAGCAGCAGCACGCAGGGGCGCATGGCGACCGCGCCGGCGATCGCCACCCGCTTGCGCTCCCCGTACGACAGCTGGTGCGTCGGGCGCGAGGCGAGCGGCGCCACCCCGAGCAGCTCCAGCGCCTCGGCGACGCGGGCGCGCACCTCGTCCTCCGGGAGCCCGAGGTTCAGCGGACCGAAGGAGACGTCCTGGCCGACCGAGGCGCTGAACAGCTGGTCGTCGGGGTCCTGGAGCACCAGCTGCACCACCTGCCGGTGCTCGCGCAGCCCGCGGCGGGTGTGCTGGAGCGGCGCGCCGTCGACGGTGACCGCGCCCGCGGCGGGGCGCAGCGCCCCGGAGAGGCAGCGCAGCAGCGTGGTCTTGCCCGACCCGTTGGCGCCCAGGAGCGCCAGCCGCCGCCCCGGCGGCACCGCCAGCCCCGCGCCGTCGAGCACCGGTGCCGCACCCGGGTACCCGGCGACCAGACCGGAGGCGGCGAGGGCCCGGTGGCTCACCGCACCACCAGCGTGAGCCCGGCGATCCCCAGCGGCAGCGCCACAGCCAGCGCGAGGAACGGCCGGGAGGAGGGCAGCGCGTCGGGCAGCACCCGGAGCCCGGCCTCCATCCCGCGGCCGGCCAGCCCCTCCTGCATGCGCCGCGCGCGGTCCCACGACCGGGTCAGCACGGCCGCCGCGAGCATCCCGGCCGAGCGGTAGGAGCGGCGGGGGCTGGACCAGCCCATCCGCGCCGCCTGCGCCTCGCGGATGGTGCCCAGGCTCTCGAGCAGCACGAACACCAGCCGGTAGGTCACGCTCGCGACCTCGACGACCGCCGCGGGCACGCGCAACCGGCGCAGCTCGGGCAGCAGGTCCGACATCGGGGTGGTGGTGGCCAGGAGCAGCACCGCGGCGCTCCCGGCCACCGCGCGACCCACGAGGGAGCCCGCCTGCTCCGCGGCGTGCGGGGCCCAGCCGAGCCCGCCGTCGCCGACCGTGACCACCGCGGTGAGCGCACCGACGGCGATGAAGGCCAGCGGCCACCGGATGGCACGCAGGAAGGTGCGGGCGGGCACCCGGGCGGGGCCGAGCGCCAGCCCGACGGCGGCGAGCCCGACGAGCACGCTGCCCGGCCACGCGGGCAGGGCCAGCGCACAGGCGACGAGGCCGGCGCAGAGCAGCACCTTGTCGCCGGGCGCCCGCCCGCGCCACGCGCTGCACCACGCCGCCTCGTCGACCGCCAGGCCCGTCACCGCCGGTCGGCCTCCGCCGCCGCGCTCGCGGAGGTCGTCGCCCGCCGGCCGCGCAGCCGGCCCAGCACGTAACCGAGCACCCCGCCGCCCAGCGCCGCCTGGAGCGCGAACAGGCCGGACTCGACCTCGCCGGTGGGGCTGAACAGGGGGTCGGACCAGGGGGTGTAGCCCTGGGCCTCGAGCTCCTCGGTCACCGCGGTGTCGGTGCCGCCGTACTCCGAGGTGCCGCCGTCGACCAGCAGCGGGACGGCGAACAGGGCGAGGACGGCGAGGACGAGAAGGGTGGTGACGAGCGCGCGGCGGGTCACGCGGCACCTCCGGCGGGCGCGGGGACGGGTGCGGCCTTCAGGATGCCGAGCCGCTCGAGCTCGGGCCGGGCGTTGACGGTGAGCACCCGGAACAGCAGGACGCCGAGCAGCCCCTCGCCGATGGCCAGCGGGATCTGGGTGAGCGCGAAGACCCCGAGGAACTTGGCCAGCGCGCCGGCGAACCCGGTGCTCGCGTCGGGGAAGGCCAGCGCCAGCTGCAGGGAGGTGGTGACGTAGGTGGCGAGGTCGGCCAGGGCGACGCCGACGAAGACCGCCGGCAGCAGCCCCGCGCCCGCCGCCCGGGTCAGCCGGTAGGCCCCGTACCCGACCCACGGGCCGACGACGGCGAAGGCGAACGCGTTGGCCCCCAGGGTGGTCAGGCCGCCGTGCGCCAGCAGCAGCGCCTGGAAGAGCAGCACCACGGTGCCCAGCAGGGCCATCACCGGTGGCCGGAAGAGAATCGCCCCCGGGCCGGTGCCGGTCGGGTGGCTGGAGCTGCCGGTGACGCTCGGCAGCTTGATGGCGCTGAGCACGAAGGTGAAGGCGCCGGCGGCACCGAGGAGCAGGGTCGACTCGGGGTTCTCGCGCACCTCCTTCACGACCGCCCGGGCACCGTGCGCCACGAAGGGCGCGGCGGCGAGCGTCCAGCCCAGGGCGTGCCCGGCGGGCAGGAACCCCTCAGCGATGTGCACGGGCGGTCTCCGATCGGTCGGCGGTGGCGCACGAGGCGACGAAGCGGGCGGCCAACGCGGGGGCGCCGGCCCAGTTGAGGTGCAGGTAGGAGGCGTGCACGCCTCCGGCGACGAAGCCCTCGGGGCCGGCCCCCGACCACTGCCAGGCGGGGTCCGGGCCGGCCGGGGGATCGGCGTGCGTGCGGTGGAACTCGTGGCCGCGGACCCGCGTGCCGGCCGGCGCCAGCACCGAGCCGCCGGCCGCCACCGCCTCGCGGTAGCCCAGCGTCAGGCGCGGCGACATCGCCGTCCGCACGTCGAGGACGCCGCACATCGGGACGCCGTCCAGCTCGCGGGCCAGGTACAGCAGCCCGGCGCACTCGGCGGCGACCGGGGCGCCCCGGGCGGCGAGCGCGGCGACGTCGGCGCGGAGCTGCTCGTTGGCCGAGAGCTCGGCGGCGTAGACCTCGGGGAAGCCGCCGCCGACGACCAGGCCGGCGGTGCCCTCGGGCAGGGCCTCGTCGCGCAGCGGGTCCACGGTCACCACCTCGGCGCCGGCCGCGGCGAGCAGCTCGGCGTTCTCGGCGTAGCCGAAGGTGAACGCCGGTCCGCCGGCGACGGCGATCCGTGGCCGGGCCCCGGCCGGGGTCACCTCGGCGGCCGGGTCCCAGGGGCGCCGGTCGAGGGCGGGTGCGGTGCGGGCCAGCCGGAGCACGGCGTCCAGGTCGACCCCGTCGGCCACCACCTCGCCGAGCCGGCGCACCGTCGCGACCGCCTCGGCCGAGCGCTCGGCGGCCGGCACCAGGCCGAGGTGGCGGGAGGGGGTGTGCAGCGTCTCCATCCGCCGGATCGCGCCCAGCACCGGGACGCCGGCGGCGCCGAGCGCCCCGCGGAGGATCGCCTCGTGCCGGTCGCTGCCGACGCGGTTGAGCACCACCCCGCCCAGGCGCACCGACGGGTCGAAGGTGGCGAAGCCGTGCACCAGCGCGGCGACGCTGCGCGCCTGGGAGGAGGCGTCGACGACGAGCACCACCGGTGCCCGCAGCAGCCCGGCCACGTGCGCGGTCGAGGCGAAGCCGGGTTCGACGCCCGGGTGCGTGGCGCCGTCGAACAGGCCCATGACGCCCTCGACCACCGCGAGGTCGGCGCCGCGCGCACCGTGCAGCAGGAGCGGGGCGATCCGCTCCTCGCCGACCAGCCACGGGTCCAGGTTGCGGCCGGGACGGCCGGCGGCGAGGCCGTGGTAGCCGGGGTCGATGTAGTCGGGGCCGACCTTGTGCGGGGAGACGGTGAGCCCGCGGGCGGTGAGCGCGGCGATCAGCCCGGTGGCGATCGAGGTCTTGCCCGCGTTGCTGCTCGGCGCGGCCAGCACCACCCGCGGCAGCGTGGTCACCACTCGATCCCCCGCTGGCCCTTCTGGCCGGCGTCCATCGGGTGCTTGACCTTGGTCATCTCCACGACCAGGTCGGCGGCCTCGACCAGCGCCGGGGGCGCGTCGCGCCCGGTGACGACGACGTGCTGGTTGCCGGGTCGTGCCGTGAGCGTCGCGACGACGTCGTCGACGTCCACCCAGCCCCACTTCAGCGGGTAGGTGAACTCGTCGAGCACGTAGAACCTGTGCCGCTGCGCGGCGAGGTCCCGTTTGATCTGCGCCCAGCCCTCGGCGGCGTCGGCGGCGTGGTCGACCTCGGTGCCCTGCCGGCGCGACCAGCTCCAGCCCGAGCCCATCTTGTGCCAGACCACCGGGCCGCCCTCGCCGGTCTGCTCGTGCAGCCGGCCGAGCGCGGTCAGCGCGTTCTCCTCGCCGACCTTCCACTTGGCGCTCTTGACGAACTGGTAGACCGCGATCGACCAGCCCTGGTTCCACGCCCGCATCGCCATCCCGAAGGCGGCGGTCGACTTGCCCTTCATCTCGCCGGTGTGCACCGCCAGCAGCGGCCGGTTGCGGCGCTGCCGGGTGCTCAGGCCGTCCTGCGGGACGACCGCGACCTGACCCTGGGGCATGTCAGGCCGCCTTCCGCGCGTCCCGGACGGTGGCGGCCAGCGAGTCGGCGCCCAGCTCCTCCAGGCGGATCGTCCGGGCGCCGAGCGCTACGCCCAGCGACGCCGCCAGGCCCAGGCGCACCGGCCCGGACTCGCAGTCGACGACGACGCCCGCCACCTCCGCGGCGGCGAGCAGCCCGGCCGCGCGCCGGGCCTCGCCGAGGTGGTCGGCGCCCCGTGCCCCGGTGGCCCGGCCGTCGGTGACGACGACCAGCAGCGGGCGCCGGCGCGGGTCGCGCACCCGCTCGCGGGTCAGGGTGCGGTGGGCCTCCAGCAGCCCGGCGGCCAGCGGGGTGCGCCCGCCGGTGGGCAGGCCGGTCAGCCGGGCCGCGGCGGCCTCCACCGACCAGGTGGGCGGCAGCGCGACCTCGGCGTCCGCTCCGCGGAAGGTGATCAGGCCGACCTTGTCGCGGCGCTGGTAGGCGTCCAGCAGCAGCGAGAGCACGGCGCCCTTCACCGCGGCCATCCGCGAGCGGGCGCCCATCGAGCCGCTGGCGTCGACGACGAAGAGCACGAGGTTGCCCTCGCGGCCCTCCAGCACGGCCTGGCGGAGGTCGTCGCGCTCGACCAGGAGACCTGGCCCGCTGCGGCCGCGGGCCCGCTGGTGGGGGGCGGCCGCGAGCACGGTGCCGGCCAGGTGCAGCTTGGTGACGGCGGTGGCCGGGCAGGTCGAGCCGACCACCCGGCCGCGTTCCGACCGGGCCCGCGACCGCCGGCCCGCGGCCCCGGTCCCGATGCCCGGCACCTCCAGCCGGCGGGTGCGGAAGGGGTCGGCCGGCGCGACCGCGGGCTGCTCCGGCGCGGCCGCGTCGGTGCGCCCCCCGCCCTCGCCGCGCGGCGCGACCGTCGGCCCGCCGGCATCCTCGCCGTCCCCGGGCAGAGGAGGCTCCACCTGCGTCTCGGCGTCGGATCCGTAGGCATTGCTCCCTCTGCCCGGGTCCTGCCCGGCGTCGTCCGGGCGCCCGTCGTCCGGGCCGCCGTGGTCCGGGCCGCCGTCGTCCGGGCCGCCCTCCGGGGGGCCGGGGTCGTCGTCGGGCCGGGAGTCGGCGAGCGCCTGGTCGAGGGTCTCCTCGTCGAGCCCGGGTGCGTCGAACGGGTTGCGCCGGCGCCGGTGCGGGAGGGCCAGCCGGGCGGCGACGCGCACGTCGTCCTCGGTCACCTCGTCGCGGCCGCACCAGGCGGCGTGCGCGATCGCCGCGCGGGCGGTGACGAGGTCGGCGCGCAGGCCGTCGACGTCGAAGGCGGCGCAGACGGCGGTGACCTGGCGCAGCGCGGCGTCGGAGAGCACGACGCGGGGCAGGCGGGCGCGGGCGTCGGCGATGCGGGCGGCCAGCGCGGACTCCTCGGCGGCCCAGTGCGCGGCGAACCCGGCGGGGTCGGCGTCGGAGGCGAACCGGCGGCGCACCACCTCGGCCCGCACGTCCGGGTCA
This sequence comes from Blastococcus sp. SYSU DS0669, assembly GCF_054050895.1. NCBI lineage: Bacteria > Bacillati > Actinomycetota > Actinomycetes > Geodermatophilales > Geodermatophilaceae > Blastococcus > Blastococcus sp. SYSU DS0669. The sequence goes on along the minus strand of NZ_JBJHAE010000035.1, from coordinate 11,066 downwards.
CGCGGTGCGGCGACCTCGACCGTGAGGCCGAAGCGGTCCAGCAACTGGGGCCGGAGCTCGCCCTCCTCGGGGTTCATGGTGCCGACCAGCAGGAAACGGGCGGCGTGCCGCACCGAGACGCCCTCGCGCTCGACGTACGCGGTGCCCAGGGCGGCGGCGTCGAGCAGCAGGTCGACGAGGTGGTCGTGGAGCAGGTTGACCTCGTCGACGTAGAGCACCCCGCGGTGCGCGGCGGCGAGCAGCCCGGGCTCGTAGGCCTTGACGCCCTCGGTCAGCGCCCGCTCCAGGTCCAGCGAGCCGACGAGCCGGTCCTCGGAGGCGCCGACCGGGAGCTCCACCAGCCGGGCCGCGCGGGTGCGCCCGGCCGCCCCGGGCTCGTGCGGGCCGTCGGGGCAGGCCGGGTCGGGGGTGGCCGGGTCGCAGCCGAACCGGCAGCCGGCCACGACCGCGACCGGCGGCAGGACGGCGGCCAGCGCCCGGACGCTCGTGGACTTGGCGGTGCCCTTCTCGCCCCGCACCAGGACGCCGCCCACCGCGGGGGAGACCGCGTTCAGGAGCAGGGCCAGCCGCAGGTCGTCCATGCCGACGACGGCGGTGAAGGGAAAGCTCATGCGGGGTACCCGCGCATGGCACGCGTCCTCTCCCCGGGTGTCCACGCCCGGAGGTGGCAGGGACGACGGCTGGAGTCTCCTGGCTCCCGGATCGACACCCGTCCCCGACCTTCCCGCTCCCGAGCGAGCTCAGGCGCAGTGGTCGAGCGTGGGGACGGGCTCCCCGGTCACAGTGGCGGGACCGCGCCGGGATCTCACCGGGCTTCCTCCACTGCCGTCGCTTGTGGCGGCGTCATCAGACCACGGGCGGGCTCCCCGGCGACAGACCCCCTCCGCGCGTGGCGGGGACCTAATGCCCTGTTGACATCCTATTGCCCTTAGGACGAGCATCCGGTCCGTGACCGGAGCCGTGGTGCCGGACCGTCGCGGGCGGCGGCGGCAGGAGACGATCGAGCAGGTGCTCGACGTGGCGGTCGAGGTCATGGCCGAGCAGGGCGCGGCCGGGCTGACGCTCGGCGAGGTGGCCCGCCGGATGGGCATCCGCCCGCCGTCCCTCTACGGGTACTTCGACGGCAAGCACGCGCTGTACGACGCGCTCTTCGAGCGGGGGTGGCGCGCCCTGCAGCAGGTGCTCGAGCGGGCCGGTGCCACCGGGGACGGCGCCGACCCCCTCACCGCGTGGCGGGAAGGCACCGCCGTCCTGGTCCGCTGGGCCGTCGAGCACCCGGCCCACTCGGCGCTGATGTTCTGGCGCCCGGTACCCGGCTTCGCGCCCTCGGCGCGGGCGTACGAACCCGCGGTCGAGCTCGACGTGGCGTCCCGGGCGATGCTCGTCCGGCTCCGCGATGCGGGGCACCTCGCCGCGGACGTCGACCTCGACCGCGCCTACCGCACCTGGACGGCGCTGGTCGGTGGGGTCATCTCCCAGCAGCTGTCCAACGCGCCCGGCGAGCCGTTCGAGTCCGGCGCCTTCACCGCCGTCCTCCCCGACGTCATGGACATGTGGCTCGACCACCACCGCACGAACCCGTCCACCCGCTGATCCCAGGAGGTCCCTCGTGACCGCTCCGACTCCTGCTCCCGCCCGTCCCCGTCCGCGGACCGCCGCCCTCGACCGGGACACCGCCTACCGGCTCGCCGCCACGGAGTACGAGCGGATGCTCGCCCTCCTCGGCGGGCTGGACCCCGGCGACTGGAGCCGGGCCACCGACTGCCCGGACTGGGACGTGCGGGCCATGGCGGCGCACGTCCTCGGGATGGCGCAGATGGCCGCCTCGGTCCGCGAGATGGCGCGGCAGAACCGGATCGCCGGCAAGGCCGGTGGTGGCATCGACGCGCTGACCGCGGTGCAGGTCCGCGCGCACGCCGGCCTGGACGGCCCGGCGATCGTCGCCGCGCTGGCGGCCACCGCACGTCGCGCGGTGCGGGGACGACGCCGGCTGTCCCGGATCGCGGGCCGCGTGACGCTGCCCGAGGAGCAGGTCAACGGCGATGTCCGGGAGTACTGGCGGATCGGTTTCCTGCTCGACGTCGTCCTGACCCGGGACGTCTGGATGCACCGGATCGACGTGTGCCGGGCGACCGGGCGCGAGCCCGAGCTCACGCCCGGGCACGACGGCGTCCTGGTCGCGGACGTCGTGGGGGAGTGGGCGCAGCGGCACGGCCGGCCCTACGAACTCACCCTCACCGGCCCGGCGGGCGGGCAGTGGTCGTCCGGGGCGGGTGGCGAGCGGCTCGAGCTCGACGCCGTCGAGTTCTGCCGGGTCCTCTCGGGCAGGGGCAGCGGCTCCGGCCTGCTGGCTCAGCAGGTTCCCTTCTGACCCACCCCGCGGCCGGCCGGACGGCGGTGCACCACCCCTAGGATCGGCCGACGTGCCCGGAGATCCGCGTCCCGACGGCCGCCCACCGGTCGTGGTGGTCGGCGTCGGAGCCGACGGCTGGGACGGGCTCCCGCCGCGCGCCCGGCGGGCGGTCGAGGGCGCCGACGTGCTCCGCGGCAGCGCCCGCCAGCTCGCCCTGGTGCCCCCCGAGGTGACGGCGGAGCGGGTGCCCTGGCCGTCCCCGCTCGGCCCCGCGCTGGCCGGTCTCGGGCAGGAGCACCCCGGACGGCGGGTGGTCGTGCTGGCCAGCGGCGACCCGATGCTCTCCGGCGTCGGCACCTCGCTGGTGCGGCTGCTGGGCCCGGCGGCGGTCGAGGTGCTCCCGCACCCCTCGTCGGTGTCGCTGGCCTGCGCGCGGCTGGGCTGGGCGGTGGAGGAGACGCAGGTGGTCACCGTCGTCGGCCGGCCGGTGGAGCTCGTGGTCCCGCACGCCACCCCCGGCCGGCGGCTGCTGGTGCTCGGCTCCGACGGCTCGACGCCGGCCGCCGTCGCCGCGCTGCTGGCGGAGCGCAGCCTCGGCGCCAGCCGGCTGACCGCGCTCGCCCAGCTCGGCGGCCCCGCGGAACGCGCGGTCACCGGCACCGCCGCCGGCTGGCCGCACGGGAACACGGACCCGCTGGTGCTCACCGCCGTCGAGGTGGTCGCGGACCCCGGCGCCGTGCCGTTGCCGGCCCTGCCCGGCCTCCCGGACGACGCCTACGAGCACGACGGCCAGCTCACCAAGCGCGACGTGCGGGCGGTGACCCTCGCCCGGCTGGCGCCGCTGCCGGGACAGCTGCTCTGGGACGTCGGCGCGGGCGCCGGGTCGATCGGCATCGAGTGGATGCGCACCCACCCCAGCTGCCGGGCGGTGGCGGTCGAACGCGACGCGGGGCGGGCGGCCCGGGTCGGGCGGAACGCCGCGCGGCTGGGCGTGCCCGGGCTCGAGGTGGTCACCGGCGAGGCCCCCGCTGCCCTGGCCGGGCTGCCCGCGCCGGACGCGGTCTTCGTCGGCGGCGGCGCCACCGTGCCCGGGGTGCTCGACGCCTGCTGGGACGCGCTGCCGGCGGGTGGGCGGCTGGTGGTCAACGCCGTCACGCTGGAGAGCGAGGCGGTGCTGGCCGAGCGGCACGCCCGCTCCGGCGGCGAGCTCGTGCGGCTCGGCGTCGCCACCGCCGCCCCCGTGGGCGGCTTCACCGGCTGGAAGGCGGCCATGCCCGTGACGATCTGGTCGGGGGTCAAGCCGTGACCGTGCACTTCATCGGCGCCGGGCCGGGCGCGGCGGACCTGGTCACCGTGCGGGCGGCCCGCATCATCGCCACCGCACCGGTGTGCCTCTACGCCGGCGCGCTGGTGCCCCGGGAGCTGCTGGACACCGCGCCGCCGGGCGCCCGGTTGGTGGACACGGCCGACCTCGACCTCGACCGGATCACGGCCGAGCTGGTCGCCGCGCACGAGGCCGGGCACGACGTCGCCCGGCTGCACTCCGGCGACCCGTCGGTCTACAGCGCGATGGCCGAGCAGATGCGCCGGCTGGACGCCGCGGGCGTGCCCTACGACGTCGTGCCGGGTGTGCCCGCCTTCGCCGCCGCGGCCGCCTCGCTCAAGCGGGAGCTGACCGTGCCCGGCGTCGGGCAGACGGTGATCCTCACGAGGACCTCGGCCCGGTCGACGCCGATGCCGGCGGGGGAGGACCTGGCGACCCTCGGGGCCTCCCGCGCCACGCTCGTCCTGCACCTCGCGGTGCAGCGGATCGCCGAGCTGGTGCCGGAGCTGGTGCCCTCCTACGGCAGCGACTGCCCGGTCGCGGTCGTCGCCCGCGCCAGCCGGGACGACGAGCTGGTGCTGCGCGGCACGCTCGCCGACATCGCCGGCCAGGTCGAGGCGGCCGGCGTGCGGCGGACCGCGGTGGTGATCGTGGGCTCGGTCCTGACCGCGGGAGAGTTCCCCGACAGCCACCTCTACTCGACGACCCGGTGCCGATGAAGGACCCCGCTGCCCCCCACCGATCGCGAGCTCGCGGCGGGCCCCTGCAGCGGGGCCGTCCGACCGGACGAGGCTCAACTCTGCCCGACGACCGTGCCGGCGCGGTCGATCACCAGGACGTCGACCTCGACCGGGGCGCCGCGCAGCACGCCGAGCGCCGTCTCCCGCGCGGCGGCGGCCACCAGGTCGCCCAGCGGGAGCCCGGCCGCCCGGCACTGCTGCAGTGCGTCGAGGGCGGTGTTCGCGCCGCGCACGCCGTCCACCAGCGCCGGGGGCCCGCCCGCATCCTGGACGCGGGCGGCCAGCGAGGCGAAGGACACCTGCGAGCGCCCCGAGTGCAGGTCCAGGTGCCCGTCGGCGAGCTTCGCGAGCTTGCCGATGCCGCCGGCGACGGTCAGCCGCGGGACGGGGTGGCGGCCCAGGTACTTGAGGACGGCGCCGGCGAAGTCGCCCATGTCCAGCAGCGCGTCGTCGGGCAGCCCGTAGCGCTCCACGACGACGCGCTCGCTGGTGCTGCCGGTGCAGGCGGCGACGTGGCCGTGCCCGGCGGCGCGGGCGACGTCGATGCCGCGGCGGATCGAGTCGATCCAGGCCGAGCAGGAGTACGGGACGACGACGCCCGTGGTGCCCAGGATGGAGAGCCCGCCCAGGATGCCCAGCCGCGGGTTCCAGGTGCGCCGGGCCAGCTCCTCGCCGTGCTCGACCGAGACCTCGACGACGACGTCGCCGGTGCCGCCGTGACGGGCGGCGACCGCGGCCACGTGCTCGCGCATGAACCGGCGGGGCATCGGGTTGATCGCCGGCTCGCCGACCGGCAGCGGCAGTCCGGGCTTGGTCACCGTGCCGACGCCCGCGCCCGCCCGGAAGGTGACGCCGCTGCCCGGCTCGCCGTGGGTCACGCGGACGGAGACCAGCGCGCCGTGGGTGACGTCGGGGTCGTCGCCGGCGTCCTTGACCACCCCCGCGGTCGCGGCGCCGCCCTCCAGCCGCTCGGTGGCCAGCGCGAACGCCGGGTGCCGGTCCTTGGGCAGGTCGATCGTCACCGGGTCGGGGAACTCGCCGGTGAGCAGCGCGGTGTAGGCCGCGGTGGTGGCCGCGGTCGCGCAGGCGCCGGTGGTCCAGCCGGAGCGCAGCCCGCTGCCCGCTGTCGTTCCCACCCGACCAGCATGCACGGCGGCCTCCGGTGACCGGCCGGGTGCTGGTGCTCGGGGGCACCGGGGAGGCCCGGCGGCTGGCCACGGCGCTGGTCGCGGACGGCATCGGTGTGCTGAGCTCGCTCGCCGGGCGGGTCGCCGATCCGCGGCTCCCGCCGGGGGAGGTGCGGATCGGTGGCTTCGGGGGCGCAGCAGGCCTGGCGGAGTGGCTGCGGGCGAACCCCGTGGACGCCGTCGTCGACGCGACGCACCCGTTCGCCACGGCGATGACCGCATCCGCCGTCTCGGCCGCGACCGCGACCGGGGTGCCACTCCTGCGCCTGCAGCGGCCGGGCTGGACCGCGCAGCCGGGCGACGACTGGCGGTGGGTCGACTCACCGGCCGGGGCGGCGGAGGCGGTGCAGGGGTTCGGGTGCGTCTTCCTGACGACGGGCCGGCAGGGGCTGGCCGCCTTCGCCGGGCTGGCGGCCCACTGCGTCGTCCGCTCCGTGGACCCGCCGGAGCCCCCCGTGCCGGCGTGGACCACCACCGTCCTCGCGCGCGGCCCGTTCAGCCTCGAGGACGAGCTGGCCCTGCTGCGCGAGCACGCCGTCGAGGTCGTCGTCACCAAGGACAGCGGCGGCTCGATGACGGCGGCGAAGCTCACCGCGGCCCGGCAGCTCGCGGTCCCGGTGGTGCTGGTGCGCCGGCCGCCGCTGCCTGCGGGCGTTCCCGTGGTCGCCACGGTGGCGGCGGCGCGGCAGTGGGTCCGGTTGCGCGCAATCTGATCGTCATGTGTGTCGGCGCAGGTCGGCGGGGAGTGCACCCCCATGACCGAAACCGCGTCTCTCCGCGCCCTCGCCCTCGTCTGCAGCCTCAAGCCCTCGCCCGCGCCGTCCAGCAGCGACCTGATCGCCCGCCAGATCCTGGCCGGGCTGGAGGAGCACGGCGTCACCGGTGACGTCGTGCGGGTCGTCGACCACGACGTGAAGCCCGGCGTCGAGGTGGACATGGGGGAGGGTGACCAGTGGCCCGCGATCCGCGAGCAGATGATGGCCGCCGACATCCTGATCGTCTCCACGCCGACCTGGGTCGGTCACATGAGCAGCGTGGCCCAGCGGGTTCTGGAGCGGCTCGACGGCGAGCTCTCCGAGACCGACGACTCGGGCCGGCCGAAGGTGACCGGCAAGGTGGCGGTCGTCTCCGTCGTCGGCAACGAGGACGGCGCGCACAAGATCGTCGCCGACCTGTTCCAGGGCCTGGACGACATCGGCTTCACCATCCCCGCGCAGGGGTCGACCTACTGGAACGACCAGGCGATGGGCGGCACCGACTACATGGACCTCGACGAGACGCCCGAGGCGGTGGCCTCCACGACGGCGACCCTCGCGGAGAACGCCGCGCACCTCGCCCGGGCGCTCAAGGCCCAGCCGTACCCCGGGAGCTAGGCCGGCAGCCGCTCCGCCGCACCGGTGGTGGCTTCGCGTGCCCCGGCGCGGCGGCGGCGCAGCCGCACCCCGGCGATGGCGGTCAGCGCCAGCACGACCAGCACGGCCGCGTACACCTCGGTCACCGTCTCCAGGCCGAAGGCCCCGGTGGCCGACCCGGCGACCACCGCGGGCACGCTGAAGCTGAGGTAGCCGACGACGAAGATGCTGGACAGCAGCCCGGCGCGCTCGGCGGGGTCGACGCCGGCGCTGGCGGTCGCGACGGAGCCGAGGAACGACAGGCCGAAGCCGAGCCCCGAGACGACGGCGGACACGAAGAGCACGGAGACCTGGCCGGTGAGCAGCGCGGCGATCGTGCCGGTGACGCCGCCGGCGAAGAGGGTGGCGCCGCCGACCATGGCCCGCTCCGCGGCGAGGTCGCGGCCGAGGATCGCGGCGATCCCGCCCGAGCCGTGCATGGCCAGCACCATCAGGCTGCCGACCAGGTGGTCCTCGATGCCGAAGACGCCGACGACCAGCGACGGCCCCAGGGAGAGGTAGAGCCCGCCGAGCGCCCAGGCCGCGACCATGACCGGCAGCACGGCGAGGAACGCCGGCCGCTGCGAACGCGGGACGCGGACCGTCGGGCGCAGCGAGCGGAGCGCCCCGGGGGCGCGGGGCGAGGTCTCGGGCAGGAACACGACGGCCGCCGCCGCGACCAGCAGGACGACGGCGAGCACGCCGAACACCCACCGGGCCGGCGAGGCGACGTGCTCGACGACGAGGCCGGCGCCGACCGCACCCACCGACAGGCCCAGGCCCGGGGCGGCGCTGTTGAGCAGGGCGCCCAGCGGACGGGACGGGCGCTGGGTGTCCAGCAGCAGCGCACCGAGGGTGCCGGTCAGGACGCCCATGGACAGGCCCTGCAGCACCCGGGCGGCGAGCAGCCAGCCGACGCTGTCCGCGGCGAGGAAGACGACCATCGAGACCGCCTGCAGCAGCAGGCCGCCGGCCAGCACCGGGCGCCGCCCGACGTGGTCGGAGAGGCCGCCGACCACCAGCAGCGCGGCGAGCAGGGCGAGGGCGTAGATGCCGAAGACGGTGGTCAGCATCCCGGGGCCGAACCCGAACTGCTCCTGGTAGACGCGGTACAGCGGTGTGGGGACGCCCGACGCGGCCAGGACCAGGATGAGCAGGCCGGCGGCGGTCCGGAACGCGGGGTCCCGGCGGAAGGTCGGTGGAGCCACGATGGTGGCCAAGCGCAACGATCCCGCGGGCATTCCCGTGCCCCGGTGTGTCAGCGCGGGTAGCTGCGCGAGGTGTAGACGGCGCCCGAGGGGGTGACGCGGGTCTGCGAGGACCCGATGAGCACCAGGCAGCGCATGTCGACGGTGCCCGCGTCGAGGGTGCCCAGGGTGGTGACCCGGACGGCCTCCTCCGGCCCGCCGACGTCGCGGCCCACGACCACCACGGTCTCGGGCGGGCGCTCCTCGAGCAGCACCCGCAGCGCCTCGCCGAGCTGGTGCGGGCGGTGCTTCGACCGCGGGTTGTAGAGGGCGATGACCAGGTCGGCCGCGGCCGCGTGGCGCAGCCGGTCGACGACGACCTCCCACGGCTTGAGGACGTCGGAGAGCGACAGCACGCAGAAGTCGTGGCCGAGCGGGGCGCCCACCCGGGAGGCGACAGCCTGGGCGGCGGTGAGCCCCGGGACGACCCGCACCGGGACGCCGGCGAACTCCGGTCGCTCGGCGACCTCCAGGACCGCGGCGGCCATGGCGAAGACGCCCGGGTCACCGCTGGAGACGACGGCGACCCGCCGGCCGTCGCGGGCCAGGGCGAGGGCGTGCGCGGCGCGGTCGGCCTCGACGCGGTTGTCGCTGGCGTGCCGGGCCTGGCGCGGGTTGACCGCGACCCGGTCGAGGTAGGGGCCGTAGCCGACCAGGTCGTCGGCCGCGGCGAGCGCCTCGGCTGCCTCGGGCGTCGTCCAGCCGCGGGCGCCGGGGCCGAGGCCGACCACGACGACCTCACCGGCGTCGGCCGGCCGCTCCGCCGGGGGTGCGGGCTCGGCGACCTGCGGGGTGAGCGGGCTGGGCAGCAGGGCGAGGGAGAAGTACGGCACGCTGGCGGGGTCCACGTCGGCCAGCGGGGCGCAGCGCTGGCGGTCGGTGGTGGCGCGCTCGACGTAGAGGGCGCGGTCGAGCACGCCGGCCCGCTCGAAGGCCTCGCGCACCTGCGGGAAGGTGCGGCCGAGCTTCATCACCGCGGCCGAGTCGGTGGCGGCCAGGCGGGCGGCGAGCTCCTCGGCGGGGAGGGTGCCGGGGAGGACGGTGAGGACCTCGTCGCGCTCGACCAGGGGCCGGCCGACGGCAGCGGCGGCCGCGGTGACGCTGGTGACCCCGGGGACGACCTCGGTGGGGTAGCGGTGCGCCAGCCGCTTGTGCATGTGCATGTAGGAGCCGTAGAAGAGCGGGTCGCCCTCGGCGAGGACGACGACGTCGCGGCCGGCGTCCAGGTGCGCGGCCAGCCGGGCGGCGGCGGCCTCGTAGAACTCGTCGATCGCGCCCTGGTAGCCGCCGGGGTGGTCGGTGGTCTCGGTGGTGACCGGGTAGACCAGCAGCTCCTCGACCTGGCCGGCGCGCAGGTAGGGCTCGGCGAGGGCGCGGGCCACCGAGCGGCCGTGCCGGGCGGCGTGGAAGGCGACGACGTCGGCGGCGCCGATCAGCCGGGCGGCCTTGACGGTGACGAGCTCGGGATCACCGGGGCCCAGCCCCACCCCGTACAGCCGGCCGCTCACTCCACATCACTCGCGATCGCGTTCACGGCGGCGGCGGTGATGGCGCTGCCGCCGCGGCGGCCCCGCACGACGAGGAAGTCCAGGTCGGAGGCGGCGAGGGCCTCCTTGGACTCGGCCGCGCCGATGAACCCCACGGGGATCCCGAGGACGGCGGCGGGGCGCGGCGCGCCGGCAGCCACCATCTCGAGCAGGTGGAACAGCGCCGTGGGGGCGTTGCCGATGGCGACGACCGCGCCGTCGAGGCGGTCCCGCCAGAGCTCCAGGGCGGCGGCGGTGCGGGTGGTGCCGAGGTCGGCGGCGAGCCCGGAGGTGCGCGGGTCGTTCAGGGTGCAGACGACGTCGTTGTCCTTGGGCAGCCGGCGCCGGGTGACGCCGCTGGCCACCATCTGCGCGTCGCACAGCACCGGTGCACCGGCGTCGAGCGCCTCGCGGGCGCGTTGCACCACCGCGGGGGAGTAGGCGATGTCCTGGACGAGGTCGACCTGCCCGCAGGCGTGGATCATCCGCACGGCCACGCGGGCGACGTCGCCGGGCAGCCCGCCGAGGTCGGCCTCGGCGCGGATCGTCGCGAACGACTGCCGGTAGATCTCGGCGCCGTCCTTCTCGTACTCGTAGACCACCATCGGGCGGAGAGGCTACGTCGGTGGCCCCGGTCCGCCCGCGCCCGGTCACCCCGTCCGTGACCGTTCGGGCGCTGTCGTGATGCGGGGGAGGACGAGGATCTCGGTGCCGTCGGGCCGGTAGGTGCGCCATCGGCCGTCGGGTTGTCGTTCGACGCGGAACCCGTGGTGGATCTTGGTGTGGTGCCGTTCGCAGAGCAGGGCTGAGTTCTCCAGCGAGGTGTCCCCGCCGTCGGCCCAGTGCACGAGGTGGTGGACGTCGCACCAGTGGGTGGGGGCGTGGCAGCCTGCGAACGAAAGGACCCTCCGCCCCCCGCCACTCGCAAGCTCGCGGCGGGCCCCTGCGAAGGGGCCGAACGCGGCCGACGTCGAGGGGCTGGCCTTCGGGGCCCAGCACGATGCGGGTGACGGTGCCGTCGCAGGCCAGCCAACGGGCCCGGGCCGCGGAGATCGTCGCCCCGAAGCCGAGGGTGGCCGCGCCGGGGCCGGTGTCCGGGTCGATGAGGTCCTCCAGGTCCACCCGGACGACCACCTGGGGTTTGTGGGTGCGCAGCATCGGCAGCGTGCCGGCGGCCAGGGCGTTGTCGGCGAGCTGCACGAACGCGTCGCCCTGCTGCTGGGCCCGGGTCCGGGTGTCCCCGGCGGGCCGGTCGGCCTGCACCACCGACTCCAGCGCGGCCTGCACCTTCTCCCCGC
>NZ_JBJHAE010000034.1:0-21629 GCF_054050895.1 Blastococcus sp. SYSU DS0669 | reverse complement strand
GGGGTGTGTCGCCGCGGGGACCGGCCCGGTAAGGCCCCCACCGGGGCCCCCGGCGCAGTGCGCGGGGGCCCCCTCCTCACACGTCGATCAGATCGCGCGGACGTTCTCCGCCTGCGGGCCCTTCTGGCCCTGGGTGACGTCGAACTCGACCTGCTGGCCCTCGTCGAGGGACTTGTAGCCGTCGCCGGTGATGGCGGAGTAGTGGCAGAAGACGTCGGCGCCGCCGCCGTCCTGGGCGATGAACCCGAAGCCCTTCTCCGCGTTGAACCACTTCACAGTGCCCTGAGCCATGTCGTTCTTCTTCCGTGCTGGGAGGTGACCGCACAGGTACGTACCGGGTGCGGGGCCGCCGCACCGACCGGAAGGACCGAGAGGAACGTCAGGCAGAGACGACTGCGGACGTCCAAGAACGAAAGCAGAGGCGCAACAGCGACCGAGGTGAACTGTACGCCTCCTGCACCCGTCGTGGGAAGAGCCTGGTCACGGGCGTGTCCACCCGGTGGGGTGGTCCTCGAGGGCTGACCGCCCGGCCGCGCGGGTCAGGCCCGGCTCGCCAGGTCCTTCGCGGCCTTCACGACGTACATCACCGAGAGCGCCAGGAAGACGGCGCCGATCACCGCCCGCACCTGGTCGTCGGTGACCGGCGCCCGCTGGCTCACCGGCCCGGCCACCGCATCGGCCACGCGCGCCCGCCAGCCCTTGAGGCCGGCCTTCCCGAGAGTGATCGCGTCCATGACCGGGGTCACTACCCGCGCCGGCGAGGAGGTGAACGGGAGAGCGAGGTGGACGCCGCATCGGTGCATCGGTGCCGGCGCGGCGGGGCAGTGCACCCGGCATGGAGCTCCCCACCGGTGCCACCCGCAGGATCGACGTCGACGGCCGCCGGCTGGACGTGTGGGAGGCCGGTGACGCCGGGCCGACCGTCCTGCTCGTGCACGGCATCCCGACCAACTCCCGGCTGTGGTGGGACGTCGTCCCCGGGGTGGCCGGCTCGGCACGGGTGCTGGCCGTCGACATGCTCGGGTACGGCGACTCCGATCCCTCGGGCGGCCACCCGGTCGACCTCGCGGCCCAGGCGGCGCTGCTGCTCGGGCTGCTCGACACCCTCGACGTCGAACGGGCGGTGGTGGTCGGGCACGACCTCGGCGGCGGCGTGGCGCAGATCCTGGCGACCACGAGCACCGACCGCGTCGCCGGGCTCGGCGTCGTGAACGGGGTCTGCTACGACGCCTGGCCGGTGCCTGTGGTGCGCGCGCTGAAGGCCACCTGGCCGGCGCTGCGGTTCCTGCCGCCCCCGGCGCTGGCGACCGCGCTGCGCCCGGCGCTGCGGACGCTCTTCGCCCACCAGGAGCGGGCGGCCCCGTTCGTGGACCGCTTCGTCGAGCCGTGGTCCCGCCCCGGCGGCCCGGAGCAGCTCGCCGCCCACCTGCGCTCGCTGGACTCGGTCTACACGCAGACGGTGGCGCCGTTCCTGCCCCGGCTGACGATGCCGGCCGAGATCGTGTGGGGCCGCCGGGACCACCAGATGAAGCCGCGGTACGGGCAGCGGCTGGCCGACGACCTGCCCGGCGCCCGGCTCACCTGGGTCGACGACGCGAGCCACTTCGTACCCGCGGACCGGCCCGACGTCGTCGTCGAGGCGGTGCTGCGGCTGGTCGAGCGGGCGTGACCGGGAGCGCCGAGGTGTCCCCGCGGGGGTGGCCGGGTAGGGGCCCCAGATGACGAGACCGCTGGTCAGACCACGTGGACGGAAGATGATCGCCGGGGTGTGCGCCGGGCTCGCCCAGCGCTTCGGCCTCTCGACGGGGCTGGTGCGCGTCGGGTTCGTGCTGTTCGGACTCTTCGGCGTCGGCGAGATCGCCTACATCGTGCTCTGGATCATGATCCCCAAGGAGCGCTGAGCACCGCCTCCGCGGGGCTGTGATTGGCTGTCCGCCGAGCCGCCGGCCCCACGGAGGAACCGCGATGTCGATCCTGTCCACCCTCGCCGAGGCGCTGGTCAGCGCGCGGGTCGAGGTCGTCGACCTCACCGCGCCCCTGTCGGCGGAGACGCCGGTCATCCAGCTGCCCGAGCAGTTCGCGCAGACGGCGCGCTTCGAGCTCGAGGAGCTCAGCCGGTACGACGACCGGGGCCCGGCCTGGTACTGGAACAACTTCCGCACCGGCGAGCACACCGGTACGCACTTCGACGCCCCGAACCACTGGGTCACCGGCCGGGACGGCGACGACGTCGCCTCGGTGCCGGCGGCGCGGCTGATCGCCCCCGCCGTCGTCCTCGACTTCTCCGCGCAGGCCGCCGCCGACCCCGACTTCCTGCTCGAGGTGGAGCACGTCCGCGCGTGGGAGGCCGAGCACGGGCCGCTGCCCGAGGGCGGGTGGTTGCTCTTCCGCACCGGCTGGGACGCCCGGTCGGCCTCCCAGCAGGAGTTCATCAACGCCGACGACACGGGCCCGCACACCCCCGGGCTCTCCGTGGAGTGCGCGCGCTGGCTGGCTGAGGAGTCGCCGGTGCTCGGGCTGGGCGTGGAGACCGTGGGCACCGACGCCGGGGCCGCGCACTCCTTCGACCCGCCCTTCCCCTGCCACGCCGCCCTGATGGGCAGCGGCAAGTACGGCCTCACCCAGTTGCAGAACCTCGCACTGCTCCCGCCCACCGGGGCCCTCCTCGTGGCGGCGCCGCTGCCGATCGTCTCCGGGTCCGGTTCGCCGTCGCGGGTGCTGGCGCTGGTCGAGCGGGGATGAGCGGCGCGGCCGGGCGGACCGTCGCGCAGGCGGTGGGGGAGACCCTCGTCGCCCGCGGGGCCGACGCGGTGTTCGGCGTCGTCGGCTCGGGCAACTTCGTGGCCACCAACGCGATGGTCGCCGCCGGGGCCCGGTACGTCGCCGCACGGCACGAGGGCGGCGCGGCCACGATGGCCGACGCCCACGCTCGGGTGAGCGGCCGGCCGGCCGTGCTGAGCCTGCACCAGGGGTGCGGGCTCACCAACGCGCTCACCGGCATCACCGAGGCGGCCAAGAGCCGGACCCCGCTGGTGGTGCTGACCGCCGAGGCGAGCTCGCCGCGGTCCAACTTCGCCGTCGACCAGGCAGCGCTCGCCACCGCGGTCGGCGCCGTCCCGGTGCGGGTGACCTCCGCGGAGGACGCCGTCGCGGTGGCCGCCGCCGCCGTCGACACCGCCCGGCTGGAGCGGCGCACGGTCGTGCTCAACCTGCCGCTGGACGTGCAGGGGCTCCCCGCCGGGGCCGGCACGCCGCCGGCCGCGCCGGCGCCGTCGCCCGCCCTACCGGACGACGGGGAGGTGGCGCGCCTGGCCGCGGCGCTGGTCGCCGCCCGCCGACCGGTGTTCGTGGCCGGCCGCGGCGCCCGGGCCGCCCGCCCGGCGCTGGAGGCCCTCGCCGACCGCTGCGGGGCCCTGCTGGCGACGTCGGCGGTGGCGAAGGGGCTGTTCCGGGGCAGCCCCTGGGACCTCGACGTCTCCGGTGGTTTCGCGACCCCGCTGGCCGCGGAGCTGATCTCCGGCGCGGACCTGGTCGTGGGCTGGGGCTGCCAGCTGAACATGTGGACGATGCGGCACGGCCGGCTGATCGCCGACGACGCCGTCGTGGTCCAGGTCGACGACGACCCGTCGGCGATCGGGACCCAGCGCGAGGTCGCGCTCGGCGTGGTCGGCGACGTGGGGGCGACGGCGGAGGCGGTCGCCGCGCTGCTGGCCGACCCCGGGCACGCCGCCTACCGCACGCCCGAGGTGCGGGCGGCGATCGCCGCCCGCGGGCGCTGGCGGGACGAGCCGTTCCCGGACGGCGGCGGCGGGCGCGTCGACCCGCGCGCGCTGACCGCCGCCCTGGACGACCTGCTGCCCGCCGAGCGGATCGTCGCGGTCGACTCGGGCAACTTCATGGGCTACCCGAGCATGTTCCTCGACGTCCCCGACGAGCAGGGCTTCTGCTTCACCCAGGCGTTCCAGTCCGTGGGCCTGGGGCTGGCGACGGCGATCGGCGCGGCGCTGGCCCGGCCCGACCGGCTCCCGGTGGCCGCGCTCGGCGACGGCGGAGCGCTCATGGGGGCCGCCGAGCTCGAGACCGTCGTCCGGCTGGGCCTGCCGATGGTCGTGGTGGTCTACGACGACGCCGGCTACGGGGCGGAGGTGCACCACTTCGGCCCCGACGGGCACCCGCTGGAGATCGTCCGGTTCCCCGAGACCGATTTCGCGGCGATCGCTCGCGGCCACGGCTACGACGCCGTCACCGTGCGGCGGCCCGCCGACCTGGACGGCGTCGCCACCTGGCTCGCCGGGCCCCGGTCGGCGCCGCTGCTCGTGGACGCCAAGGTCACCCGCGACCAGCCCTCCTGGTGGCTGGAGGAGGCCTTCCGCGGCCACTGAGGCCGCGGCCGGCTACCAGGCCGTGGTGGCCTGGAGGACCGCCTCCGTCAGCGCGCGGGTGCGCAGGCCGGTCACCTGCTGGTACTCGGGGTCGGCGACCATGCGGCTGAACGCCTCGCGCGAGGGGTAGCGGACCAGCAGCACCGCGTCCCAGTCCTGCCCGTCCTCGGCCACCAGCGGCGTGGACCCGTCGCCGGCGTAGAGGACCTCGCCGCCGTACCGGGGGAGGAACGTGGTGTCCAGCGCCTCGGCGTACTGCGCGTACAGCTCCCGCCCGCCCTCGGCGAACCGGAGCAGGTTGAGCATCACGACGGGCCCGCCCGGGTCCTCCTGCAGGTAGCGCTTCAGGTCCGCACCGCGTGGATCGATCGCCATGCCCGGCAAGCTACCGGTCCGCTCCTGGCGCGCTCAGGGCCAGCCCTGCTCGTGCAACGGGGTGACCGTCACCTGGTTGAGCACCAGCTCACCCGGTGCTCGCACCAGCCACGACACCAGTTCGGCGACCCGCTCGGGCGGGAGCGCTTCCCGCGGGTCGGGAGCGTCCCCGGTGGCGGCCGCCCGGCGCGATCCCGGGTCCCAGACGCCCCACGACGTCGCCATCGCCCCCGGGTAGAGGACGCACGCCCGGATCCCGTGCGCACGCCCCTCGGCGGCGAGCGCCTGGGTGAACCCGGTGAGGGCGAACTTCGACGCGGAGTAGGCCGCGGCGTCGGCCCAGCCGCGGAGGCCGGCGACCGAGGAGACGTTGACGATGGTCCCGCCGCCGGCGCCCCGCATGTGAGGGAACACCGCCCGGCTCAGCACGAACGGAGCTCGCAGGTTCACGGCGAGGACACGGTCCCAGTCCTCCACCGTGGTCGTCTCGACCGGTCCGGGCGCGTCGGTGGCCGCAGCGTTGACGAGGACGGCGACCTCCCCCCACGCACCCACCACCTCCTCGACGGCGGTCCGGGTCGCCGCCGCGTCGGCGAGGTCGACGACGAACGGCAGCGCCGTCCCGGCGGACCGCTCGACCTCCGCGGCCACGGCCGCGAGGTCCTCGGCCCCCCGGGCGAGGAGAGCGACTCGGTGACCGTCGGTGGCCAGCCGGAGGGCGACGGCCCGGCCCAGCCCGCTGCTCGCGCCGGTGACGACCGCCACCGGGCGGCGGTCGACACCGGCGTCCGCCGGGTGCCGACCCGGAGATCCGTCCACGGCGCGGGCGCTCAGCACTGCCTCGCCGGATCGAGCAGCCGGTCGAGGACCGGGCCCGGGCCCCGCGCCCGGACGTACGCGTCGACGACATCGACCACCCGGTGACGAGGCATCTCCTCGCCATACCCGTGACCGGCGGCGCGACACGGCACCGGACACGAGGCCTACGGCTGCCGGGTGAGGAGTGGCGCTCCGGGTAGGGGTGCGACATGCCTCTGGAACCTGAGCCGCGTGAGGGCAGCCTCCGGCTCCGCGACGGCCGCACCCTCGCCTGGGCCGAGCACGGCGACCCCGCGGGCCGGCCGGTCCTGGGCTGCCACGGGTCGCCCAGCTCGCGGCTCGAGCGGCACGTCGAGGACCCGGAGGACTACCGCCGGTGGGGGGTGCGGTTCATCGTCCCCGACCGGCCCGGCTTCGGGCGCTCGGACCCGCACCCCGGGCGCCGGGTCATGGACTGGCCCGACGACGTCGCCCAGCTGCTGGACCACCTGGGCGTCCACCGGTGCGCGGTGCTCAGCCTCTCCGGCGGCGCCGCCTACGCGCTGGCCTGCGCGCACGCCCTCGGGGAGCGGGTGACGACCGTGGGCATCCTCGGCGGCGCGCCCCCGCCGGACGTGCCGTGGCCCTGGCCGCGCTGGGTGCCGGGGCAGCTGCGCGCGGCGCTGCACCGCCCGGGCCGGCTGGCGACGGTGCTGCGGCCGGCGCTCGCGCCGATCGGGCTGCGGCCGGCGATGATCCCCCGCTACCTGCAGCTGCGGCTCAACGCGGCCGACCGGCGGGTGATCGGGCGCCCCGCGGTCCGGCGGATCCTCGCCGACACCTTCACCGAGGGGCTGCGCAACGGCACCGCGGTGCTGGCCGAGGACCGCGCCCTGCTCTTCCGGCCGTGGGGGTTCCCGCTGTCGGAGGTCGGCCAGCAGGTGCACATCTGGCACGGCACGCAGGACTGGCAGGTGCCCGTCGTGCTCGGCCAGGTGCTGAGCGCGATGCTGCCCCGGTGCTCGGCGCACTGGCTGCCCGGGGAGGGCCACTTCCTCGTGTTCGACCACGCGGAGGAGGTGTACGGGGCGCTCCGGCCCTGACGCGCGTCAGGCCAGCTGGGCGGCGACGAGTGGTTCGAGGGTGGCCCGCGGGTGCCGCTGCTGCAGGATCCGCAGCGCCCACTTGTCGGGGAAGAGCGCCAGCAGCTCGCCGCTGGGCCGCCGCACCACCTCGACCCCGCCCGAGGAGGCGATCATCGGCAGCGACTCCTCGTCGGTGCGCATGGCCAGGCTGTAGGGCAGCCGGTCCAGCGCGACGGGGGCGTTGAACTCGTGCTCCATGCGGTGCGTGGCCACCTCGAACTGCATCGGCCCGACGACGGCCAGCACGGGTGAGCCGTCCCCGCGGCGGTCCGAGCGGAGCACCTGGACGACGCCTTCGGAGTCCAGCTGCTCGATGCCCTTGCGGAACTGCTTGTGCTTGGCGGTGTCCCGGCTGCGGACGACGGCGAAGTGCTCCGGGGCGAAGGTGGTCAGCGGCGGGAAGGCGACCGGCCGCTCGGTGTACAGCGTGTCGCCGACGCCCAGCGCGGAGGCGTTGACCAGGCCGACGACGTCCCCGGGGTAGGCGACGTCGACGCTCTCCCGCTCCCGACCGAACACCTGCTGGGCGTACTTGGTGGCGAACGGCCGGCCGGTGCGGCCGTGGGTGACGACCATGCCGCGCTCGAAGACGCCGGAGCAGATGCGGATGTAGGCGAGCCGGTCGCGGTGCGCGGCGTCCATGCCCGATTGCACCTTGAACACGAAGGCGCTGAACGGCTCCTCCAGGTCGCGGACCGCGCCGTCGGCGTCGGAGCGCCCGGTCGGGGGCGGTGCCAGGTCCACCAGCGTGTCCAGCAGCGCCCCCACCCCGAAGTTGGAGACGGCGGAGGCGAACAGCACCGGCGTGGTGACCCCGCCGAGGAAGGACTCCTGGTCGTGCTCGGCGCCGGTGGCCTCGAGCAGTTCGGCCTCCTCCACGGCCTGGGCCCAGACCTCGCCCTCCCGCTCGGTGGCCTCCGCCGCGGTCAGCAGCTCCTCGGGGGCGATCGTGGCGCCGCCGGCGGTGCGGGTGAACCGGCGGAAGGTTCCGTCGCGGCGGTCCAGGACGCCGCGGAAGTCACCGGCGATGCCCACCGGCCAGGTCAGCGGGGTGGGGGTGAGCCCGGTGCGCTCGGCGATCTCGTCCATCAGCTCCAGGGCGTCCTTGCCCGGGCGGTCCCACTTGTTGATGACGGTGACGATCGGGATGCCGCGGTGCTTGCAGACCGCGAACAGCTTCATCGTCTGGGTCTCCAGGCCCTTGGCGGCGTCGACGAGCATCACGGCGGCGTCGACGGCGGTGAGCACCCGGTAGGTGTCCTCGGAGAAGTCGGCGTGCCCGGGGGTGTCGAGCAGGTTGATCACCGCGTCCCGGTAGGAGAACTGCAGCGCCGCGGAGGTGATGGAGATGCCGCGGGCGCGCTCCATGTCCATCCAGTCCGACACCGTGCCCCGGCGGCCGGCCTTGCCGTGCACCGCGCCGGCCTGGCCGATCACCCGGGCGTGCAGCGCCAGGGCCTCGGTGAGGGTGGACTTGCCGGCGTCGGGGTGGCTGATGACGGCGAAGGTGCGCCGCCGGGCGGCCTCGGCGACCGCTGCCCGGCCGGTGCGGTCCGCGTCGCCGGCGGGGTGGGCGGCACTCACGGTGGTTCTCCTCGGTGTCCGTGGGCGCGCAGGTCCTTCGGACGGCGGCCCGGGGGTGCTCCGGGACACCGGGCGGGGGAGGGGCCAGCGGTCAGCGGGCCGGCCGGCGGCGTCCGAGCGCCCCAACGCTACAGGCGTCAGCCGATGTAACCGCCGCGCATGTCCTCGACGACGAGCGGCCGGTCCAGGGTCGAGGGCTCCAGCCGCTGCCGCGGCCGGTCGGCGGGGAACACCCCGGCGGCCGCCAGCACCGCCTCGTCCAGGAACCGGGTCGACGGCACGGCAGGGGAGAGGGCCAGCGGCGGGGGCTCCTGCCCGTGCCCGGCCAGCGCGAACCCCCAGTCGCCGAAGCTGGGCACGTGGACGTGGTACGGGGTGGCCGCCAGCCCCGCCGCCTCCAGCGTGGAGACGGTCCGCCAGTAGGCGTCCGGGGTCGAGTAGGGGCTCCCGGCCTGCACCGTGAGCAGCCCGCCGGGCGCGAGCGCGGTGGCCACCAGGCCGTAGAACTCGACGGAGTACAGCCGCCCGAGCACCGGGGTGTCGGGGTCGGGCATGTCCACGACCACCGCGTCGAAGCCGGTCGCCGCCGGGGAGCGCAGCCAGCGGAACGCGTCGTCGACGACGACCCGCACCCGGGGGTCGTCGAGCGCACCGGCGTTCAGCCCGGCCAGCCGGGTGCGCGCCAGTGCCACCACGTCGGGGTCGAGCTCGACCTGGACCACCTCCCGCACCGAGGGGTGCCGGAGCACCTCCCGGGCGGCGAGGCCGTCCCCGCCGCCGAGGACCAGCACCCGGCGGGGGTCGCGCGCGAGCGCCGGGTGCACCAGCGACTCGGTGTAGCGGTGCTCGTCGCGGCTGGAGAACTGCAGGTCGCCGTCCAGGTACAGGCGCAGGTCGCCGGAGCGCTCGGTCAGCACGATCTCCTGGTAGCGGGAGCGTTCGGCGGCCACCACGGGGTCCGCGTAGAGCCGCTGCCGGGCCGTCGTCTCGATGTCGCGCGCCTGCACGAGCAGGACGCCGAGCAGCAGCGCCGCCGCGAGGAGCGCCCCGCCGGCGGCCTGCCGGGCCCGGCGGCTCATCTGCCGCCGCAGCAGCAGGCCGCAGACCACCGCCGCGGCGAGCAGGTTGACCAGACCGGTGAGGGCCGCGCCGCGCACCTGGCCGGCCAGCGGCAGGAGCAGGAAGGGCCACACCAGCCCGCCGAGCAGCGCTCCGGCGTAGTCGGCGGCGTTGAGGTCGGCGAGGACCTTGCCGCTGCCCTCGGCGTCGATGCCCTCCCGTCCGGTCTGCAGCAGGGTCATCAGCAGCGGCACCTCGGCGCCGACCAGGATGCCGAGGACCGCCGTCGCGGCGAGCAGCACGGCGGTGCTGGTGCCGTAGAAGGAGAACGAGACGTAGAGCGTCACCGCGCTCAGGCCCCCGGCGACGCCGAGCAGGATCTCGACCGCGACGAAGGTGGTCGCCGCGTGCGGGAGGAACGGCTTGACCAGCAGGGCCCCGGCGCCGAGCGCGGCCACGAACCCGGCGACGATCAGCGAGGTCTGGGTGATGCCGCCGCCGACCAGGCTCGCCGACAGGGTCAGCAGCACCAGCTCGTAGACCAGCCCGCAGGCGGCGCAGACGGCGACGGCGGCCAGCAGCAGCGGACGGGAGCGCACCCGCTCCCGGCTCGCACCCGGTGCCACCTCGGGCGCGGACGTGGTCACGGCGTCACGACAGCGCGGCGGCGTTCACCGCGCCGATCGCGACCAGGCTGACGCCGATCGCCCACGCCGAGCCGCGCATCCGCGGCTCGTTGACCAGGTCGCGCAGGTGCTCGGGGACCACCGCGTCCAGCAGCCGCAGGGCCACGGCCTGGAGCACCACGCCGAGCAGGCCGTAGACGGCGGTGTCGACCAGGCCCTGCCCGAGGCTGTCGGCGCTGGTCATGATCGCCGTGACCACGATGATCGCCAGAGCCAGGTGGTTGGCGGCCAGCAGGATCGCGGCGTTCGGGTTGTGGTCGGTGTAGACCTGGGTGCGCAGGTTCCCGGGCGTGATCAGGTCCAGCGCGAGGAAGCCGACGGCGAGCACGCCGAAGCCGATGGCGAACCACAGCAGCGTCGCCAGGACGCCGTCCACCAACGCCCCGCCCTCGACGGTGCCGAACTCGAGGGCCTGCCAGGTCGTGGTCACGTCGGGAACTCTCCTGGGATCGGGACAGGGGTCGGGGAGGAAGCGGGGGAGCGGCGGGTCACTTGACGTCGCCCGGACCCCCGCCGCCCCCGGTGCCGGCGGGCGAGCCGGGGCGGAAGCCGGGCCCGAGGAAGGCGAAGAAGCCGCTGCGGTAGCGGCCGTCGAGGTCCTCCACGCGCACCGTGCTGCCGTCGGGCGCCGCGGTCACGACGACGATGTCGTCGTCGTAGCGCAGGTACTCGCTGCCGCCGTCGGCCTGCCGCTCGGCGGGCTGGACGGCGTCGACGATGGCCGCTGTCGTGGTGCCCACCGGGTCGGGGGAGGCGTAGACCGAGGTGTCGTCGACGACCTCGGTGCGCTCGTAGGTCTCGTCCAGGAAGTCGCGCACGCGCGTCCCGCTGCCGCACCCGGCGAGCAGGACGGCGGCCAGCACCACGGCGGCCAGCCGGCGGAGGGTGCTCACGGGGCCCACCTCGTCCGGGTCGTGACGACCTCGCCGGCGTCCCCGGCGGGGTAGAGGTGCCAGGTCTGCCAGGCCCAGCCGCCGGCGGGCAGCGCCTGCGCCGTCATGGCGGTCAGCGCGTCGGCCGCACCGGGGAACGCGCCGCAGAGCCACGCCGGGTCGTCGGCGGCCAGGGCCCGCAGCCGGGCGGCGGTCGCGTCGAGCTCGCCCCGCGTCGTGGCGGTGGTCGCCGAGGTGAAGTCGTAGCCGCCCGCGCGCAGGCCGGCGGGCAGCGGGCGGCCTCCGGCGCCGACGGCGTCGCAGGACACCTCCTCGGTGAGCCGGTGCCCGCCCGCCTCCGCGCACACCACGTGGGAGGCGCCGAGCACGCCCAGGGTGACCACCGCCCCCGGGCGGCCTTCGAGGCGCAGCCGCGCCAGCGGAGCGGGGGCCGGCCCGTCGAGCAGCAGCCCGAGCGCTCCGGCGGAGACGTCGCGCGGGGCGACGTCGAGCTGGTGCAGGCTCATGTCCCGGGCGTCCGGTGGTAGACGGTGAGCTCACCGCGGCTCACGGCGCGCCCGGTCGAGACCTCCCAGGACTGGGTGGGGGCCCAGCGCTCGAAGGCGAGCAGCCCGGTCTTGTCCGCCGTCGCGTAGTCGGCGTACTCGACGGTGCCGCTGGGCGGGGTGCCGGTGGTGCCCTCCGCCGTGTAGCTGGCCCGGCCGCGCTCGATCTGCCGGTGCACCCGGTCGTCGAGGATCACGTCGCCGTCGGGGGTGAGGTTCGTGCCCTCGCGGCGCATCCACAGCGTCATCTCGAGGTCGCCCTCGTCGTCCTCCACGGTGAGCCAGCGGCGGCCGGTCGACCCGTCGAGCAGGTGCTCGCGCCAGGTCATCCCGCCCTCCTCCAGCACGATCGTGCCGCGGACGACGTGGTCGACGCCGGCGTAGGTGATCACGTCGCCCACCCCGATGGCGTGCGGGTCGTAGACGTCGGGCTCGTCGGCCAGCGGGTCGACCCGGGGGCGCGGGGCGGCGGCCCGGACCAGGTTCCGCCGGCGGAGCACCAGCACGACCACGGCCAGCACCGCGAGGGCCACGAGGACGACCACCAGCAGGACGAGGAGGACGTCGGACATCGGGTGGCCTCCTGGAGGGTCGGCGGCTGCCGCTGGAAACCTACCGCGCCCGGCCCGTCGGGCCCGGTGCCGATCGCGCAACACGGCAGCGGGTCCGGGTTTCGGTCGCGGCGCACCGGGAAGAGCGGCCGGGACGTGGCGATGGCCCCAGCCCCGGGTTGCGCCGCCGACAGCGCTCCGGAGACGCCCATGACCGGCTTCGACCTGCTCGCCGACGCCGCCGAGAACCTCTACCCGGCGCGGATGCAGATGGCGCTCTCGCTCGGGTGGCACATCATCTTCGCCTGCTTCGGCATCGCCTTCCCCCTGATGACGGTGTTCACCGAGTGGCGCGGGCACCGGCGGGGGGACGCCCAGCTGACCCGGCTGGCGCACACCTGGGCGAAGGCGATGGGGGTGCTCTTCGCGGCGGGGGCGGTCTCGGGCACCCTGCTCTCGTTCGAGCTCGGCATCCTCTGGCCGGGCCTCATGGACCGGTTCGGCGAGGTGTTCGGCTTCCCCTTCGTGCTGGAGGGCTTCGCCTTCTTCATCGAGGCGATCTTCGTCGGGGTCTACCTCTTCGGCTGGAACCGGCTCTCGCCGCGGGCGCACATGCTCAGCGCCATCCCGATGATCGTCTCCGGCATGGCCGGCGCCTTCTTCGTCGTCGCCGCCAACGCCTGGATGAACAACCCCACGGGCTTCGACCTGGCCGAGGACGGGTCGGTGGTCAACCCCCGGCCGTGGGCGGCGATGTTCAGCGAGTCCACCTGGCCGCAGGTGACCCACATGCTGCTGGCCGCCTACATGGTCACCGGCTTCACCATCGCGTCGGTGT
This sequence comes from Blastococcus sp. SYSU DS0669, assembly GCF_054050895.1. Taxonomy (NCBI): domain Bacteria; kingdom Bacillati; phylum Actinomycetota; class Actinomycetes; order Geodermatophilales; family Geodermatophilaceae; genus Blastococcus; species Blastococcus sp. SYSU DS0669. Next base: position 8,773 of record NZ_JBJHAE010000034.1, on the reverse strand, counting down.
ACGCCGTCGGCATGCTGCGCGGCCGGCGCGACGCCTACCACCGCGCGGGGCTGCTGATCCCGCTGACCTTCGCGGCGGTCCTGACCCCGGTGCAGATCGGCGTGGGCGACTGGATCGCCAACGTCGTCGCCGACAACCAGCCGACGAAGCTGGCGGCGATGGAGGCCCAGCAGGAGACGATGGCCGGTGCGCCGCTGTCCGTCGGTGGCTGGTACAGCGACGGCGAGCTGCACTACGCCCTCGAGATCCCGAACGGGCTGTCGCTGCTGGTCCACCACGACCCCGACGGCGTCATCCTGGGCCTGGAGGCGTTCCCCGACGAGCTGATCCCCCCGGTCAACGTGGTGCACCTGGCCTTCGACGTGATGGTCGGCATCGGGTCGGCGCTGCTGCTGCTCGCCGCGTGGTTCGCCTGGGCCTGGTGGCGGCGCCGGGAGATCCCGCGCAGCCCGTGGTTCCTGCGGGCGGTGGCGGTCTCCGGGGTGGCCGCGATCGTCGCCATGGAGGCGGGCTGGGTGGTGACCGAGGTCGGCCGCCAGCCGTGGATCGTCTACGGGATCATGCTCACCGAGGAGGCGGTGAGCCCGGCGCCCGGCCTCTACCTCGGCTTCTACGCCGTCGTCGTCATCTACGTGCTGCTCACCGCGCTCACCGTCTTCGTCCTCCGCCGGCTGGCCGGCGCCCCGGGCACCCCGGCCCCGCAGGAGGCGGACGCCCGGCCCCCGGACGCGCACACCGGGGAGGTGGCGGTGAAGTGACCCTGCCCGAGGTCCTGCTGAGCGTGATGTTCGTCGGGCTGCTGGCCTACGCGCTCTTCGGCGGTGCGGACTTCGGCGCCGGCATCTGGGACCTGCTGGCCGGCGGCACGCGGCGCGGCACCCCGCAGCGGGAGCTCATCGAGCGCTCGATCGCCCCGGTGTGGGAGGCCAACCACGTCTGGCTGATCTTCGTGCTGGTCGTGCTGTGGACCGCGTTCCCCGGAGCGTTCGCCGCCGTGGTGACCACCCTCTACATCCCGCTCACCCTCGCCGCGTTCGGGATGATCGCCCGCGGCGCGGCCTTCGCCTTCCGCAAGAGCATCACCACCCTGGGCATGCGCCGGTTCCTCGGCGGCGGGTTCGCGCTCTCGTCCCTGGCCACGCCGTACTTCCTCGGCGCGGTCGTCGGCGGGGTGGCGTCGGGCCGGGTCCCGCCGGGCATCGCCGCCGGCGACGTCGTCACCAGCTGGATCAACCCGACGTCCACGCTGGGGGGCGTCATGGCGGTGCTGGTCTGCGCCTACCTGGCGGCCGTCTTCCTGTGCGCCGACGCCCGGCGCGAGGGCGCCGAGGACCTGGTCGAGCAGTTCCGGGTGCGGGCGCTGGGGACCGCCGCCGTCACGGGCGCCGCGGGCATCGCCGGGCTGTTCGTGCTCCGGGCCGACGCGCCGGTGCTCTTCGACCGGCTGACCGGCCGGGCCGCCCCCGTGATCGCGGCGTCGGTCGTGGCCGGGGTGGCGGCCCTGGTCCTGCTCTGGACGCGCCGGTTCGTCGCCGCCCGCGCCGCCTCGGGCCTCGCCGTCGCGACCGTCCTGGTGGGCTGGGCGGTGGCGCAGTACCCCTACGTGCTGCTGCCGTACCTGACGATCGAGGAGGCCGCCGGCGGGCGGGCGACGCTGCTCGCGATGCTGGTGGCCCTGATCGCCGGCGGGGTGGTCCTCCTGCCGGCGCTGGTCTACCTCTACTCGCTCTTCCAGCGGCCGGAGCGCGGGCCGGAGCCGGAGCCCGCCGGGAACCGTGCCGGCCCGTCCGCTGCGGGCAGCACCGCCCCGGACCCGCCGCCGGCGGGCCGCTGAGCGTGCTCCGTCAGGAGCCGGTCGAGCGGGCCCCCGCGGGCGCCGGCCGGTTGTCCTCCACGTCGGCGCCGCCCGCGCTGTTGTCGTGGAAGGTCGTCTGCGGGGACCCCGTCGGCCCGGGTCGCCGCCCCGGCCCGGCGGCGGCGAGGGCCTCGGGCGCCAGAGCCGGGTCGACCCGGCCCCACTCGGTCTCGACGTCGGTGAGCAGCGCCTCCAGGTAGGCGCGCAGCTGCGCCCGGCAGGCCTGGGCGAACGCCTTGAGGAAGGCGACCTGCTCCTCGAGCTCGGCGGTGGTGCGCTGCCCGGCGGCGTCGCCGTCGGCACCGGTGGCCACGCTGAGCCGCGCAGCCGCCTCCTGGGCCGCCTGCATGATGGCGCCGGCGTTCTCACGCGCCAGCCGCAGCTGCTCCTCGTACTGGTCGCGCGCCTCGGCGGTCATCTGCCGGCTGAAGTCCTCGGCCTCGGCGACGTACTCGTCGGCCGTCTGCTGGGCGCTGGCGAGGATCTTCACCGCCTGCTCGCTGGGCGGCTCGGGCACCGTGATGCCCGACAGGCGCTGCTGCAGCTCGGCCACCTGGCGCTGCAGGTCGTCGCGCTCGCCGGCGAGGCTGCGCACCTCTGCGGCCACCATCTCCCGGAAGCGGTCGACCTCGGACTGGTCGTAGCCGGGGTGCAGCATCGTGCCGGCGGTGAAGCGGGCACCGCGGATCTGCTCCGGCGTGAGCCGCCGCGCACCCCCTCCGGTCCCGGACGTCTCGGTGGTGGTCATTCGGTCACCTTCCCCTCGGCACTGGGCCCCGGTCGGCTGGGGGCGAACACCTCGCTGCGCACCCGTTCCCGTGGCACGCCGTGCCGCAGGAGGCCCTCGACGGTCGCCTCCACCATGGGCGCCGGGCCGGCCACGTACACCTCCCGGCTGAGCCACGGCCCCTGCCGGAGGACGACGTCACCGACGTCCCCGTGCTCCAGGCCGGACAGGTCGTCGTCGGACACCGCGAAGGTCACGTCGAGCCACGGATGGGCCGCCTGCAGCTCACCGAGGGGTGCGCGGTCGTAGAGCTGGGCCTCGGTGCGGGCTCCGGCGAAGAGGTCGACCCGGCGGGGCGGACCCTGCCGGGCCACCTGGTCGACCAGTGCCTTGAGCGGCGCCAGGCCCATGCCGCCGGCGACGAGCAGCAGGTCGCGGTCGGAGTCCGGGGGCAGCGTCAGCTCGCCGAGCGGGGGGCCGAGGCGCAGCAGGTCGCCCACCTCGGTGCTGCGGACGAGGGCGGTGCTGACCGGGCCGCCGGGCCGGGCCTTGACGTGGAGCTCCAGCGTGCCGTCCTCGCGCGGGGCGTTGGCCGGGGAGTAGTACCGCCACAGCCGGGGACGGCGGTCGATCTCCAGCGACATCGACTGCCCGGCCAGGTAGTTGACCGGCACCTCGGGCCGCACCTGGAGCACCGCGACGTCGACCGCTCGGCGTTCGTGGGCCACCACCTCGGCCCGCCAGGTCGCCGGCTGGTCCGCGGACTCCTCCGCGCCCTGGATCATCACCGAGGCGACGATCTCGTAGGCCTCGGTCCAGGTGCGGGCGCGGTGCTCGTCCCACTCGTCGTCGAAGTGCTCCAGCGTCGCGAGCAGGCTGGGCATCACCGCGGGGTAGTGCGCCGGCAGGGTGCCGAACTTGCGGTGGTCGTGCCCGAGCTGCTTCAGGATCGGCACCAGCGCGTCGAGGTCGTCGACGTGGGACACCACCTCGCCGAGGGCGTGGAAGAACCGGTCGCGCTGGTGGGCCATCGAGACGGGGAACATCGCCCGCGTCTCGGGGTGGCTGAGGAACAGGTGCGAGTAGAAGTACAGCGGTGCCTCGTCGCCGGTGGCGGCCGCCTTGGCGAAGCTGGCCCGCATCGCGGCGATGTCCATCCGTGCGTGCCTCCTCGCGGCGTGTTCCCCCCGACCGGGCGAGCGCGCGCACCGGCTCGGTGCGACGACGCCTGCGCGTTCCGCTGGGCCCTTCCCCGGTGCACCCGGTGTCACACGGACCGCGCCGAGGTTTCTGGACACGCCCCAGCGGGCCGGGGGAGAAAACTCGCTCGCCGCCGATGAGCCCGGCGGGGAGAGTCGGTCCACACCACGAGGAATCCGCACGACGCGAACCCGGGTGAGGTACCCATGGCGCTGCACGCACCACTGGCCGTCGAGGCGACGGCCCTGACCAAGTCCTACGGCGCGACGACGGCGGTGAGCGGGCTCGACCTCGCCGTGCCGGCCGGGACGATCTACGGCGTGCTCGGCCCCAACGGGGCGGGCAAGACCACGACCATCCGCATGCTGGCCACGCTCATCCGCCCCGACTCGGGCAGCGCCCGGGTGCTGGGGCACGACGTCGTCGCCGAGGCCGACGCCGTCCGCGGGCTGGTGAGCCTCACCGGGCAGCTGGCCTCGGTCGACGAGGAGCTGACCGGCCGCGAGAACCTCGTGCTGCTCGGCCGCCTCCTCGGGCTGTCCCGCCCCGGTGCGCGGGCCCGCGCCGACGAGCTGCTGGAGGCCTTCGGCATCGCCGCCGCCGCCGGGAAGCTCGTCAAGCACTACTCCGGGGGCATGCGGCGCCGCCTGGACATCGCGGCGAGCATCGTGGTCACCCCGCGGCTGATGTTCCTGGACGAGCCGACGACCGGGCTGGACCCGCGCTCGCGCAACCAGGTGTGGGAGATCGCCCGCGCGCTCGTGGCCGGGGGGACGACGATCCTGCTCTGCACCCAGTACCTGGAGGAGGCCGACCAGCTCGCCGACGGGATCGCCGTGATCGACCGGGGGCGGGTGATCGCCGAGGGCACCCCGGCGCAGCTCAAGGCGTCGGTGGGCACCGGCGCCCTGCACGTCCGGCTGCTCGACCCGGCCCGGCGCCCCGACGCGGCCGACGTCCTGGGACGTGCGCTGGGCGCGGTCACCCTGGAGGCCGACCCGGCGGCCTTGTCCGCCGTCTGCCCGGACCCGGCCCGGGCGGCGGCGGGGGTCGCCGAGCTCGCGCGGACCGGCATCGGCCTGGCCCACTTCTCGCTCGACCAGCCCAGCCTGGACGAGGTCTTCCTGGCGCTCACCGGCCGGGGCGCGGAGGAACCGCCCGGCCCCGCACCCACCCTCGAGGAGCAGACGTCATGACCACTGCGACCACGGACGCCGACACCGCGGCGGTGCGCCGGGCGATCGCCGGCACGGAACGCCCGCCCCGGCCCGGGGCGCTGCAGACCGCCCTCACCTTCGGCTGGCGCGGCATGCTCAAGGTCAAGCACGTGCCCGAGCAGCTGCTCGACGTCACGGTCACGCCGGTGATGTTCCTGCTGATGTTCACCTACCTGTTCGGCGGCGCCATCGCCGGCTCCACCAGCGCCTACCTGGACTACACGCTGCCCGGCCTGCTGGTGATGTCGGTGCTCTTCACCACCGTCTACTCCGGCATCTCGCTGAACACCGACCTGACCAAGGGCGTCGTCGACCGGTTCCGCTCGCTGCCCATCTGGCGGCCGGCCCCGCTGCTCGGGGCGCTGCTCGGCGACAGCGTCCGCTACGTCGTGGCCGGCACGGTGCTCATCGTCGTCGGCGTGCTCCTGGGCTACCGCCCGGACGCCGGGGTGTCCGGAGCCCTGGCGGCGCTGGCGCTGGTGGTGGTGTTCTCCTTCGGGCTGTCGTGGGCGTTCTCGGTGCTCGGCCTGCTGCTGCGCAGCCCGAACGCGGTCATGAACGCGGGCTTCATGGGGATCTTCCCGCTGACCTTCCTGTCCAACGTCTTCGTCGACCCGGCCACCCTCCCCGGGCCGCTGCAGGCGTTCGTCGACGTCAACCCCATCTCGATCCTGGCGACGGCGTGCCGCTCCCTGATGGACGGCACCCCGGACGGCGGCGCGATCCTGGTCTCGCTGGCGGTGGCCGCGGCGCTGGCGTTGGTGTTCCTGCCGCTCACCACCCGGCTCTACCGGAGCCGCTGAGGGTCACGACGCCGGCGCGGCGGCGGCGGGGGCGGGCCGCGGTGCACCCCGCGGGATGGCCAACCCGCCGACCAGACCGGCGGCGAGCACCGCGGTGCTCACGCCGAAGGCCACCTGGAAGCCGGCGACGTCGGTGAGCCACCCGGCGACGAGGGGGCCGGCGATCGCGCCGAGGTCCGCCGACATCTGGAACACCGCCACCACCCGGCCGCCCCGCCCGCCGCTGAGGTCGCCGACCAGCGCCGCCGGTGCGCTGGCCAGCAGGGAGGCGCCCAGCCCGAAGACGGCCATGGAGAGCAGGAAGGCCCAGATCGCCGGCGGCAGGACGAGCACCGCCATGGCGGCGGTCGCCAGTGCGGCGCCCAGCACCAGCGAAGGCCGCCGTCCCCAGCCGTCGACGAGCCGGCCCGAGCGCAGCAGGCCCAGCGCCTGCGCGAGCGACCCGGCGAGCAGGCCCGCCCCGGCCCAGGCCACCGTGCGCCCCAGCTCCTCGGTGACGTACAGCGGCACGAGGGAGTTGCGGACCCCGAACAGCACCCAGCCGACGCCGAAGTTGGCCACCAGCGCGGCCAGGTAGACGCGGGAGCGCAGTGCGCTGCCGAGCCGGACCGGTCCGGCGTCGAGGTCGGGGCCGGCGACGTCGGCCGCCGCGGGCGCGGCCGGGTCGGGCTCGGCGGTGCGCAGGAGCGCGATGCCGACCGCGCCGGCGACCAGCAGGAAGCCGGCGTAGAGGAAGAAGGGCAGCCGGGGGGAGAGCTCGGCGAGCAGGCCGCCGGCGGCGGGGCCGGCGATCCCGCCGAGGATGAAGCCGCCCTGCCAGGTCGCCGCGGCGCGGCCGCGGTGCGAGGGAGGGGCGACCCGCAGCAGCAGCGACAGCGCCGCCACGGTGAACATGGCGCTGCCGATGCCGCCGGCGGCGCGCAGCCCCAGGAAGACCGGGAAGGACCCCGCGAGCCCGGCGAGCCCGGTGGTGACGGCGACGATCACCAGCCCGGAGGCGAGCACCAGTCGCTCGCCGAAGCGCTCGACCAGGGTGCCGCCGCTGAACGCCGAGACGAAGCGGAAGAACGCGAAGGCGCTGACGGCCAGGCCGACGGCCGTGGTGCCGACGCCGAAGGAGCGGGCGAAGAGCGGGATGGCCGGCGCGACGATGCCGAACCCGAGGGCCACGACGAAGGCGATGACCGCCAGGACCCTGACCTCGCGGGGCAGCCCGCCCCCCGTCCCGTCCCGCACGAGGGATCATGCTCGCACGAGGCCGTGCTGCTGAGCGCCGGACGTACGGGGCGGCGGTCGCTCCGTACGTCCGGCGCTCAGCGGGTCAGGCGATCCGCCGGGCGAAGGGGGCGTCGCCCATGGAGTGGATCGACGCCACCTTCACCGGCACGCCGGAGGTCGACGCGTGCACCATCTGCCCGTTGCCGATGTACATGCCCACGTGGCTGACCGGTGAGTAGTAGAAGAGCAGGTCGCCGGGCTGCAGCGCCGACAGGGGCACCGAGGTGCCCATCGTCGACTGCATGCGGCTGGAGTGCGGCAGGCTGATGCCGGCGGCCGCGTAGGCGTACTGCATCAGGCCCGAGCAGTCGAAGGCGTTCGGGCCGGCGGCCGCCCACACGTAGGGGTCGCCGATCTGCGCCATGGCCGTGCTCACCGCGGTCTGCGCCGCCCCGCTGCCGCCGGACGGGGCGGGCGGGGGCGGAGCCGGGGCCGCCGGGGCCGGGGTAGCCGCCGGGGCGGGCGCCGGAGCCGGGGCCGCCGGGGCCGGAGCAGCCGCAGCGGGCGCCCCGGGGGCCGGCGCGGCCTGGGCGGCCGGGGCCTGCGCCGCGGCCTCCTCGGCGGCGTGCCGCTCGGCGGCGGCCCGGGAGGCCCGCTGCTCCTCGTCGGTCAGCCGCTCGTACTGGGCCTGGTAGACCGCGATCTGCTCGTCGAGCCGCGCCCGCTGCGCGTCGACGCGGTCGACCTGCTCCTGGGCCGCGGTGGCGGCCTCCTCGGCGGCGGCCCGCGCCCGCTCGGCGTCCTCGCCGGCGCTGCGCGCCTCGCCGAGGACGCCGTTGTTGTGGGCGGCGATGGTGTCGAGCAGCCCCACCCGGTCGACCAGGTCGCTCGCCGACTCGCTGGTCAGCACGGCCTCGAGGGTGCCGAGCCCCTCGCCGGTGTAGGCGCTGCGGGCCACGGTCCGGACGCGGTCCTGCGCCTGGGCGAGCGCGGCCTGCGCAGCGGTCAGCTCCTCGGCCGCCGCGTCGGCGGCCGCCTGCGTGGCCTTGAGCTGCTCGCGGGTCTCGTTGAAGCGCTCGGTGAGGACCTCCAGGTCGTGCGCGCGGGCGGCGATGAGCTGCGCGGCCTCCTGGGAGGTGGCCGGCCGCTGGGGGTCGGCGAGTGCGGGGAGGGGCGTCAGGGCGACGCCGCCGGCGGCCACGAGGGCCAGCAGGGCCCGCCGTCCGGTGACGCGGCGGTGGGCAGGGCTGAGCGAACTCGCCATGTTCGGCGGGTGGTCCTTTCTTCCACGGCCGCCTACCGGGTTAGCTGACGGGTTCGGGAGGGAAGTCGCCCGGCGTCCGGCCGGCCCTGCGGGCCGATCGGTCGCTTCACCCCAGGTGGTGCGGTGGGTCCCCGGTCCTGGTGCCGGCGGGTGCCGGCGGATGGTTCGGCGGCGTCCGGACGGCTGTCGCCGGTTGAGCGACGGACGGGTCCGTCCGGACGCGCCCACGCTAGGGGGCGATCCGTGGCACCACCATGCCTGGAGACGACTTCGTCGGGGACCATCGCGCTCCGCTCATCGGTGGCTCACCCGCCGTGACCGGCACGCCGCGACACACCGTCAGTCGGCGGACGTGAGCTGCGCCACCTCGCCGACGACCCAGACCGCCGGGGGGCGGACGGTGTGCTCGGTGAGGGTGGCGGGGAGGCCGGCGAGGGTGGTGCGCAGGGTGCGCTGGGTGGGGGTGGAGCCGTCGGAGACGACGGCGAC
>NZ_JBJHAE010000033.1:0-27862 GCF_054050895.1 Blastococcus sp. SYSU DS0669 | reverse complement strand
ATTAGCGTGGGACAACGAGACCTCCGGGCGGTTGGTGAGGCGTCAGCACCCACACCTTCGCTCGGAGGTCTCCTGCTTGATCAGTTAGGCGGCGCCGTCAACAACGCCCGTGGTCATTACAGCTAGCCGCGGCCCCGGCCGTTGCCCCCGCCGTTCCCGTTGCCGCCGGCGTCGCCGCTCCCGTTCCCACCCCCGTTGCCGTTCCCGGACCGGTCGTCACCCTGCCCGTCGTCACCCTCGCCGTCGTCACCCTCGCCGTCGTCGCCCTCGCCGTCGTCGCCACCGCCGCCGCCCCCCACCGGCACCGGGACGGGAACCACCGGCGCCTCGGGTGCGGGGGCCACGGGCGCCGGGGCGGGCTCCGGCTGCGGTGGTGCGATCGCGTAGGTGACCGTGACGACCGTGCCTCGGGCGACCGCGCCCACCGGCGAGAGCTCCAGCACGTGGTCGGCGGGGACCGCGGCGCTCTCCCGGCCGACCAGCTCGACGCCCAGGCCGGCGTCGGCCAGCTCGCCCTCCACCTCGGCCACCGGGCGGCCGACGAAGTCGGAGGCCGCGAGGGTCACCGGCTCGGGGGCTTCGCTGGTGCCGGTCCCGGGGTCGGCGGGGGCCTCCGCCCACACCTGCAGGGCGGCGACGCCGAGCCCGATCCCGACCACGAGGGCGGCCAGGGGCGCGAGGAGGCGCCGCCGGAGCGACCGCGGCGCCGGGACCGCGACGGCGAGCGGATGGGTCGCCGCCGGCCGGGGCACCGGCACCAGCGGCCGGCCGGCGCGGACGTCGTCGACGGCATCCCGGAAGGCGGCACCGTCGGCGAAGCGCTCGGCCGGGTCCTTGAGCAGCGCCCGGTCGACGAGCGTGCGCACCTGCTCCGGGACGTCGGCCGGCAGCGGCGGCGGCTCCTCGCGGAGCTGGCGCAGCGCGATGTGCACCGAGTTGTCGCCGTCGAAGGCACGGTGGCCGGCGAGGCACTCGTACCCGATCATGCCGAGGGCGTAGACGTCGCTGGCCGGGCCGGCCTTGCTGCCACCGGCCTGCTCCGGGGAGAGGTAGTGCGCGGTGCCCACGACCTGGCCGGTCTGGGTGAGCGGCGCGCTCGCGGCCGACCAGGCGATGCCGAAGTCGGTGATCTTCACGGTGCCGTCGTGGCCGACCAGCACGTTGCCCGGCTTCACGTCCCGGTGCACCAGGCCCGCGGCGTGCGCCGCGGCCAGGCCGGCCGCGGTCTGGTGCAGCACGTCCAGGGTGCGGTCGACACCGAGCCGGCCCTCCCGCTGCAGCACCTGGGCCAGCGACTCCCCCTCGACGAGCTCCATGACGAGGTAGGCGAGGGCCTCGCCGTCGCCGTCGGTGGTCTCGCCGTAGTCGAACAGGGCGGCGATGTTGCGATGGGTGAGCAGGGCGCTGTGCCGGGCCTCCGCGCGGAAGCGGGCCAGGAAGGTCGGGTCGCCGGCGTACTCGCTCCGCAGCACCTTCACGGCCACGGACCGCCCGAGGACGACGTCCCGGGACCGCCAGACCTGCCCCATGCCGCCGGTCGCGAGCAGCGAGAGCAGTTCGTAGCGACCGCTCAGCAGGCGCGACGACGGCGGCCGGTGCCGCAGGCTCACGGCAGCGTCGTGGCGCTGGACGACGTCGTGGTGGAGGGCGTGGTGCTGGCGGTGGTCCGGCTGGGCTCCGTCGTCGTCGGGGTCGGCGACGTGGTCGGGGTCGGGGTCGGCGACGGGTCGGTGGTCGGGGTCGGGGTCCCCGGGAGACTGGTCGTCGTGCTGGCCGGCGCACTGCTGCTGCCACCGGTGCCGGTGCCGGTGCCGGTGCCGGTGCCGGTGCCCGCAGTGGTCGTCGCGGGGGCCGGGGCCTCGGTCGTCGGCGCGCTGGAGGGGACCTCCTGGTCGACCGCGGCACCGGTCACCGCCGGCGCACGGCGCTGCTCCGACGTCTCCGAGGCGGTGGCGTAGCGGAGGACCACCTGGTCACCGGCGCGCAGCGGGCGCCCGGCGGGCTCCACCCCGGTGACCCGGTCGGGGACGACGTCGTCGCGCACCTCCGCCCGGACGGTGACGGTCAGACCAAGATCGGCCAGCCGGTCGGCCACCTCGCCCACCGGCCGGCCGAGGTAGTCCTCCGCCGCCAGCACGATGCTGCCGTCGATGCGCTCCGTGGCCGCGGCGGCGCTGTTCGGCGGCGCCCCCTGGGTCAGCGTCTGCAGCAGGGTCGCGGTGATCCCCGCGCCGGCCAGCAGTCCGATGAGGGGCAGCAGGACCACCGCGAGCCGACCGCGCCGCCGGGCGACCGGGGGGCGGGCGCCCCGGGACCCGGGGCGCTCCCCGGTGGGCGGTCCGCCCGCAGGACGCGCCGGTGCGGCGCGGCGCCGCCGCGGGACGGCGTCGACGGCCACCGTGCCCGGATCGAGCCGGCGACCGGCCTGCACGTCGGCGACGGCGGCGGCGAAGCTGGCGCCGTCGGGGTAGCGCGCGGCGGGGTCCTTGACCAGCGCGCGGCCGATCAGCGTCCGGACGCCGGGAGGCAGCTCGCCCGGCAGCGGGTCGGGGTCCTCCTGCACCTGCTTCAGCGCGATGGTGACGGCGTTGTCGCCCTCGAAGGCCGGGTGCCCGGTGAGGCACTCGTAGCCGATGAGCCCGAGCGCGTAGACGTCGCTCGCGGGGGTGGCGTGCCGGCCCTCGGCCTGCTCGGGGGAGAGGTACTGCGGCGTGCCGATGACCTGGCCGGTGCGGGTGAGCGCGACGCTGCGCGCCGACCAGGCGATCCCGAAATCGGTGATCTTCACGGCGCCGTCGGGACGCACGAGGATGTTGCCGGGCTTGACGTCGCGGTGCACCAGCCCGCTCCGGTGGGCCTCGGCCAGCGCGGCGGCGGTCTGCCCCAGCAGGGAGAGCGTCGTCTCCGGGCCCAGCCGGCCCTCCCGGCGGAGCAGCGCCGAGAGCGGCTCGCCCTCCACCAGCTCCATCACCAGGTAGGCGAGGGTCTCCCCCGACCCGTCCCGGGCGGTCTCCTCGCCGTAGTCGTAGACGGCGGCGATACCGGGGTGGTTGAGGGCGGCGGCGTGCTGGGCCTCGGCCCGGAAGCGGGCGACGAACGTCGGGTCGCCGGTGTATTCACTGCGCAGGACCTTGACGGCGACCGGGCGGTGCAGGGCCTCGTCGAGCCCTCGCCAGACCTGCCCCATGCCGCCGGCGGCGATCAGCAGCTGCAGTTCGTAGCGGTCTCCCAGGCGCCTGCGTCCTGGTTCCACCACGGGGGTCACTCCTCGTCCGTCCGGCCCAGCGCACGGGCCGTGGCGCCGCGCGACTGGGTCATCGTCCACTACCACCGAGGATGCCCCCTCCTGCCCCAGGAGCCCCGCCCGCCACACCGGCGTGCCGGTTGCAGTTCGTGCACGGAGGGCTACCCGGTCCGTCGGCCGGGCCGCCGGCGGGCGACTCCGCCGTCCTCGGCCTCGCGGTGCGCAGCCCGCCTCGCCGCGCACCACGAGGACGACGTGCGCGCGGCCGGACCGGCCCCGCACGCGGGCGGGACGCCGCCTGGCAAGGTGACCGCCGACAGGGCCGCGCCGTGCGGCCGACCGCGACCGGAAGGCGGGGCGCCGATGCCCGACACCGTGACCCGGGAGGACGCCGACGGCGTCGCGACCCTCACCCTGCTGCGCCCCGGGCTGACCCACGCCTCGCGCGGCGAGCTGCTGGCCGCGGTGCGCGACGTCGCGGCGGACGACTCGGTGCGCGCAGTGCTGCTCACCGGGACCGGCCGCGCGTTCTGCGTCGGGCAGGACCTGGGCGAGCACCTGGCGGAGATGCAGGGGGGCGTGGAGGCGCCGCTCTCGGTGGTGGAGCGGGAGTACAACCCGCTGGTGCTGGCGCTGGCCGGCCTGCGGGTGCCGGTGGTGGTCGGTATCAACGGCGCCTGCGCGGGGGCGGGTCTGGGCCTGGCCCTCGCCGGCGACCTGCGGGTGGCCGCGGCGGGCGCGAAGTTCACGACCGCGTTCACCGGCATCGGCCTGTCGAGCGACTCGGCGCTGGCGGCCCGGCTGGTGCACTGCGTCGGCGGCTCGCGCGCCACCGAGCTGCTGCTGCTGCCCGAGCCCTTCCTGACCGAGACCGCCGCGGAGTGGGGGCTGGTGCACCGCGTCGTGGCGCCGGAGCAGGTACTGCCCGAGGCGCAGGAGCTGGCGGCCCGGCTGGCCGCGGGCCCGACCGCCGCCTACCGGGCCGTGAAGACGGTCCTCGCGACCGCCGCGACCGACTCGCTGGAGGAGACGCTGGCCCTCGAGGGGCGGCTGCAGGCCGAGGTGGGGCAGTCCGCCGACCACCGCGAGGCCGTCGAGGCCTTCATGGAGAAGCGCGCGCCGCGGTTCACCGGCCGCTGAGGCAGCCGGGTCGCGGGACGGGTGCACCTGCCGCCGGGCGGGCGGGGCCGGCGGCAGGGCGTTCAGGGGGTCGCCGTCGCCGGCGACGCCGTCACCGGGCGAGCGCGACGCAGGCCGGGCAGACGTCGGAGGCCTGCACGGGCCACGGCTGCTCGGGGGTGACCCGGGCCAGGGAGCCGCAGACGGTGAGCTCGCAGGCGCTGTCGACCTCGGCCGGCGGCCGGTGCAGCTCCACGGCGTGCCACAGCGCGGCGGTGGGCCCGTGCGCGCGGCTGCGGGCGGCGGCGAACGCGGTGCTCTGCAGCATCATGCGGAAGAGGTCGGCAGCCGGGCGGCCGCGGGTGATCGAGACGAGGAGCCGGCTGCCCCGGAAGGGTGAGCCGCGCGGCCCGGGTGCAGGATCGCGGCATGGAGCTCACCAAGCACGGGCACGCCTGCGTGGTCCTCTCCGACGGCGACCGCCGGCTGGTGGTCGACCCGGGCGCCTTCACCGACCCGGTGGCGCTCGAGGGCGCGACCGCGGTGCTGGTCACGCACGAGCACGCCGACCACTTCGTCGCCGACCGCCTGCGGGCGGCGCTGGAGGCCGAACCGTGGCTCGAGGTCTGGACCAACCGCTCCGTGGCGGCGGCGCTCGAGGGCGCCGGGAGCCGGGTGCACGTGGTGGGGGCCGGCGACGCGGTGACGGTCGCCGGGTTCGAGGTGCAGGTGCACGGCGAGCTGCACGCGGAGATCCACCCGGAGCTCCCCCGGGTGGCCAACATCGGCTTCCTCGTCGACGAGCAGGTCTTCCACCCCGGCGACGCCTTCACGGTGCCCGGGACGCCGGTCCCGACGCTTCTCCTGCCGCTGCACGCACCCTGGTCCCGCACGGCGGAGGTCATCGACTACGTGCGCGAGGTGCGGGCCGACCAGGTGTTCGCCGTGCACGACGGGCTGCTCAACGACACCGGGATCGGCGTCCTGAGCGGGCTGCTGGGGGAGCGGGGCCCGGGGACCCCGACCCCCTTCGGCCGGCTGGCGCCCGGGGAGTCCGTCGAGCTCTGAGCCGACGGACCCCCCGGGACGGGGTCAGCGGCGGACGGAGCGGCTGTTGCGACCCGTGATCGTCGAGGCGGCCACGACCAGCACCGCCGCGACGATGATGGAGATGATCCACCGGATCCAGTCGATGCCGCGCGTGTCGTCGACCCCCAGGGCACCGGCCAGGTAGTAGCCGATGAGCACACCACCGATGCCGCACAGCAGCGTCAGCCAGAGGGGTGTGTTGTCACGCGTGCCCGGGGCGACGAACTTCCCCAGCAGGCCGATGATGAGACCCGCGATGATCAACCCGATGATCTCCATAGCCAACTCCTCAGTGATCCGCCCGGCGTGCGCGGTCCCAGCGGGGTGCCGGGTGTGCCGCCGGGGCACGAGGAGTTCCGTACCCGCGCTCTTTACGGTGATGCGTCATTCCCTCGATCGAGGTGGTGATCACGGCCTCTCGGAGGTATGCGCCGCCGCCACGTGCGCGGGCACCTTGGCCAGCTCGGCGTCGACGGTCCGCTGCACGAGCCGGCGCACGGCCGCCCGGGTCAGCCGGCGGACGACCCGGCTGCCACCGGTGGGCTCGTGGCCGATCGTGATGGAGATGCGCGTGCCGCCGTCGGCGGTGTCGGCCAGCTCGATCTCCGTCGTCCACGTCTCGGGGGTGAGTTCCAGGCGGGTGGCCACCCGCGAGAGCGGCTCCCAGGTGAGGATCTCGCCGCGCGGCGAGCCGGCGCGGGGCGCGGCGCCGTCCAGCCGGCCCGGGGCGCAGACGAAGGTCGTGCCGACTCGGGGGACCGCACCGGGGCGGTCCAGCAGGTAGGAGACGTCGCAGACGGCGCAGTAGGGCTCGAGCACCGCAAGCGCACGCCACACCTCCGCACGGGGCTGCGGCACCTCCCGGGTACCGGTCGCCGTCGTCCGCACGTCAGCGCCCGCCCACGGAGACCTCGAACTCGACCTGGCTGACGTCGGGCCGCAGCCGCGAGAAGCTGTGCACCTGCGGCCGGCCGTCGCTGTCGCGCACCGTGGTGCGCACGACGAGCAACGGCGAACCGGCGACCACGCCCAGCGCCTCGGCCTCGTCGGGCGCCGCGGTGCCGACGTCGACGACGATGCGGGCGTGCGCGAGGTCCGCCGAGTACTCCCGGCGCAGGTAGTCGTAGAGGGACCCCTCGCTGAAGTCGGCGTCGAGCGCCCCCGGGTAGGCGTCGGCCGGTAGGAAGCTGTGCGCGACGTGGTTCGGCGTGCCGTCGACGCTGCGCAGCCGCACGAGCTCCACCACGTCGGTCGCGGGCTCCAGCTTCAGCTCGGTGGCCACCGTCGGCGGCACGGGCACCACGCGCTGGGTCAGCACCGTGGTGCCGACCTGGGCCCCCTGCTCGGTCATCACCGAGTTGAAGCCCGCGATGCGGTGCACGAAGCTCTCGCGGTACTCGTGCCGGATGGCCGGGCGGGTCACGTAGGTGCCCCGCCCCTGCTCCCGGACGAGGTGCCCGTCGGCGACCAGCCCGTCCACGGCCCGGCGCAGCGTGATGCGGCTGACCCCGTACTCGGCGCAGAGGACCGGTTCCGGCGGCAGCAGCGTCTGCTCGGGCAGGGCGGCGACCCGGCGGCGAAGGTGCTCGCGGACCGACAGGTACTTCGGTCCGGCTACAGGGCTCACCACGGGGTCGAAGGTACTGCCCGAGGAGACGTCTGGTCGTCATGTCGTATGAGACGTCACACCTGCACGCCGTGGGGTGTGCCACATCGTGGGCCGCGCGGCATCCCGTACGGTGGTGGCAGCCATGCCGCCGACGAACGATGATCTGCGCGTGACGGGCTCACCGGACTGGCGTCGGCGCAGGTGGGAGGCCACCCACGAGCGCATCCTCGAGGCCGCGCTCGCGCTGTTCGACGCCGAGGGGTACGACCAGGTGCCGATCGGGCGCATCGCGGCCGCCGCGGGGGTGTCGGTACCGACCTTCTACGCGCACTACCCGAGCAAGGACCACCTGGTCATGCGGCTGCTGGCGCCCGAGGAGGTGGCCGAGCTGATCGCCCGCCAGCCTGCCGAGCTGTCCCTGGGCCCGCGCATCCGCTCGGCGGCGATGGACCTGGTGAGCGGCGCGGGCGCCGAGGAGCGCTCCCGGCTGTACGCCCGTTGGCGGGTCGTCGCCGGAAACCCCACCCTGCGGCACCGATCGGGCGAGTTCGAGCGGAAGACGGCGATCATGGTCGCCGAGGCCAGTGCCCGGGACGGCAAGATCCGCCCGGCCGACGTCGTGGTCGCCGGCGCCCACCTGGCCGCATTCACCACCGGTCTGCTGCTCTGGGCCGACAGCGGCGGGGACCGCGAGCTGGAGGACTGCCTCGTCGAGGCGTTCGACGCCCTCGCCGAGACCTGAGCACCGGTCAGCGGGCAGGGGCGCGGAGCTCCACCACGGTGACCTCCGGGCGGGCCCCGACGCGCATGGGAGGCCCCCAGTACCCGGCCCCCGAGGTCACGTACAGCTGGGTGTCGCCGTGCCGCGACCAGCCCTCCACCGCGGGCTGGTCCAGCCGCACGGCGTAGTCGAAGGGCCAGAGCTGCCCGCCGTGGGTGTGCCCCGAGAGCTGCAGGTCCACCCCGGCTGCCGCGGCCTGCTGGACCTGCACCGGCTGGTGGGCCAGCAGGACCACGGGGGTGCTCTCGTCCCGCCCGTCCAGCGCCGCGTCGAGATCCGCGCCGTGGCCGGGCAGCCCCGAGGCCGCCGCCGTCCGGTCGTCGATCCCGGCCAGGTCGAAGGACGCGCCACCGCGGCGGATCGCCACCCGTTCGTTGCGCAGCACGTCCACGCCGAGGGTCGGCAGGTGCCGCATCCACGCCTGGGTGTCGACGAAGTACTCGTGGTTGCCGGTGACGAAGTAGACGCCCTGCTGGCTCACGAGGTCCGCCAGCGGGGCGACGTCCTCGCGCAGCTCGTCGACCCCGCCGTCGACCAGGTCACCCACGATGGCGACCACGTCGGGGCGCTGCTGGTTGACCAGCTCCACCACCCGCTCGAAGCGCCGGCCGCCGTAGGTGGCCGACAGGTGGCCGTCGGAGAAGGTGACGATCCGCAGCCCGTCCAGCGCCGGGTCCAGCCCGCGCAGGGTCACCGGGACGCGCCGCACGACGGGCGCCGAGTTGGCGACGTACGCGCCCGTGCCCGCGGTGCCGAGCGCCACCGCGCCGGCGGTCACCGCCAGCCCGCGGGCCAGGAAGCGCCGCCGGTCGATCGCCGGGGCCTCGCGGTCCGCGAGGACGACACCGCGGCCAGGTGCCGTCCCCCCGTCGGGCGGAGCCGCTGCGTCGTCCCTGCCCGAACTCCTCCGGGGCCCGCTCGGGACGACCTCCCTCTCCGTTCGCCGGATCCAGAGGGTGCCCAGCAGGCGCACCGGCTCCAGCACCACCAGCGCCAGGACGGCGTAGAGGGCGATACCGAGCCAGACGAACCCGACCCAGCTCAGCGGCGCGGCCGCGTCGATCGGGAGCACCCCGCGGGAGAGCACCGCCGCCACCGGCAGCACCGCCAGGACCACGGTGAGCAGGGTCAGCCGGCGGCGCAGCCGGCCGGGCGCGGTGGTGCTGCGGACCAGCCGGAACCACAGGTAGGTGTGCAGGAGCCCCACGGCCAGCAGGACGACGGTCCCGAAGCCCAGCAGGCCGATGAGCGACAGGACGACCTCCGGCGGATCGGGCGGCACGGCGGAACCGGGGCGGTGCGCCGCTGCAGAGGATGGACGACGGACGGGCGTGCGGCGTTCCCGGGTGTGTCAGCCGCTGCGGCCGAGCCGGGAGGACAGGGCGTGCGCCAGCTTGGACGCGCGCGGCGAGGGGCGGGCGCCTGCGGCGAGCAGCGCCTCCGCCACGGCGGCGAGCACCGCTTCCGGGCCGTCGACGAGCTCGACCTCGAGCTCCCGCCAGGTGCGCACCTCGGGCGTTCCACCGGCGGCCTCGGCGGGCACCGTCGCGGTGACCGTGTCGTCGGCGAGCTCGGCCAGCACCCGGCCCTCCGCGTCGCGGAGCTCGCGCACCACCCGGCGGGTCAACATCGTCACCACCGGCGCGGGCACCTCCCCGGCCAGCAGACCGCCGATCACCTCGAGCAGCTCGGCCGGCGCCACATCGGCGCCGCCGGCGAGCGGCGCGTGCAGCTCCCGGCGGGCCGAACCCGCCGGCAGCTTCAGGTGCCAGCCCTCGTCCGGCCCACCGGTGCGCCGGCGCAGCGTGATCCGGGCGCGCACGAGCCGGAGGTCCGGGGTGTCGTGGTACACCGCCGCCAGCTCGTGCACCACCGGCTCGGCGACGACCGCGACGCCGTCGACGCCGTCGAGAGCCGGCACGGTGAACCCCTCGTCGACGTCGAACTTGCACTCGACCTCGAGCTGCTCGGCGACCACGGCACGACCGTAGGGCACCCACCGGGCGGCGGCCCTCCGGCGCCCTGGCTAGCGTGGCGGCCATGGCCCGGACCCACGCCGACCGCCGGTGGGCCGTCGCGGCGGCCACGCCGTGGGCGGTGTGGGCGGTGCTGCGCCGCACCGGTGCCGAGCGCGGCTTCCCCCTCGTGCCGGCGCTGGCGTTCACCCCGTACGCCGCGGCCACCGCCGTGCTGCCCCTGGCCCTGGCGGTGCGGGCGCGGTCCCGGGCGGCCGCGCTGCTCGCCGCCACCGCGGCCGCCGTGCTCGGCGCCGCGGTGCGCTCGCACCGGGGCCGGCCTCCGGTGGAGCCGGCGCCGGAGGGGCTGCGGGTGCGGCTCGCCACCGTGAGCCTGCGGCTGGGGCTGATCCCCGCCGAGCCGGTCGTGGAGCTCGTCCGCCGGCAAGGGGTCGACGTCCTGGCGGTGCAGGAGCTCACCCCGGAGGCCGAGCGGCGGCTGACCGCCGCCGGCCTGGCCGAGCTGCTCCCGCACGCCCACGTCGTCCCGGCGCGGCCGGGCAGCGTGCCGGCGGCCTCCGGCGCCGTCTGGAGCCGGTGGCCGGTCAGCGACCGGAGCGCGGCACCCGGCGGCTTCGAGCAGCCCACCGTGCGGCTGCCCGCGGGCTCGGGGCCCGAGCTCGAGGTGACGGCGGTGCACAGCCGCCCCCCGGCGCCGTCACCGGCCGCCGTCCGCGGCTGGACCGAGGACCTGGCCGCGCTCCCCGCCCCCGAGCCGGCGGTCCTGCGCGTGCTGGCGGGCGACTTCAACGCCACGCTCGACCACGCGGCGCTCCGGGCCGTGCTCCGCCGGGGGTACCTGGACGCCGCCCGGGCCGTCGGCGAGGGGCACCGCTGGACCTGGCACCCGCTGCGCTCCCCGCTGCCGCGGCTGGGGCTGGACCACGTGCTCGTGGACCCGCGGCTCGCCGTCGCCGGATGCACGTTCGTGCCGGTCCCGGGCAGCGATCACCGGTCGGTCGTGGTGGACCTGGTGCTGCCCGGCAGCTGACGGGCGCAGCACCGATGTTCACCGACCTCGCCCGGTGGGCAGCCTTTGACCTGGTGGCGCGCGGCCGAGCGCGCCCCACGGAGGGGAGTCGACCCATGTTGAGCGAGCACGAGGTCACCGCAGCGATCGGCAGCACCGCGTACGGCGACGGAGGCGACAAGCTGGGCACCGTCGAGCACTTCTTCGTCGACGACCGGACCGGGGAGCCGACCTGGGTGGCCGTGACCACCGGGCTGTTCGGCACCCGCCACTCGATCGTCCCGGCACGGAACGCCTCCTGGGAGGACGGCCGGCTGCGGCTGCCGGTCACCGCGTCCGCGGTGACGAGCGCCCCGGCCATGGAGGGCACCCACCTGGCCCCGGCCGACGAGGAGGAGTTGCGGCGTCACTACGGGCTGGCCGGTGAGCAGGTCGCGACGTCGGCGGGCGGTCACCACGAGCAGCGGGACGCCGCCGGCGCGCCGACCCGGGAGGGGGCGCCGGCGCACGGCACCATGACCCGGAGCGAGGAGAGGCTGCGGGTCGGCACCGAGCAGGTCGCCGCCCGCCGGGTCCGGCTGGTGAAGTACGTGGTCACCGAGGAGGTCCAGGTCACGGTGCCCATCCGCCGGGAGGAGATCCGGCTGGAGGAGGTGCCGCTCGACGGCGCAGCGACGGCCGGCGACACCACGGCCGGGGAGTCGCTGGTGCCGGACGACGCCCCCGCCACCAGCCTGCCCGACGAGATCGTGCTGCACGCCGAGCGGCCCGTGTTCGGCGTCGAGGTGGTGCCCGTGGAGCGGGTGCGGCTGCGGACCGAGGTGGTCGACGGCCACGAGACGGTGACCGAGCAGGTGCTGCGGGAGCAGATCTCCGTCGATCGGGACGACACCCCGCCCCGCGGCTGAGCGCGGGGCTCAGCCGCGCCGGTCGGGCAGGAACTTCAGCTTCTCGCGGGTGGCCGCGACCTCGTCGGCGTCGACGTCGCCGAGCACGAGGGTCTCGGTCCCCGCGGCGGTGCCCAGCAGCTCCCCCATCGGGCTGACGATCCGGCTGTCACCGGTGTGCTCGGTGCCGTCCCCGGCGGTGCCGACGCGGTTCACCCCGACCACGTAGGCCTGGTTCTCGATCGCCCGTGCCTGGAGCAGCGTCTGCCAGTGGTGGCGGCGGGCGGCCGGCCAGTTGGCGACGACCACGTACAGGTCGGTCTCGAGGGCGGCGCGCCAGAAGACGTCGGCGAAGCGCAGGTCGTAGCAGATGAACGGGGTGATCCGCAGGCCGCCGACCTCCACGGTGACCGGCCCGTCGCCGGGGCGGAACCGCTCGTGCTCGCCGCCGTGGGTGAACGGGTGCAGCTTCCGGTAGCGGTGGGTCGTGCCGTCCGGGCCGGCCAGGACGAAGCAGTTGTAGGGCAGTTGCGCGCCCTCGGCGATCTCCGGGCAGCTGCCGCCCACCCACACACCGTGCTCGGCGGCCTGCGCGGCCAGGAACGCCGCCGACGGACCGTCCTCGGGCTCCCCGATGCCCGGCGTCATCGAGAAGCCGGTCGAGAAGGTCTCGGTCAGCAGGACCAGATCGGCGCCGGCACCGGCGGCCCGGGCCACCTGGGGGGCGAGCCGCGCGAAGTTGGCCTCGCGGTCCTCCCAGACGATGTCGTGCTGCACCGCAGCCACCTTCATGCCAGCCTCCTCAGCCGCTCGACCGCCTCGGCGAGGACGGCGTCGCTCTTGCAGAACGCGAACCGGACCAGGTGCCGCCCCAGGGAGGCGTGCTCCGGGGTGTAGAAGACCACGGTCGGGATGGCGACGACGCCGGCGCGCTCCGGCAGCGCCCGGCAGAAGGCCAGCCCGTCGCCGTCGGGTTGCACCCCGCGGACGTCGACGGTCGCGAAGTACGTCGCCTGCGGCGCGATCACGGGCAGCCCGGCGTCCCGGAGCCCGGCGACGAGGACGTCGCGGCGGTACTGCAGGTCGCGGGCGATCCCGTCGAAGTAGGCCCCCGGCAGCCGGAGGCCGGCGGCCACGGCCGGCTGGAACGGGCCGCCGTTGACGTAGGTGAGGAACTGCTTGGCGGTGCGGACGGCGGCCACCAGCGGCGCCGGCCCGCAGACCCAGCCGATCTTCCACCCGGTGACGTTGAAGGTCTTGCCGGCGCTGGAGACGACGAGGGTGCGCTCGCGCATGCCCGGCAGCGTGGCCAGGGAGACGTGCCGGGCACCGTCGAACACCAGGTGCTCGTACACCTCGTCGGTGACCACCGTGAGGTCGTGGTCGCGGGCCAGCCCGGCGAGGACCGCCAGCTCGTCGGCGGTGAGCACCGTGCCGGTGGGGTTGTGCGGGGAGTTGACCAGCAGCAGCCGGGTGCGCGGGGTGATCGCGGCGCGCAGCTCGGCCTCGTCGAAGGTCCAGGGACCGGCGCCGTCCTCGGGCGGGTGCAGCGGCACCGGCCGCACCACACCCCCGGCCATGGCGACAGAGGCGCTGTAGCTGTCGTAGATCGGCTCGAAGAGCACCACCTCGTCGCCGGGCTCGAGCAGCGCGAGCATCGCGGCGGCCAGCGCTTCGGTGGCCCCGGCGGTGACCAGCACCTCGGTGCCGGGCTCGTAGGAGGTGCCGGTCCAGCGCTGCCGGTGCTCGGCGACGGCGGTCCGCAGCTCGGGGATGCCGGGGCCGGGCGGGTACTGGTCGGCGCCGGTGCCGATGGCTTCGCGGGCGACGTCGAGGACCTCCGGCGGGCCCGGGTAGTCGGGGAAGCCCTGACCGAGGTTGACCGCCCCGGTGGCGACGGCGAGCGCGCTCATCTCGGCAAAGATCGTCGTCCCGAACCCGCGCAGCCGGGACGCCAGCGGTGCGGTCATGCGGCTCCCTCCCGGGGTGGTTCCACGTGGAACCGGTTACTTGATGCGGACGTCCTCGTGCCCGTCGATCCGGACGACGTCGCCCGAGCGCAGCTGCCGGCCGCGGCGGTCCTCGGGCTCACCGTTGACCAGGACCGCGCCGGAGACCAGCACGTCCTTGACCTGGGCGCCGGTGGGGACGGCGTCGACCAGCTTCAGGAGCTGGCCGAGCCGGATGCTGTCCTCGCCGGGACGCAGGTCGACGGTGCGCACGGGCCTCAGTCTGCCGTCCGGCGCAGCTCGTCCCCGACCCGGACCCGCCCGGGGGTCAGCACCGCGGCCCGCACGGCCAGCAGCCCGTCCCGCACGCGGTGCACCGTCTTGAGGACCGAGGTGTCACGGGGGAGGCCGCCCGGTTGGGGGCGGGTGGTCATCACGCAGCGGGGGATGCCGGTGCCGAAGCGCAGCCGCGCCCCGCCGAGGTGGGCCTCCGTCCCGCGGAGCGCGTCCTCGCCGGCCCCGTCGAGGACGACGTTGGCCCGGAAGCGGCGGCGGTCCCACGCGCCCAGCGTGCCGGTGGAGACCAGCGACAGGCGGATCCGCGGGCTGTCGTGGAAGGGTCCCGGGGCGCCCTCCCACTGCAGCCACTCGGCGGGGTCGGGCTCGTCCTCGTCCGCGGCGGACTCGTAGGTCGGGACGTCGGCGTCGTCGTCCGGCGCCGCCCGCAGCTCCACCCGGCGGCCCAGCCAGCCCGACAGCACGAGCTCGTCCTCGGTGGTGGTGCCGTCGGGGAGCACGACCTCGACCCCGCCGCCGCGCCGCAGCCGGGCCGCGCCGAAGAGGAGCTCGGGCACCCGGCGGGCGGTGAGGCCGAAGCCGGTGTCGCGGTCGAAGAGCGCCCACCGACGGTCGCCCTCGATGCCGAGCGGGCCCACCTCGGCCTCGGTCAGCTGCTCTCCCTGCAGCGACTTCACGGGGTAGCGCCAGAGCTCCCGCACGCGCACCTCAGCCCACCGGGGTCCAGGCCAGCGACCAGGTGCCGGACCACTCCCGGCCCGGGTCGAGCACCACGAGGTCGGCGCCGTCGGCGAGCGCGTTCGGCGGGCAGGTCATCGGCTCGACGGCGAGGCTGCGCCGCCGCTGGCCCTCGGGGAGGGTGTCGCCGGTGTAGACCTGCAGCCAGGGCCAGCCCTCGTCGGCGGAGACGGCGAGCTCGCCGGCGCTCCCCCGCAGCCGCACGTGCCACCAGCCGTCGTCGTCGCGGTCCAGGTCGGTCAGCGCGGTGTCCAGCGCCCGGTCGCCGATCCGGCCGACGGCGCCGTCGTACGGCCGCCGCTCACCCGTCGGCAGGCCGCCGTCCAGCACCAGCTCGGTGCGCGCCGGCAGCGCCAGCTCCGCCTCGCCGATCCCGCCGTCGCCCACCTCCCCCACCGAGAGGTAGGGGTGGAACCCGGCCCCGAACGGCGCCGGGCCGTCGCCGGTGTTGCGCACCCGCAGCGTGCTGGTGAGCCGGTCGGCGGTGAGGACGTGGTCCACCGCGACGGCGAGCCGGAACGGGTAGCCCGGCTGCGGCTCGAGCGTCGTCCCGACCGTGACGGAACCGCCGGCCGCGGCGAGCACCGTCCAGGGCTGCCAGGTGACCAGCCCGTGGATCGCGTGCGGCTCCTCGGTCGACCGGACGTCGAGCTGCAGCTCGCTGCCCTGCCAGCTCCACCGGCCGTGCCGGAGCCGGTTGGGCCAGGGCACGAGGGTCGCGCCACGCCAGCCGGGGAGCACCTGCCCGGCCGGGTAGCCGTCCAGCACCTCCCAGTCCCGGACGGCGAGCCGGCGGAGCGTGCCGCCGCGCAGGTCGACGGCGAGGCGGGCGTCCCCTGCGGTGAGCTGCACCTCGGTGCGGTCGGTGGCGGGCCAGGCGTCGGGCATGCCGCCACCTCACCACATCGTGGCCCGGCTGCCCTGGCGAGATCTGCACACCGGCCCCCATCCGGCCGTCGACGGGGGCGAGTGTGCAGATCTGGCGCGCTCAGGGGTGGTAGGTCACCTGCTCGGCGAACTCCAGCACCTGCTCCCGGGTGAACGCGTCGGGGACCTGGAGGGTGAAGGCGGTGCCGTCGTCGAACTGCGCCTGGAGGAACCAGCCCCGGTCCCGGGGCCCGTTGTCGATCCGCACCAGCGCCGCGGGCCGGCCCTGCACCGTCACGTCCAGTTGCGGGCCCACCGGCCCCATGAGGGTCTCGCGCAGCCGGTCGAGCGGCGCGACGTCCTGCGGCAGCGGCACGTGGACGGTGAGCGTCTGCTGGTCGTAGGCGTCGTTGACCAGGGTGAGGACGCGGCCCATCTTGTAGAACTGCACCGACCAGCCGGCCGGGGCGAGCTCGGCGGTGAGGGTCGCCGGCTGCGGGCGGTCGACCAGCGACCCGGCGAGGGCGACCAGCTCCGCCGTCCGGCTGTACCGGCCCTCGCCGGCCATGACCACCCACTGGTCGTCCCGGCGCTCGAAGAGCAGCTCGGCGAACCGCACCTGCGCGCACGTGCTCAGCCCGTCCTCGCAGGCCACGTCGCGCGACCCGCGCACCAGCTGGGCGCGCGCGCCGTCGACGGTGATCTCGGAGCGCTCGGTGACGTCGGCGTTCTCGAAGGCGTCGTCCCACCAGTCGGGTTCGTCCTCCTCGACGCCCACGGTGAACCGGTCGGCGCCGTCCGCCGAGCCGTACTCCGCGAAGCCGGCCGAGTCCCCGTCGCCGGAGAACGCCGGTGTCATGCCGGCCGGCGCGGGCTCGAGCGAGAGCGGGAAGGTGGGTGTCGCGAACTCGACGAGGGTGACGCCGGTGGCCGGGGTCCCGGGGCCGTCGGGGGCGGCGATCACCACCGCGGCGGTCCAGGCGGCGGCCACCGCCACGGCCGCGACCCCCGTGCGGACGACGAGCCCCCGGCTGGGGCGACGCCGGGATGGGGGGCCCTCGATCTCGGCGAGCAGCGCGGCGCGGGCGGCGGAGCGGGCGGCGGGGGAGAGCGGCGGGGCCTCGGGCCCGGCCTCGCGGAGCAGCGTGAGGTCGTTCATCGGTCCTCCTCCTCGGAGGTCGGCGCGAAGGGGGAGACGTCGCCGAGGGCGGCGCGGGTCTGGCGGCGGGCGCGGTGCAGGCGGGAGCGCACCGTCCCGACGGGGACGTCGAGGACGGCGGCGATCTCCTCGTAGCCCAGCTGTCCCCACGCGATCAGCAGCAGGGCGTCGCGGTCGCGGGGCTCCAGGCCGGCCAGGGCAGCGGCGAGCGGGCCGCGCAGCGCCTGGGCGTCCAGCCGGCCCGAGGCGTCGCCCGGGTCTTCCCCCGGGCGTTCCGGCTCGGCGGCGGCCCGGGCCAGCGCCCGGTACCGGCGCTGCTCGCTGCGCCGGTGGCCCCGGACGACGTTGGTCGCGATGCCGAGCAGCCACGGCCGGACCTCGAGGTGCTCCGCCCGGTAGGCGGCCCGGCGCCGGAATGCGATCAGGAAGGTCTCGCTCAGCAGGTCGTCGGCCAGCTCGCCCACCCGGCGGCCCAGGTAGCGGTGCACGGCCGCGGCGTGCCGGTCGAACAGAGGGGCGAACTCCGCCGGGTCCTCCACCGAGCGGGCGATCAGCTCGGCGTCTCCGGGGAGGGCGTCGGGCAGCGCCCGCAGCCGTGGGGGCTCGGCGGGTGGACCGGCGGACCGGTGCATCGCCGTCGGGGTCACGGCAGGTGATGATCCGGCCGCGATCGGTGAAGTCGTCACACCCCTTGATGACCGGTGCGGCGGAACCGGTTCACGCGGCCCCGACCTGCGCCACATCGGGGGATCGGGCCGTACCGGGGGCCCGGTCCGCCGCGTCTCGCGGCGCAGCGCTCAGCTGCAGTTCTCCTCGGCGTAGGCGGAGACGGTCTCGCCGGCCTCCCCGAGCTCCTGCAGTTCCTCCAGGGAGAGGTCGCCGCTCTCCATGGCCTCCTCGAACCGGCCCTCCGACGGGAATACCTCCGCCATGGTCTCCACGGCCTGCGCGACCTCGGCGCCGGCCTCGTCGGGCACGGTGCCGGCGAGCTCCTCCAGGGCGGCCTTGATCTCGGCGGCGTCGCTGTCGCCGAGCTCGTCGATCGACGCGTACCGGTCGCAGAAGTCCTCGACGCTCGCGCCGCCGCCGCAGGCGGAGAGGGAGAACGGCAGGGCGGCCACCGTGGCGGCGACGGCCAGCCTGCGGATGCGCATGGGGATCCCTTCGTCGAGCAGCAGGACCCTGGCGTCCGACCGCGGGCGGTGCGTCGCTCCACCCTCACACACCCGGCGGCGGACCCGGGTCAGCGCGGAGCAGGCCGGACCGACCGCTCGAAGAAGAGCGAGCCCACCGCATCCGGGTCGCCCACGTAGTCGCCGAAGGCCCGGATCGGCCGGTAGCCGGCGCCCGAGTACAGCCCGATCGCCTCGGGCTGCTGCGGGCCGGTCTCCAGCCGCAGCGTCGTCCAGCCCCGGGCCCCGGCGGCCTCCTCGAGCGCGGCGAGCACCGCCTTCGACACCCCGCGGCCGCGCGCGGCCGGGACCACGTACATGCGCTTGACCTCGGCCACGCCGCCGCCGAGCTCGCGGAGCGCGCCGCAGCCCAGCGGCGTCCCGTCGTCGTCCCGGGCCAGCAGCACCACCGCGACGTCGGCCGCCGAGGGGTGCGTGCCGGGCTCGTCCTTGCCGCCGTATCGGGCCCGGACCTCGGTCTGCTGGTCGGTGGTGAGCCGCCGGACGTCGGGGTCGTCCCAGGCAGCCGCCTCGATGATCACGGGCCCGATCCTGCCAACGGCCCGCGGGCGCTCCCGGAGGTACGGTCCGCTGGACGCCCCACCGCGAAGGAGCACCGTGCCGGTCGACCGCGAACTGCCCACGTCCGAGGCCGAGGACCTGCTGGCCCTCACCCGGGAGATCGCCGACGCCGAGCTCGCCCCGAAGGCGGCGTCCTACGAGCGCGAGGAGCGCTTCCCGCGGGAGGTGTTCCGCCTCCTGGGCGACGCCGGGCTGATGGGGTTGCCGTTCCCCGAGGAGGTCGGCGGCGGCGGGCAGCCCTACGCCGTCTACCTGCAGGTGCTGGAGGAGCTGGCGGCCCGCTGGGCGAGCGTGGCGCTGGGGATCAGCGTGCACACCCTCGCCTGCTCCCCCATCGCGCACTACGGCACCGAGGCCCAGCGCCGCGACCTGCTGCCCGAGATGGTCGGCGGCACCCTGATCGGCGCCTACTCCCTGTCGGAGGCCCACGCCGGCTCTGACGTCGCCGCGATGCGCGCCAGCGCGACGCCGGCCGAGGACGGCTGGCTCGCGCGTGGGGAGAAGGCGTGGGTGACCCACGGCGGGCACGCCGACTTCTACTCCACGTTCCTGCGCACGCCGGCCGACGGCGAGCGCGCGATCTCCTGCTTCCACCTGACCCCCGACCTGCCCGGCTTCAGCGCGGCGAGGCCCGAGGAGAAGATGGGGCTCACCGGCTCCACCACCGCCGCCATCCGGCTCGACGACGTGCCGGTCCCGGCCGACCGCCTGGTCGGCGAGCCCGGCCGGGGCATGGCGATCGCGCTGGGCGCGCTGGACGCCGGGCGGCTGGGCATCAGCGCCGTCGCGGTGGGGCTCGCGCAGTCGGCCCTCGACGTCGCCGTCGCCTACGCCGTGGAGCGGGAGGCGTTCGGCCGCCCGATCGCCGAGCACCAGGGCGTGCAGTTCCTGCTGGCCGACATGGCCGCCGCAGTCGAGTCCGCGCGCGCCACCTACCTGGTCGCCGCACGCCGCAAGGACGCCGGCAAGCCGTTCTCCCGCCAGGCCAGCATCGCCAAGCTCGTGGCCACCGACGCCGCCATGAAGGTCACCACCGACGCCGTCCAGGTGCTGGGCGGGGCCGGCTACACCCGCGACCACCCGGCCGAGCGGTACATGCGCGAGGCGAAGGTCATGCAGATCTTCGAGGGCACCAACCAGATCCAGCGGATGGTCATCGGCCGCCACCTCACCGCAGGGGCCGTGCCGCCGGCCGGCTGACGGGTTCCACGTGGAACCGGTGACAGCTGTCAGTGGTCCCGGCCGGTGCCCCGGGACCAGACTGGTGTCCCCGAGCGAGGAGAGCACCGTGTCCCAGCCCCACCTGCGTGCCGCCGACTCCGACCGCGCCGCCGTCGCCGCCGAGCTGGGCCGCGCGATGTCGGAGGGCCGGCTGACCGTCGCCGAGTACGACGAGCGGCTCGCCCGGGCCTACGCGGCCCGCACGTTCGGCGAGCTGGCCGAGCTCACCACCGACCTGCCCGCGCCGGCCCCGCAGCCGGCCCCGCAGCCGGCAACGGCGCGGTCGGCGCACCCGGTACCCGCGTGCGGCAGCCGGGGGTACGGGGGCCTCAGCCACCAGCAGGTCGCCTGGGGGTCGTGGTCCAGCACCGCGGTGATCGTGCTGCTCGTCTGGGGGATCACGTCGCTGGCGTCGGGCGAGTTCCTCTACTTCTGGCCGTTCTGGGTGATCGTGCCCTGGGGCGCCTTCTTGCTGATGGGCCAGGCGTTCGCCGGCGGTCGCGGCGACACCGACGAGAAGCGCCCGCACGCGGTGCACGGCCGCTGACGGGGAGCACCAGGTCCCGCCCCGACCAGCCGCCGAGCGTGACGGCGCACGGGATCGTCCTGACCGGCGCACGCCACGGCGGCCGCCCGCTCACCCCTCCGGGTGCCGGAGCCCTCAAGGTCCCCGAGAGTGATCCCGACAGCTCACCCGTGTCCGCTCCACCGAGCTCGCTGACGTCCACCGCCGTATCCGCGCCCGTTGCGGACCCGGCACGCGTGGCCGCGGTCAGCAGCTACCGACTGGCCGGACACGACGCCGTCGCCGAGCTGGACGCCCTCGTCGCGCACATGGCCCGGGCGCTGGACGTGCCGATCGCGACGATCAACCTCGTGAGTCCCGACCTGCAGTGCTACCCCGCCGAGCACGGGGTGGGCGTGCCGCGCACCCATGTGCGTGACGAGGTCTCCTTCTGCGCCCATGTCGTCGCCGGACGGGCGCCGATGACGGTCCCCGACGCCCGGGTCCACCCGCTCTTCTCCGCCAACCCTCTGGTCCGGGCCGGGAGCATCGCCGCCTACGCCGGCGTGCCCTTGATCGACGAGGACGGGTTCGTCCTCGGTGCCCTGGCCGTCTTCGACCACAGACCGCGCGCGTTCACCGACGCCGACCACGACGTGCTGCACACCCTCTCCGGGCTGGTCCGCGTCGTGCTCTCCCTGCGGCGCCGGGCGGCTGCGCAGGCCTGGAACGCCCGGCTGCTGGCCGCCCAGGGCCGTGCCCTGGAAGAGATGACCACCGGTCGGCCGCTCGCGACCACCCTGGACCTGCTCGCGGCCACCGCTCGCGATCTCGCCGCGGATGCCGACCAGCAGCAGCTGCAGGTGCTGCGGCGGACCGTCGACCGGCTCTCCGCCCTCGCGACCGAAGCCGCCCAGTGGCGGAGCACGACCGAGCGCATGGCCCGGCAGGACCCCCTGACCGGCCTGGCCAACCGGAACTGCTTCACCGAAGCCGGCGCCGCAGCGCTCGCCGGGGGCGGGGCGGTGCTCTTCATCGACCTGGACCGGTTCAAGGACGTCAACGACCGCGGCGGCCACGCCCTCGGTGATCAACTGCTCATCCGTCTGGCGGGTGCGCTCCGCGAGCGGGTGACGACCGTCGCCCCCGACGCCGTGATCGGCCGCCTCGGTGGGGACGAGTTCGCCGTGGTCCTCCCCGGGACGGACCGCACGGCCGCCAGGCAGCTGGGCCACGACCTCCTCCACGTCCTCAGGGACGAGGTCCGGGTCGGGCGGAGAACCGTCCTGGTCTCGTGCAGCATCGGGGTGGCGATGGCGGCACCGCGTGCGACGTTCGACGACGTCCTCCGCGCCGCCGACAGTGCCATGTACGCGGCAAAGGACGCCGGCCGGGGACGCGTCCACACCGTCAACTGCTCCTGACGGCAGCCGGGACCACCCCGACGACGCCCGGTGCTCGCCCTCCGGCGCCTGCCCGTCGATCGACGAGGCCGGAGCTCCGCGGGGTCGGGACCGGGCTCCGGCCCGCAGCGCGTCATGACCGCGGCGTGCGGCGGCACCCTTGCGGAGGAGGCCGGCGGCTCAGGGTCTCAAGCAGGAACGCGATCGGCCGATACCGGCTGAGAAGGCCGGAGCCCGGGCTGACCGTCAGCGCCGGGCCGGAGAGGACGGGAGGGCACCGTGGACGAGGCGACACCACTGGCGGGAACCTCCACGATCACCACGCGGCTGCTGCTGCGGGTGGTGGCGGCGCGGGGCGGCGAGGGTGCCGTCGACCGGGTGCTCGAGCGTGCAGGTCTGGCGCACCGGCGGACGTTCCTGCAGGGCCTCCGAGGGCGGGTGTCGTACCCGGAGAAGCTGCGGCTGTTCGACGCAGCCGCCGAGGAGCTCGGTGACCCGCGGATCGGGCTCGCCCTGGGCGAGGCCGCCATGTCGGACCCCGCAGTCATGGCGCTGCGGCGCGTGCTGACGACCTTCGGGACCACCGCGGGGCTGCTCCGACAGGTCTCGCGGATCTCCACCCGCCTCGACACCTCCGCGGTGTTCCGCTGCGAGTCCGTCACGGACGCCGCGGCACGGCTGACCTGGCGGGTGCTGCCGCCGCACCACCCCGGTCGCGTGGACTGCGACTACAACATCGGGGTGCTCCGCAAGGCCCCGGTGCTCTTCGGCCTCCCGCCGGCGGTCGTCGAGCACTGGGCCTGCCAGGTCGACGGTGCCCCGCGGTGCGAGTACACGGTCACCTGGCAGGAGCCACCCCTGCCGTCCCGGTGGGGTGGCCGCGGCCGCAGGCGCCGCCCGGCGCCCCACGCGCCGGTCGCGGACGCGGCGGAACGGCTGCACGACCTGCAGGAGGCCACCACGGACCTGCTCAGCGGGGACTCCCTCGAGGAGACCCTCGACCGCGTCGCCGCACGTGCGGACCGCGCCGTGCACGCTCCCGGCTACGTGCTCGACGTCCGACTGCCCCACGGCAAGCGGCACGTGCGCTCCCGTGGCCTGGGCTCCTCGGTGCTGGCCGCGCTCGGGGAGCGACGGCTCGAGGTCGGATGCCGGGAGGTCGGCGGCACGGCCGTGCTGTCCGTGCCGGTCACCTCCGCGACGCGGGACTACGGAGTCCTCGCCGTCGTCGCCTGGCCCGGCCAGGAGCCCTTCCCGGGCGACGTCGAACTGCTCACCGCCTACGCCCGGCACGCGGCAGCCGCCATCGAGATGTCGGCATCGCTGACCGAAGCACGCGAGCAGGAGGAGACCGCACGACTGCTGCTCAGCGTCGCGCGGTCGCTCGCCGGCCGGCGGGAGGCACGTGAGGTCGCCCAGACCGTCGCCGACGCCGTCCCGGCGCTCTGCGGCGCCGACCGCTCCGCGGTCGCCCTGTGGGATCCCGGGATGCAGGCGGTCTGGATCGCCGGCCTGAGCGGCTGGCCGCCGGGGCCGGCCGAACACCTGGCCGGATACGTGACCACCACGGAGGAGAGCCCCGAGCTGTGCGAGCTGATCGCCGTCGGGGCGCCCATGCTGGTCGACCGGTCGAGCTCGGCCTGGGCCGACGAGGTGCTGGGCCACTTCGGCGTCACCGCTCTGGGCGGGGTGCCGATCAAGGTCGACGACCGGCTGGTGGGGATCGTCCTCGCTCACTGGGTCGACAGCACACCGCCGACCGCCCTGGGCGAGGGGACCACCGAACGCCTGTGGGGCCTGGCAGGCCTGGCCGGCGTGGCCCTGGACAACACGCACCTGCTCGACGAGATCCGGCACCGGGCCGCGCACGACCCGCTCACCGGCCTGCCGAACCGCGCCCTCCTGCACGCGCGCACGAAGAGGGAGCTGAGCCGTCCCGGTGACCCGGCCGGCCGCACCGCCCTGCTCTTCTGCGACGTCCGCCGGCTCAAGCGCGTCAACGAGAGCCTCGGGCACGGCGCCGGCGACGAGGTGCTCCAGGAGGTCGCCCACCGGCTGCGGTCAGCGGTCCGCGACCACGACACGGTCGCCCGGTTCAGCGGCGACGAGTTCGCCGTCCTGCTGCCCGGCACGTCCGAGCCCGGCGCCCGGGAGGTGGCCGACCGGGTCCACCGGTCCCTGGCGGCCGCGGTGCGGGTGGGACACGACGAGGTGTTCGTCGACCTGGTCATCGGCGTCGCCGTGGCGGAGTCGTCCGGGGGCGTGCGCGACGGCGCCGCCGACGACATGGCACAGGACCTGCTGCAGCGCGCCGAGGAGGACATGCACCGCTGCAGGACCGGTCCCGCGGCGCCGGAGGAGAACGGGCAACGGACCCGGGAGCGCCTGCGCCTGGAGACCGATCTGCACGGCGCGGTCACCCGCGGGGAGATCGGCGTCCACTTCCAGCCGCAGATCGACCTGGCCGACGGTCGCATCGTCGCCGTCGAGGCGCTGGCGAGGTGGCAGCACCCGGTCCTCGGGAACATCCGGCCCGACGTCTTCGTCCCCCTCGCCGAAGCCAGCGGCCAGATCCAGGACATCGGCGGTCACGTCCTGCTCGAAGCCTGCCGGACGCTCGCGGCCTGGCGGGCCGACGGACTCGACCTCGAGGTCGCCGTGAACGTCTCCACCGTCCAGCTCACCGATCCCGGTTTCGCCGGGTCCGTGATCGGCGTCCTGGCCGAGACCGGGCTGCCCGCGCGGTCGCTGACCCTGGAGGTCACCGAGAGCCAGGTGCTGACCGAGGTGGCCACCCGCCACGGCCACCTGGAGCACCTCCGCGCCCTCGGTGTCGGGATCTCCGTGGACGACTTCGGGACCGGGTACTCCTCGCTGGCCCAGCTCCAGCGGCTGCCGGTGAGCGAGCTGAAGATCGACCGGTCCTTCACCGCTCAGCTCATCGGGTCGGCACCCTCCTCGCCGCTCGTCGCCGGGATCATCGGCCTCGCCCACGGCCTCGGCCTGCGTGTCGTGGCCGAAGGCGTGGAGACGTGCGCCCAGTCCGCGGCGCTGCACGGCATGACCTGCGACCGGGTCCAGGGCTACCTCTACGGCCGTCCTGCCGAACCCGCTGCCGTACGCGAGCTCCTGCTCCAGCAGGCGGGCAGCGTCCCCGTGCTTCGGTGACCGGAAGACCCGCCCCGACACGGCAGCGGCCCCCGGGAGATCCCGGGGGCCGCTGCCGTACGCCTGGTGGGCAAGGGGGGAGTTGAACCCCCACGTCCTTTCGGACACACGGACCTGAACCGTGCGCGTCTGCCATTCCGCCACTTGCCCTGGCGAGGGAAGACAGTAGCAGCCGCGGACGGCCCCGCCGCCGAGGGGGTTCCGACCTCGGCACGTGGGAGACGACGTGCGGGGCGTCGCACCTTCCTGGGCGGTCAGCCGCCTCCGGCCCGGCTACGATCACGGATGGCAGAGTGGGACGTCCGGCGAGCGCAGAGGAGCGACTGTGGGTGTGCTGCAGCGCTTCGAGCGCCGGCTCGAGGGGATGGTCGGCCTCGCCTTCGCCCGCCTCTTCAAGGGCAAGGTGCACCCGGCCGAGATCGCCAAGGCGCTCCAGCGCGAGGCCGACGAGCAGCGCTCGATCATCGGTGAGGGTCGCGTGCTCGCGCCCAACGTCTACGTCGTCCGCCTCGGCGAGACCGACTTCGAGCACCTGGGCCAGTGGTCCGACCAGCTGGCCGGCGAGCTCGCCGACATGGTCACCGAGCACATCGAGGACGAGGGCTACCAGGTCTTCGACAAGGTCACCGTCGAGCTCGAGAGGGACGACGCGCTGACCACCGGCGTCTTCGAGGTCAGCTCCCAGGTCGCCGACCCGGCGCGCCCCCACGCCCGCGCCGACGCGCCCCCGATGGCCTCCGCGCCGGTGCCGGGCCACCCGCCGCTGCCCCCGCTCCCGGCGCTGCGCGGGCGGATGGCCACCGACACCGGCAAGCAGAACCCCTCCGTGCTCGGCCGCGCCGGCTCGCGCACGTCGACGACGCACGTGCTCCTCGTCGACGGCCCGGGCACGCGCCACGAGCTGACCACCGGGCGCAACGTGATCGGCCGCGGCACCGAGGCCGACATCCGCATCCCCGACACCGGCGTCAGCCGCAAGCACGTCGACGTCGTGCTCGACGGGGACGTCGCGACGGTCGAGGACCTGGGCTCCACGAACGGCACCCTCGTGAACGGCCGGCGCGTCAACCGCCAGGCGCTCAGCGACGGCGACGTCATCCGCATCGGCCACTCGGTGCTCGTCTACCGGCAGGACGGGGCGTGACCGGGTCCGTGCGGTCACAGCACTCCGGCATCCGGGAGCACGCCCTCCGCCGCGGTGCCGGGCAGGTGCCTGCGGGGGTGCGGCCGTGACCGAGCTCGTCGTCCAGATCTTCCGCTTCGGGTTCCTCCTGCTGCTGTGGTTGTTCATCTTCGCCGCCTTCCGCGTGGTCCGCGCCGACCTCTTCGGCGGCCGTCCCGGCCGGGTGGCCACCGTGCCGCCGCGGGCCTCCGCGCCCAAGAAGCGCGGGCACCGCGGCCCCAAGTCCCTGGTCGTGACCGCCGGCCCGCTGACCGGCACCAAGATCACCCTGGGTGACCAGCCGATCCTCATCGGCCGGGCCGACGACTCGACCCTGGTGCTCACCGACGACTTCGCGAGCTCCCGGCACGCCCGCCTGACCAACCGGGGCGGCCAGTGGTACGTCGAGGACCTCGGTTCCACCAACGGCACTTACCTGGACCAGCAGCGCGTGCAGGGCCCGCTGCAGGTCACCCCCGGCCAGCCGATCCGCATCGGCCAGACCGCACTGGAGCTGCGTTCGTGACGCTGGTTCTCCGCTACGCCGCGCGTTCCGACCGCGGCCTCATCCGCGGCAACAACCAGGACTCGGTCTACGCCGGGCCCCGGTTGCTGGCCGTGGCCGACGGCATGGGCGGCCACGCCGCCGGTGACATCGCGAGCAAGGTGGTCATCGCCGCCCTCGAGCACCTCGACGACGACACCCCGACCGGCGACATGCTGCAGTCCATGCGCGCCGCGGTCCACGAGGGCAGCGAGCACCTCCGCGAGGTCATCCGGGAGTCACCGCAGCTCGAGGGCATGGGAACCACGCTCACCGCGATCCTCTTCGCCGGCGGCCGGCTCGCGCTCTGCCACGTCGGCGACTCCCGCGCCTACCTGCTCCGCGACGGCGAGTTCAGCCAGATCACGCACGACGACACCTTCGTGCAGACGCTGATCGACGACGGCCGCATCACGCCGGAGGAGGCCAACCACCACCCGCAGCGCTCCCTGCTGCTGCGCGCCCTCAACGGGCAGGAGGTGGAGCCGGACCTCTCCATGCGCGAAGCCCGCGCCGGCGACCGCTACCTGCTCTGCTCCGACGGCCTCTCCGGCGTCGTCAGCGAGGAGACCCTCGCCGACGCGCTGCAGAACCCGGACCCCGAGGCCACGGCCGACCGCCTGGTCGAGCTGGCGCTGCGCAGCGGCGGACCGGACAACATCACCGTGATCGTCGCCGACGTCCTGGAGGACACCGGCGGCAACGGCCGGTTCGACCCGGTCGTGGACGGCGCCGCGGGCGACAACGTCGGCCAGCGCGAGGTCGACCCGCGCTCCGCCGCCGGCCGGGCGGCCCTCGCCGACCAGGCCTCCGCTCCCCCGCCGACACCCACACTGCCGACGGGCGGCGGCCCCTCCGCCCGCCGCCGCCCGATGCGCATCCTCCTGGTGGCGGGGGCCCTTCTCACCGTGCTGGTGGCAGGGGCGATCGGCATGTACGTCTGGGCGCTCAACAACTGGTTCGTGGGCGTGAACGGTTCCGGCGACGACCAGCAGGTCGCCGTCTTCCGCGGGCTCGACGTCTCCCTCCTGGGGGTGGACCTCCACCGGCTGGACCGGGGCACCGACCTCGCGCTGGCCGACCTGACCTCGGCCGCCCGCAACCGGGTGCTCGGCAGCATCACCGCGGACGACTCCGAGGACGCCGAGCGGATCGTCGACGCGCTCGCCGACCAGCGGCTGCCGCTGTGGCGGGCGCCCGGCCCCGCCCCCGGCCCCCCCCCCCCCCCCCCCCCCCCCCCCCCCCCCCCCCCCACCCCCCCCCCGCCCCCCCCCCCCCCCCCCCCCCCCCCCCCCCCCCCCCCCCCCCCCCCCCCCCCCCCCCCCCCCCCCCCCCCCCCCCCCCCCCCCCCCCCCCCCCCCCCCCCCCCCCCCCCCCCCCC
>NZ_JBJHAE010000032.1:0-28692 GCF_054050895.1 Blastococcus sp. SYSU DS0669 | reverse complement strand
CCTTTCGTTCGCAGGCTGCCATGCCCCCGCCCACTGGTGCGACGTCCACCACATCGTGCACTGGGCCGACGGCGGGGACACCTCGCTGGAGAACTCAGCCCTGCTCTGCGAACGGCACCACACCAAGGTGCACCACGGGTTCCGCGTCGAACGACGACCCGACGGCCGATGGCGCACCTACCGGCCCGACGGCACCGAGATCCTCGTCCTCCCCCGCATCACGACAGCGCCCGAACGGTCACGGACGGGGTGAGCGGGCCGCTCCCGACCCCGCGGGCATGCATCGGCACCGTCCGGTGTTGGCTCTGGAGACGACGCGGCTCGGCAGAGGCGCGCACCTGCCCCCGAGCACTTCGAGGATCACGCTTGCCCGAGCACCACCCCCAGCCCGCGCCCGCCCGCCGACGGAACCGCTCCGCCAGCCGCTCGGCCGCCGCGCGCGGCACCGACGACGCCGCCCGCCGCACGCGCGGCACCGACGACGCCACCCGCGCCACCCGCGAGACCGACCGCGCCGCCGCCCGCGAGGAGAAGCTCGCCCAGCAGAGCTGGGTCGAGGGCGCCGCACCGGAGCTGCCCGCCCGCGCCACCCGGCCGGAGGAGGTCGTCTTCCACCTCGGCCCGACCAACTCCGGCAAGACCTACGAGTCCCTCCAGGCGCTGGCCGCGACCGGGGCGGGCGTCTACGCCGCACCGCTCCGCCAGCTGGCGCACGAGGCCTACGCGAAGCTCTCCGCCCAGCTGCCCGAGGGCACCGTGGGTCTGTCGACCGGCGAGGAGGAGATCGACCCCTTCGCGCCCATCGTCTGCTGCACCGTGGAGAAGGCCCCCGACCGCGGCGAGATGCTGGTCCTCGACGAGGCCCACTGGGTCACCGACCCCGACCGCGGGCACCACTGGGCGCGGCTCCTGCTCACCGGCGAGTACCGCCAGATGCACCTGATCTCCGCCGCCGAGGCCTACCTCGTGCTCAAGCCGCTGGTCTCCGACGCCGAGCACGTCGAGGTGGTCAACCACAAGCGGCTGTCGCGGCTGGACGTCCTCCGGGCGCCGGTGCGGCCGGCGAACGTCCGGCCGCAGACCCTGGTCGTCGCCTTCTCCCGCAAGGCCGTCTACGCGGTCGCTGCCGAACTCGACCAGCACCGCCCCGGCAAGGTGGGCGTCCTCTACGGCGCGCTGCCTCCGGCCACCCGGCGGGAGGTCATCGAGCGGTTCACCAGCGGTGAGCTCGACGTCCTGGTCACCACCGACGTCATCGGCCACGGCATCAACGTCCCGGCCAGCACCGTGCTCTTCGCCGAGACCACCAAGTTCGACGGCCAGGAGATGCGGCCGCTGCGCACCTGGGAGGCCGCCCAGATCGCCGGGCGGGCCGGGCGCTACGGCCTCACCGGCCACGGCGCCGCCGGGATCCTGATCGGCGTCAGCGGGCTCAAGCCGCTGGCGGCGCTGGTCGGCGCCGGCGCCGCGGTCGCGCGCGGCGACGAGATGAGCGACCTGCCCAAGCGCGCCCCCCGGCTGCGCCCCGAGCTCGAGGACCTCGGCGCCTTCGAGGCGGTCGACCTCCCCGAGGCGCTGACCCGCTGGATGGCGTGGGCCCGGGCCGCGACCCGCGACCAGGCGATGACCGCCGACGACGTCACGAGCCTCGTCCTCCGGGTGCACGCCCTGCTGCCGCTGCTGCGCGGCCCCCTGGGCGCGGCCGGCGACCTGAACACCGTGTGGCGACTGGTCAACCTCGCGATCGACTACAACCCGCCGCGCCGCACCCGCTGGCTGGTGCTCGCCCGGGCCGCTCTGCAGCACGCCGTCGGTCTCCCGGTCCCGCCGGAGACCGTGCTGCCCGACGTCCCGCGCGGGGGCACCGTCGAGGAGTACGAGCAGGCGGCAGCAGCGGCCCGCGACGCCCAGACCCTGCTGCGCCAGTTCCCCGGCGTCGCCGGCCTGGACAGCGAGGACGCCGCGTGGGTCGAGGAGGAGTGCGCGGAGATGATCACCGAGCTGCTCCCCGATGCCATCGCGCTGGGTCGCTCCGGCAAGTGCGTCGAGTGCGGTAACGCGATCGCTCCCTGGTTCACCACCTGCCGGCCCTGCAGCGCCCCGGCCGGCCGGCGCGAGAGCGAGCGCGAGCGCCGGCCCGTCGGCGGTGGTCGGCGGACGGCGGGCCGGGCCGCCGGCCGGGCGCTCGGCGGGCGGCAGGGTGGTCCGCGGGGCCGCTCCCGCCGCAGCTGATCAGCCGGGGCCCTCGGGGAACCAGAGCACCCGCTGCGGGAAGGGGATGGAGATCCCGGCAGCGTCCAGCGCCGTCTTGACCGAGATGGCGACCGCGCTGCGCACCCGCCACCGGCTGGCGATGTCCGCCGGGTGCCAGTAGCGGACCGCGACGTTGA
This sequence comes from Blastococcus sp. SYSU DS0669, assembly GCF_054050895.1. Classification (NCBI taxonomy): domain Bacteria; kingdom Bacillati; phylum Actinomycetota; class Actinomycetes; order Geodermatophilales; family Geodermatophilaceae; genus Blastococcus; species Blastococcus sp. SYSU DS0669. The sequence continues at coordinate 26,302 of NZ_JBJHAE010000032.1, read as the reverse complement.
TCGAGGAGTCCGCGAACTCCTCCACCCACACCTCCGGTGGCGGGCTGGCCTGCACCTCGTCGGTCTCCAGGCAGGCGGCGAGCAGCACCTGCCGCGCCTGGTCGAGGTCGACGTCGTAGGGCAGGCCGACCGTCAGCGAGGTGCGGCTCAGCGGCGTCCGGGTGTAGTTGACGATCGGCTGCTTGAGCACCTCGGCGTTCGGCAGGTACACCACCAGACCGTCGTAGGTGTTGAGCACCGTGGTGCGCAGGTTGACGTCCTCCACGACGCCCTCGTGGTCGCCGCTGCCGATCTGCTCCCCCACCCGGAACGGGCGGCGCACCTGCAGCAGGACGCCGGCGATGAAGTTCTGCAGGATGTCCTGCGCGGCGAAGGCGATCGCGATCCCGCCCACACCCAGGGCGCCCACCAGCGGGCCGATGCTCACCCCCAGCAGGTCGAGGGCGTAGACGGCCGCGACGGCGCCGATCACCACGCTCGCGAAGCGGCCCACGACCAGGCCGACGTGGCGGCTGCCCTCCCGGTCGATGGCGCGGACCAGACCGCGGCGCACGACGATCGCCAGGACGATGCCCAGCACGAGCACGACCAGGGCCTGGAGGCCCTGCTGCCAGGTGATCGGGTCGGTGACGACGGCGTCGACGGGGTCCTCGGCCGCCGTCCACAGGTTGGTCAGGTGCGCTCCGGCCACCTCCGGAGGCTAGGCAGCCTCCGGAGATCCCGCCGCCCGACGTCCACGCGCGGCCGCAGACCTGCCAATCGGACGAGCCGGTTCCGTGTGGATTCTGCCAGTGCCGAACGCGGCCCCGGCTCCGTAACGTCACAGGTAGCAAGCAGGCCGTACCGGTCCGTCACCCCGCCTGCACCACGTCCTCCGAGGAGCTTCCCGTGTCTTCGTTCTCCCGCCCCGTGCTCACCCTGGTTCCCGGCTCCGCCGCCCAGGACCTCGGCCCCGCCGACGCCGCTTTCGACACCGGCTACGACACCGGTTGCGACGCCGGTTTCGACGCCTTCACCGCCCCGGCCTGGCCGGCCGAGGCGGTCTCCCCCGAGGCGTGGCGGCTGGACGCCCTCTGCGCCGAGACCGACCCCGAGGCGTTCTTCCCGGAGAAGGGCGGCTCCACCCGCGATGCCAAGCGGGTGTGCACCGGCTGCCCCGTGCGCGCCGAGTGCCTCGAGTTCGCCCTCGCCAACGACGAGCGCTTCGGCATCTGGGGCGGCCTCTCCGAGCGCGAGCGCCGCCGGGTCCGCCTGCAGCGCCGCGAGACCATCAGCGCCTGATCGTCCCCGGCCGGCCCTCGGGTTCGCTCGTACCCTGGGGGGCGTGACCTCCGCACCGGCACGGACCGTTGTCCTGGACGACCGCTTCGCGCGCGAGTTCCCGGAGATGTCGGTGCCCTGGCACGCCGAGGAGACCCCCGATCCCCGGCTGCTGCTCCTCAACGAGCCGCTGGCCACGGAGCTGGGTCTGGACGCCGCGACCCTGCGCTCCCCCGACGGCGTCCGCCTGCTGGCCGGCACCCTCGTCCCCGACGGCGCCACCCCGGTCGCGCAGGCCTACGCCGGGCACCAGTTCGGCGGGTTCACCCCGCGGCTCGGCGACGGGCGCGCCCTGCTGCTCGGCGAGCTCACCGGCCCGGACGGCGCCCCGCGCGACCTGCACCTCAAGGGCTCGGGCCGCACGCCGTTCGCCCGCGGCGGCGACGGCCTCGCCGCGATCGGCCCGATGCTGCGCGAGTACGTGGTCAGCGAGGCGATGCACGCCCTCGGCATCCCTACGACGCGGGCCCTCGCCGTGGTGGCCACCGGCCGCGCCGTGCGCCGCGAGACGCTGCTGCCCGGCGCCGTCCTGGCCCGCGTGGCCAGCAGCCACCTGCGGGTGGGCAGCTTCCAGTACGCCACCGTCACCGGCGACGTCGACCTGCTCCGCCGCCTGGCCGACCACGCCATCGCCCGGCACCACCCGCAGGCGGCGGAGGCCGACCAGCCCTACCTGGCCCTGTTCGACGCCGTCGTCGCCGCCCAGGCCGCGCTGGTGGCCCGCTGGATGCTGGTCGGCTTCGTGCACGGCGTCATGAACACCGACAACACCACCATCTCCGGCGAGACGATCGACTACGGCCCGTGCGCCTTCCTCGACGCGTACGACCCGGCCACCGTCTACAGCTCCATCGACCACTCCGGGCGCTACGCCTACGGCAACCAGCCGGTGGTCGCGGAGTGGAACCTCGCCCGGCTGGCCGAGGCGCTCCTGCCGCTGCTGTCGGAGGACCAGGAGCAGGCGGTCGCGCTCGCCGTCGCGTCGCTGCGCCAGTTCGCCCCGCGGTACGAGGCGGCCTGGACCGCCGGCGTGCGCGCGAAGCTCGGGCTGCCCGACGGGACCGACGACGCCGTGGTGCGCGAGCTGGCCGAGGAGCTGCTCGCCCTGCTCGCCCGCGACCACGTCGACCTCACCTCGCTGTTCCGCGGGCTCGGCGCGGCGGCCCGGGGCGACGTCGAGCGCGTGCGCCTGCTCTTCCTCGACCTGGCCGGCATCGACGGCTGGCTGGAGCGCTGGCGGGCGCTGCACCCCGACGCCGACGGCATGGACGGCGTCAACCCGGTCTACATCCCGCGGAACCACCTCGTCGAGGAGGCCCTCGAGGAGGCGACCGAGGGCGACCTCGCGCCGCTCCGGCGGCTCCTGGAGGCCGTGACCCAGCCCTTCGACGAGCGGCCCGGCCTGGAGCGCTACGCGGGGCCCGCGCCGCAGGACTTCGGGGCGTACCGCACCTTCTGCGGCACCTGAGCGGTCAGGGCGGGGCCGGGCGGGTTCACCGCGCCGCCGCCGGGTAGTCGCCGTCCGTGCCGCGCGAGATGGACCCCCGGGACCCCGACACCCTCTACGCCGAGGGGCCGGTGGCCCCGGAGCCCCCCGACGACGACGTCCCCGACGCCTCACCCCTGCCCGATTCCGGCGGCACCGCCCCCGGGCCGGACGACCTCGACCGGCTGCTCTGAGCCGCGTCCCCGTACCGCTGTGGTGGACCACGCCCGCGAGGCGATGACCCCCGCCCGCGGCTGACCGGTCGTCAGGCCACGGCGCTCGCGCGGTCAGACCCGCGCGGCGGACGACACCTGCCCGGACGCCTCCGGATCGACGTCCTCGTCGTCGCCGTCGTCCTCGTCACCGTCGTCCTCACCGCCGTCGTCCCCGTCCTCCTCGTCCTCGGTCTGGGGCGGGGTGGTCGGCTCGCTCGTGGGGCCGGCGGTCTCGGGCGGGGTGGTCGGCTCGCTCGTGGGGCCGCCGGTCTCGGGCGGGGTGGTCGGCTCGCTCGTGGGGCCGCCGGTCTCGGGCGGGGTGGTCGGCTCGCTCGTGGGGCCGCCGGTCTCCGGCGGGGTGGTCGGCTCGCTCGTGGGGCCGCCGGTCTCCGGCGGGGTCGCCGTCTCCCCCGTCGGGTCGCCGCCCTGCGCCGGGGTGGTCGGCTCGCCCGTCGGGTCGCCGCCCCCGGCCGGGGTCGTGGGGTCGCTGGTGGGCGCCGCGGGACGGCCGGGGGCCGGAGCGCTCCCACCGCCCGCAGCCGGGCCGTTCCGGACCGGGTCCTCCGCCGGGAGCTCCGGGGCGGGCGCGACAGGCTCGGGACGCAGCACCGGCGTCGCACCCCCACCGGTGGAGGGCGCCGGCACGGGCGAGCGCGCGCCGGGCCGCACGGCGACGGAGAGGCGGACCACGTCACCCGGGCGGAGCAGGGTGACCACCGGGTCGAGGCCGGTCACCGTGCCGGGGGCGCGCTCCCGAGTCGGGTCCTCCACCTGCCGGACGGTGAGGCCGAGGGCGCCGAGCTCGGCCGCGACCTCCGCGGCGGGGCGGCCGAGGTAGTCCTCGCTGTGCAAGACCACGCCGGCCGAGGAGTCCGAGGCGGTGGTGTCCGGCCCAGGTCCGGAGACGAGAGCCACCGCACCCGCGCCGAGCAGGAGCAGGGCCACCAGCGGCAGCAGCACCGCGACGAGCGGACGGCGGGCGGACGGTCCGGGCTCCGGACGGGTCACCCGGGCGGGCCGGCGCCTCGCGGCGGCCTTGCGCGCGCGCTCCGCCCGGCGCTCACGCTGCACCGGGGCCGCCACCACCGACTGCGTCGGGGCCTCGCCGGACGGCCGCCGGATCGTCTCCTCGATCGCGGCGAGGAAGGCCCCGCCGTCGCGCGGGCGCTCGTCGGGGTCCTTGACCAGGGCGGCGTCGATGAGGGCGCGGACGTCCGGCGGCAGCTCCGCGGGGAGGGGCTCGGGGGCCTCCTGCACCTGCTTGAGCGCGACGGTGACCGGGTTGTCGCCGTCGAAGGCGGGGTGCCCGGTGAGGGACTCGTAGCCGACCAGGCCGAGGGCGTAGACGTCGCTGGCCGGGCTGACGTGCTCCCCCCGCGCCTGCTCGGGCGACATGTACTGGGCGGTGCCCACGACCTGGCCGGTTCCGGTGATCGGGGCGCTCCCCGCCGACCACGAGATGCCGAAGTCGGTGAGCTTCACCGTGTCGTCCGGCCCGAGCAGGATGTTGGCCGGCTTCACGTCGCGGTGCACCACGCCGGCGCGGTGGGCCTCGGCCAGGCCCGCGGCCGCCTGCCGCAGCAGCGCCAGCGTGGCCCGGGTGTCCAGCGAGCCCTCCTCGGCCAGCCGCGCCGAGAGCGACGTGCCCTCGACCAGCTCCATCACCAGGTAGGCCAGGTGCTCGCCCGTGTCCGGGGCCGTCGTCTCCCCGTAGTCGAGGACGGCGGCGATGTTCGGGTGGCTCAACCCGGCCGCGTGGCGGGCCTCGGCGCGGAAGCGGGCGACGAAGACGGGGTCGTCGGCGTACTCGCTGCGGAGCACCTTGACCGCCACCGTCCGGTGGAGCTGCTGGTCACTGGCCCGCCAGACCTCGCCCATGCCACCGACGGCGATGAGCTCGTGGAGCTGGTAGCGGCCGTCCAGGCATCGTCGGCTGGTTCCGGCCGTGGTCACTCCCGAATCTCCCGAATCTCCTCGTGTCGGTGCTCGCGAGGTCCACCCCGTGCGTCCTCGCGTGCCCGTGCGCCTCTCATGGGTGCCCACCACGAGGGGGCCTGAACCGCGACACGCCCGACGAGGTTGCGAGCGGCGGTCGGCCGGGCCGACCGCCCTACCGGCCGCGGGGATCCGCTCCGAGAGGGACAGCACGCAGGCACCCGGCCGGGATCCGCCGGGTCACCTGGGAGCCGCTGCGGGAGTGCTCAGTTGTAGTTGACGTGCACGTGGTCGAAGTGGTTCGCCGTGCCGCTGCCGCGGTCCTCCATGGCCTGCCAGGAGCCGCCCGGCGAGGAGAGCATCCGCTGCTCCCAGATGAGGTAGTCCACGCCGAGCTCGGCCCAGTGCGCGCGGTGGTACTCGACGATGGCGTCCCCGAGGGCGGCGTTCGACATCACCATGTAGTCCAGCGCCAGCCCCGAGGGGTGCCCGCCCGGGTCGGCGGCGCTGGGCCGGGTGCCGCCCAGGGTGATCCCCGCGGCGCCGGGCACGTTGCTGACCACGGCGTCGGCCGCGGCCTGGACCTGCGGGCGCACGCTGCCGGAGCTGTTGGTGATGCGGGCGACGGCGGAGGCCGCCACCGAGGCGGCGGCGGTGGCTGCCGCCCGCGCCTGCTGCGTCGGGCTGGCCGGGGCCGCCGGGGCGTGCTCGTGGGCCTGCTCGGCCGCCGCGGCCTCCGCCGCCGCGGCCTCCTCGGCCGCCTTCTTCTCGGCCTCGGCGCGGGCCACGGCCTCCGCCTCCGCCTTCTGCCGGTCCAGCTCCGCCTGGTCGGCGGCGGCCTGGGCCTGCTGCGCGGCGGCCTGGTCGGCCTCGCGCGTGCTGCGGCTGGCCGCCAGGTCCTCCAGCGCCTGGAGGTCCTCGGTGACGTCGACGGGGCCCGACTGCGCGGAGAGGCCCAGCTCCTGGGCGACGCTGACGGACTCGGAGGTGGTGGCCCCGGCCTGGACGGCGGGGTCGGTACCGACGAGGCCGTTGACCAGGACGGCGCCGGCGACCGCGACGGCGAGGTAGAGGGCCGGCCGGCGGACGGACGCCGGCGGGCGGTGGAGGGCGAGCCGGCCGCGTCGGCCGGTGGTGGTGCGGGGGTCCATGGTGTTCGGGTGCTCCGGGGTGTGGGGCGCGGTCGGCCGGTGACGGCGGACCGCGGAGGATGCGGACAGCGGGCCCGGGCGCGGGTCGCGGGGCCGGCACGCAGCGGCGGGGAGGCCGGTGCGGGTCGGCGGGCGACCGGCGGGGCGCCGGGCGGCGCGTGCGATCAGATCCGCGGACGGGCCCGGAGGCGGCGGTGCCGGCGGGCGCAGGGTCGTGCGGCGGTGCAGGGGCGCGCCATTCGGGGCGGCTCTCCGTTTCTTCCGTGGTGCCGCCTACCGGGTTAGCTGACGGATTCGGGCGCAGGAAGTCGCCCTACCCGCGCCGTCACGTGGCCGGCGCGCGATTCACCCCAGTGCTGCGGTGGGTCCCCGGCCCGTCCCGGAGGACGGCTCGGCGGCGCCCGGCGGACCTCCCCTGGCGGGGAGAGAACGACCGACCGGGGCGCAGCCACCGTAACCGTCGTTATGCAGTCGTGACAATCCGCAGGCGCCGATTTCCAGGACGTGACGTGTGTCGCGGTGGGCCGCCGGCCCGGTCGGTGGTGTAGCGCGGGCGCGCGTCAGCCGGCGTCCGCCCAGGACCGCACGACGGCGACGTCGAGCGGGAAGTCGACGGGAAAGGCGCCGAACAGCAGCCGCCCGGCGGTCGCCGCGGCGGCGCGGACCGCCTCGGCCACCTCGTCGGCCAGGTGCTCGGGCGTGTGCACCACCACCTCGTCGTGGAGGAAGAACACCAGGTGCGGCCGCGCGCCGACGGTGTCGCCGTCCCCGAGCCGCCACAGCCGGTTGCGGAGGTCGGCCAGCCAGCACAGCGCCCACTCCGCGCCCGTGCCCTGGACGACGAAGTTGCGGGTGAACCGGCCCCAGGCGCGGCGGGCCCGGTCCCCTTCCTCGTGCGGCCACGCCCCGGGCCGCGGCGACCCCCGGCCGAGCAGGGTGTGCACCACCTCGCCGCGCTCCCCGGCGCGGGCGGCGTCCTCCACCAGCCCGATGGCGCGGGGGTAGCGGCGCGCCAGCCGGGGCATCATGCGCCCGCTCTCACCCCGGGTGCCGCCGTACATCGCGCCGAGGATGCCGAGCTTGGCGTCGGCCCGGGTGGCCACGGTGCCCGCGGCGACCATCCCCGCGTAGAGGTCGGCGGCCCGCGCCGCCTCGGCCATGGCGCCGTCCCCGCTCATCCCCGCCAGCACCCGCGGCTCCAGCTGGGCGACGTCGGCGACGACGAACCGCCACCCCTGGTCGGCGACCGCCGCTGGCCGGACGACGGTGGGCACCGAGAGCGCCCCGCCCCCGGAGGACGCCCACCGCCCGGTCACCACCCCACCGGGGACGAAGACCGCACGGAACCGGCCGTCGCGCACCCAGGTGTCCAGCCACGCCCACCCGTTGGCCGCGAGCAGCCGGGACAGCTTCCGGTACTCCAGGAGGGCCGGGATGCCGGGGTGGTCCAGCTGCTCCAGCGTCCAGGACCGGGTATCGGCGATCGGCAGCCCGGCGTGCTGCAGGACCCGCAGCAGCTCGCCGGGCGAGTCGGGGTTGAGCGCGGGCGCCCCGAACGACCTCCGGACCTCGCCCAGCAGCCGCGCGAGGACCGCCGGGCGAGCACCGGCCGGCGGGCGCGGACCGAGCAGGCCGGTCAGCAGGCGCTCGTGCACGTCGGTGCGCCACGGCAGCCCGGTGTGCGCGAGCTCGGCCGCGACCAGCGCACCGGAGGACTCCGCGGCCAGCAGCAGGGCGAGCCGGTCCCGTTCCGGGGAGGCGGCCACGGTCGCCTGCTGGCGCCGGTGCTCGGCCAGCGGGTCGAGGAGGTCGGCGGGGTCGGCCAGCGGGAACAGGGCCGACTCCGGCGGCGGGCCGGGCGCCAGCGCGTCCCAGCCCGGGGTGTCCTCCCCGGCCAGCAGCTCCCGGGCGGCGAACGGCGACCGCCGCAGGATCGCGTGGCCCAGCCGCAGGTCGCTGCACCGCTCCACTCGGACCCCGGCCACGAGCAGCGCCGGGTACCAGCGGGTGGTGTCGTCCCACACCCAGCGGACCGGCGCGGGGCCCGTCTCGCGCCGACGCACGTACCCGGCCAGCGCCGCCCGGTCCAGCCGCGCGCCGGTCGCCCCGTCTGCGTCGAGCTCGACGGCCTCCACCGCCTCACCGCTGCGCCGGAGCAGGACCCGCTCCACCCGCGCCCCGGGCCTACGGGGTCGGCGGGGCGCCCCGGCCGAGCAGCCGGTGCAGGCAGCGCGCCGGCAGGACCAGGACCGCGCGGGCGACGTGCACGCCCAGGCGGAGCAGGTCGGCGTAGTCGGGCGGGCGGACGGCGGGAGGGTCCCCGGCCCCGCCCGGCGTGGAGCGGCCGGCGGGGGCGACGGGCCGGGGCGGCGCGGGGGGCGGGGAGGGGACGGCCTGTTGCTCCCGGGCCTCCCGCCGCTCCGGGGCCCCGGGCAGCAGGAGGTCGACCGCCGACCGGCGCCGCGGCCCCCGCAGCGACTCGAACGACGGGATGACCGGCGCCACCGGTCCCTCGCCGTCCCGCGCCGCCGCACCGGGCCGGTCGTCGGCGCCCCGCAGCCGGGCGGGCGGCTCGGGGACGACGGCCCGGATCGCGGCCACCAGCCCGGGGCCGAGGCCCGCGACGGCGCTGAGCTCCCGCCGGCTGAGGGTCGCGAGCGCCTCGACCTCGGTGATCCCGGCGCGGCTGAGGGCGGTGACCGCCCGGGCGGGGAGGCCCAGGTCCCGGATCGTCCCCGCGGGCTGTCCCGGTGCGCTGGTCGGCATGTCGGTCAACCCTAGCCATGCCCCCCGACGCCTGCTCCGGAGGCGGTCGGCCGGCCCACGGGAGGACTCTCAGACCGCGACCACCTCGTAGACGTGCCCGGCAGCCCGCAGCCGCTCGACCAGCACCTCCCCCATCGCCGTCGCCGGGGTGAGCGACCCCGCCCGGTCGGGCAGCCGGTCGCCGTCCAGGGCGAGCGCGAGGGCGCTCTCCCCGAGCATCACGGCGGTGGCCTTGTACCCCGGGTCACCGCTGCCCGCGGCCGTCGCCCGGTAGCGCCGCCCGTCCTCGGCGGTGGCGTCGACGACCATGCGGAACCAGCCCTTCTCCCGGACGGACTCGCTGGGGCCGGTGCCGGGCGCGGGCAGCACCCGGTCCAGCAGCGCGCGGGTCGGCGAGAGGCTCATCGCCGACACGGTGGCGAGCAGCCCGGCGGTGACCCCGGCGGCGGTCACGGCGCCCACCGGGCCGCGCCCCACGCCCATCACCTCGCCGTACCGCAGCTCCCGCCCGTAGGCCCAGTCCTGCAGCGCGTTGCTGCGCCGGACGATGCGGGTGTTGAAGGGGGCCATCACGAACGGCGCCGTCCACCGGCCGTCGGGGGTCTGCGTGGGCATGCCGGCGTCCCGCGGCTGGCGGGTGTCGGGCTCCGCCGCCCGGTCGGGGCTCAGCGCGAAGGGGTCGCCGACCACCCGGCGCCGGGCCGGGTCGGCCTGCAGCGCCTCCACCTGCGCGCGCATCGAGTCGATGGTCCCGCCGCTGAACCCGCCCCGCAGGGTGGCGACCAGCTGCACGTCGCGCAGGCAGCCGGCGCCGTCGGCCGCGGCCTGCCGGGCCAGCAAGAACACGCTGAGGTCCGAGGGGATCGAGTCGTAGCCGCACGCGTGCACGATCCGCGCGCCGGTCTCCTGGGCGACGGCGTCGCAGCGGTCGATCGCGTCCCGGACGAAGAGCACCTCGCCGGTGAGGTCGGCGTAGTGGGTGCCGGCCCGGGCGCAGGCCTCCACGACCGGCAGCCCGTACCGGGCGTACGGGCCCACGGTCGTCACCAGCACGCGGGTCGCGGCCGCGAGGGCGTCCAGCGAGGCGGGGTCGGTGGAGTCGGCCTCGACCAGGGTCCAGTTCCGACCGCCGGAGGGCAGTGCCCGGCGGACCTCCTCGAGCCGCTCCCGGGAACGGCCGGCCAGCGCGATGCGGGTCTCGGGCGGGGCGTGGTCGGCGAGGTAGCCCGCCAGCAGCCGGCCGACGAAGCCGGTGGCCCCGTAGACGACGAGGTCGTGGGTCCGTGCGTCTTCTGCCATGCGGCCATCCTGACCTGCCGCGGGACCGGGTGTCCCGCCGGCCGGCGCCACCCCCGGCCGCGATGCCGGCGGCGCGCGGGCACGTCTCGGGGAGGTCACGAGCCGGAACACGGGTCACTCCGACCCCCTCTGTGCGTCAGGAGCCCGGGAGGGTGCCGATGGAGGGCGCATGGCAGTGCGGCTCGCATCGGTGCGGACCGCGACCCGTCGGCAGGTCGCGGAACGGTCGTCGACGTCCCCGTGGTGGCGGTCGGCGGTGGTCTACCAGGTCTACCTGCGCTCGTTCGCCGACGGCAACGGCGACGGCATCGGGGATCTCGCCGGGCTGCGGTCCCGGCTGCCCTACCTGTCGTGGCTGGGGGTCGACGCGGTGTGGATCAACCCGCACTACCCCTCCGGGGGAGCCGACGGCGGCTACGACATCGTGGACTACCGCGCCGTCGACCCGGAGTACGGCGACGTCGCCGACCTGGAGGCGCTCGTCGCCGAGGCCCGCGCGCTGGGCCTGCGGGTGGTGCTGGACGTCGTTCCCAACCACACCTCCGACCGGCACCCCTGGTTCCAGGCCGCGCTGGCCGACCCGGGGTGCCCCGAGGCGTCGCGCTACCACTTCGCGCCGCCGTCGGAGGAGCCGCCGAACAACTGGCAGTCGCTCTTCGGCGGGCCGGCGTGGTCGCGCACCCCCGACGGCCGCTGGTACCTGCACCTGTTCGCCCCCGAGCAGCCCGACCTCAACTGGCGCGACCCGGCCGTCGCCGCGGACTTCGAGCGGACCCTGCGCTTCTGGCTCGACCGCGGCGTCAGCGGCTTCCGCGTCGACGTCGCCTACGGCCTGTTCAAGGACGCCGGCCTGCGCGACAACCCGGGGGCCTACTCCCCCACCCTGTTCGGGCACGGCCCCGAGCAGGCGATGACCTGGAACCAGCCCGAGGTGCACGACGTCTGGCGGCGCTGGCGGTCGATCTGCGACGAGTACCCCGACACGATGCTCGTCGGCGAGGTGTGCCTGGCCGACCCGCGCGAGGTCGCCCTGTACTCGCGCCCCGACGAGATGCACCAGTCGTTCAGCTTCCGGCTGCTGAAGTCGGCCTGGTCGACCGAGGCCTTCGCCGACGGCGTGCGCAGCGCGCTGGACGCCTTCGGCGAGGTCGGCGCCCCGGTCTCCTGGGTGCTCGGCAACCACGACAAGGACCGGCAGGTCACCCGGTTCGGCGGTGGCGCCGTGGGCGCCGCCCGCGCCCGGGCCGCCGCGCTGCTGATGCTGGCGCTGCCCGGCTCCGCCTACGTCTACGCCGGCGACGAACTGGGCCTGCCGCAGGCCGACGTCCCGGACGAGGCCAAGCGGGACCCGATCTTCTTCCGCAGCGGCGGCGCCCGCAGCGGGCGGGACGGCTGCCGCGTGCCGATGCCCTGGAACCCGGCACCCGGGGTCGGTTTCTCCACCCGGCCCGACGCCGAGCCCTGGCTGCCGATCCCCGACCAGTGGGACCGGTACGCCGTGTCCCGCCAGTCGCGCGACGGCGGCTCGATGCTGACCCTCTACCGGCGGGCGCTGGCGCTGCGCGAGGCGCACCCGGCGCTGGGCTCCGGCGAGGCCACGGTCAGCACGCGGGGCGACGTCCTCACTGTCCGGTGCACCGCCGGTGACGGCAGCGTGGTCCGGTGCGTGGTCAACATGGGCACGGGCACGACGCTGGTGCGCACCCGCGGCACGGTCCTGCTGGCGTCCAACACGCACGTGCGCCGCTCCCCGGCGACCGTGGCGCTGCCGCCGCACACCGCGATCTGGCTCGCCGAGGGCTGACCCCACCCGTACGAGGGGGTCCCGGGGCCGGACGCTGGAGCCGGGCCGGCGACCGGCCGATGGGGTCGGGTGACCAGCGTGGCCGAACGATCCGGTGGGGAGCGTGCTCCCGACCTGCCCGTACCACGTCCCCCGGACGCCGGCGCGGCGCCGCTCTCGGCGCGGATCGACGAGCTGGAGGACCGCTCCCGGTTCGACGACGACGGCCTCGAACAGCGGGCCGAGCAGGCGCTGACCGAGGCCCGCCGGCTGCGCATGCCCGAGCTGGAGCAGCGCGCCCGGCTGGTGCAGGCCGACCTGGTGCGGCGGCTCGGCAACGTGGCCGAGGCCGGCCGGGTGGCCGAGGAGATCAACCGCTGGGCCGCCGACCGCGGCTCCCGGTGCCTCCTGGCGCGGAGCCACTTCGTCCTGACCGCGGTGTTCCAGGAGCTGGGCGACCTCTCCCTGGCGCTGGAGCACGCCGTCCGCGCCGTCGAGCTGATCGACGAGGAGGTCCGGCCCCAGACCCGGATCGACCTCCACGCGCGGCTGGCCGACTGCCTGGGGCTCAACGGCGACCTCGCCGCCCGTGACCGCTACGACCACGTGCTGGAGCTGGCCGAGGAGATCGACGACGTCGACCGGCAGCTGCTCGTGCTCAACAACCGCACCTACTGCGAGAGCCTCTCCGGGCGGTTCGAGGAGGCCCTGGTCTGGAGCCGGAAGCTGCAGGAGCTGGCGGCGCGGCACGGCATCCCGCTCGGGGTCGGCCGGCTGGACACGATCGGCCGTGCCCTCATGGAGCTGGGCCGCCTCGAGGACGCCGAGACCGCCATGGCGCCCGGTCTCCACCCGGAGCTGCTCGACGCCTCGCTGGACGGCGACGCCGGGGCCGACTTCCTGCTGACCCTCACCGAGATCCGCCGTCGCCGCGGGCGCCTGGACGAGGCGCAGGAGAGCCTCGACGAGTGCGTGCGCCGCTGCGAGCGGTTCGGGCTGACGTCCATCCGCGTGCGGGCCCGCCGCGAGCTGGCCGAGCTGCACGCGGCCCGCGGTCGCTTCCGGGCGGCGTACGAGGAGCACAAGCGCTACTGCGCCGAGCTCATGGAGCTGCAGTCGGGCGAGCGCGACGCGCGGGCCCGCGCGCTGCAGGCCATGTACGAGACCACCGAGGCCCGCCGGCAGAGCCGCAGGTACCGGGAGCTCTCGCTGCGCGACCCGCTGACCGGGCTGTACAACCGCCGCTACGTCGACGAGGAGCTGCCGCGCCTGCTGGCGGCCCGCCCGGGCGACGTGACCGTGGCACTGCTGGACCTCGACCACTTCAAGCGGGTCAACGACACCTGCTCCCACGAGGTCGGTGACCAGGTGCTGCGGGCCGTCGCCGCGATCCTCCAGGAGACCGCCACGGGCTCCGCCGGGTCGTTCGCCGCCCGGCTGGGCGGCGAGGAGTTCCTGCTGGTGCAGACCGGCACCGGGCCCGGTGTGGCGGCGTGGCACCTGGAGGGCGTCCGCCGGGCGATCGCCGAGCACCCGTGGGCGGCGCTGACCGGTGGCGTCCCGGTGACCGTCAGCATCGGGATCGCCGGCGGCGGCAGCACGCCCGCGGAGGTGCTCGGCCGCGCCGACGCCTCGCTGTACGCGGCGAAGCGGCAGGGCCGCGACCGCGTCGTCACCGTGGCCTGAGCGTCAGACGGGCTCGACCCCGAAGATCCCGGCCAGCCGCTCGATCTTGCGTGCGCGGCCGAGGCGGGGCAGGTCGCTGCCGTCGCGGATGACCTGCCCGCGGGCGTCGAAGTCGGCGAGGAAGTCACGAGCCCAGGCGACGTCCGAGGGCGCGGGGCTGATGACCTCGTTGATCACCGGCAGCTGGTCCATGTCCAGGCACAGCTTCCCGGTCAGCCCGAGGGAGACGGTGACGGCGCTCTGCTCCCGCAGGACCGGCAGGCTGGTGCTCACGGTCGGGCCGTCGATCGGCCCGGGCAGGCCACCGATGCGGCTGGCCAGCACCAGGCGCGTCCGCGGGTAGGACATGGCCAGCTCGTCGGCGCTGGTGCCGGTGTCGCGGCGGTAGTCGCCGCTGCCGAACGCGAGGCGGAAGGCCCCACGGGCCCGGGCGATGTTCACCGCCTCCTCGATGCCGAGCGCCGACTCGACCAGCGCGAGGACGGGCGTGGCGCCGCCGAGACGGTCGAACGTCTCCGTCACGTGCTCGGCGGCCTCGGCCTTGGCGAGCATGACGCCGAGCAGCCCGGGCAGCCCGGCCAGCCCCGCCATGTCGTCGGCCCAGTACGGCGTCTCGTGGTCGTTGATCCGCACCCAGGCGCTGCGGTCCTCGCGGGAGAGCCACTGGACGACGCCCTCACGCGCCTCGCCCTTGCGGGCGGGGTCGACGGCGTCCTCGATGTCGAGCACCACCGCATCGGCCCGTGACTCGTGGGCGACGTCGAAGAGCTCCGTCCGCGCCCCGTTCACCAGCAGCCAGGAGCGTGCGTCCTCAGGTCCGACCTTCCGCGTTCTCACCACGTCCCCATCCTCGTACGGATCGGCTCCCAGCACCTTCCGGCGCGCCACGCCCGACGGTTGCGCGCACCACACCGGTGCGCCCGCCGACGTGTCCTGAGACGGCCTGGAGGTACGCCGCGCGCGCAGGGGCGACCCCGTACGAGAGGAGCAGACGTGACCGACCGAAACCTCGAGGAGACCGGCACCGGAGAGGCCGCCAGGCGGATCGGGCAGGCGCCGACGACGACCGACGTCACCGATCCGGAGCGTTCCTCGCGCAACACCGCGGCCGGCTCCGGGTCCGAGCCCGGCGAGGGCCCGGTCCAGCCCGCGGCCGACGAGGCGTCGACCCCTCGGCCAGCATCGGGCCGCACGACGAGGGCCTGGCCTGAGCCCCCGGCCCGTCGCCGGCGTCCCCCGGGGCCGCGGGCGACAGCCCGCCGTCAGGCCCCGGCGACCTGCGGGGCGACGTCGGTGCCGAGGAGCTCGATGCCGCGCAGCAGGTCCTCGTGCCCCAGCCGCGGGTTGGTCATCTGCAGCGCCACGCGGTCCACGCCGCCCAGCTGCTCGGACACCCGCCGCAGCTTGGCGGCCACGGTGTCCGGGTCGCCCATGAAGAACGCGCCGTCCGGGCCGCTGGTGGCGTCGAACTGCGCCCGTGTCGGGGTGGCGAACCCCCGCTCGCGGGAGATCTTCGCGAACATCTCGTGCCAGCCCGGGTAGATCGTGTCGGCGGCGGCCTGCGTGCTCTCCGCCACGAAGCCGAAGACGTGCAGCCCCACCTGCAGCGCCTCGGGCGGGTGCCCGGCGTGCGCACCGGCCCGGCGGTAGAGGTCGACCAGCGGGGCGAACTGGCGCGGCTCCCCGCCGATGATCGCGACCATCAGGGGGAGACCCAGCAGCCCGGCCCGCGCGAAGGACTCCGGCGTGCCCCCGACCCCCAGCCAGATCGGCAGCGGGTCCTGCAGCGGGCGAGGGTGGACGCCCTGCCCGGTGAGCGGCGGCCGGTGCTTCCCCGACCAGCTGACGTGCTCCGACGCCCGGATGCGCAGCAGCAGGTCGAGCTTCTCGGCGAAGAGCTCGTCGTAGTCGGCCAGGCTGAGGCCGAAGAGCGGGAAGGCCTCGGTGAACGAGCCACGCCCCACCACGAGGTCGACCCGGCCGCGGGAGATGAGGTCGAGGGTGGCGAACTGCTGGAAGACGCGCACCGGGTCGGCGGCGCTCAGCACGGTGACCGCGCTGCCCAGCCGGATGCGCGAGGTGCGCGCCGCGGCGGCCCCGAGGATCACCGGCGGCGCGGAGTCGTAGTACTCGCTGCGGTGGTGCTCGCCGATGCCGAAGGAGTACAGCCCGACTCGGTCGGCGAGCTCGATCTCCTCGAGCAGGTGCGCCATCCGCTCCTCCGGGCCGATCAGCCGCTCGGTGCGCGGATCGGTCACCGCCGCGACGAAGCTGTCGACGCCGACGTGCATGCCGTCCTCCAGGAGCTCGGTGCGAAAGGGACCGGGCGGCCCCGCGGCTCAGTCAACACGGCAGTGGCGAAGGGCGCTGCCGGCCCCGGGCTCCGCCTCCCCCAGGGCGACCTCCCAGGTCAGCTCGTCACCCCCCGGCCGGTCGACGACGAGGACCCCCTCGGGTGTGGCCTGCACCCGCTCGAGGTACCGGCTCCACCGGGCCGCGTGGCGCCGCATCCGGCCGCCCGGCAGCGTCCGGCCGCGCGCCCGCTGGCCCGCCCGGGCGAGCGGGGGCGGCACGTCGAGCAGCACCACGCGCAGCGTCCGGCCCGACCGGCGGGCCACCCGCGCCACCAGGCTCCGCCACGGGGAACTGGTCCACGGGTCGGTGAGCACGACCAGCGGCGCGTCGCCGCCCACCGTCCGCAGCACGCGCCACCGGTGCCAACAGTGCACCCACGGCCGCAGCAGCCGGTACGGGACGCCGATCCCCGCCCGGCGCACCCGGGCGGCGACGTCCTCGGAGTCCAGGGCGGCGACGCCGGGGGCGTCGTCGGCGAGCAGGCGCCGCAGCAGCGTGGTCTTGCCGCTGCCCGGCAGCCCGCCCACGACCAGGAGGACGCGGCCGGACGGCGCCGCGGACGCACCGCTCCGGGGCGCTGCGGACGGGACCGTGCTGCTGACCACGGCGCCTCCTCTTCGCTCGGGAGGGCGAGGCTCCCTCGCCGAGGTGGTGTTTCCCGGGGAGCTCCCTGGGTGTCGGCTGTGAACCGGGCCCGCGGCGCCGTGCTCAGCCCGCGGGGACGACCCGATCGAGCCAGGTCAGCAGGTCGCGGACCACCTCGTCGCGGTTGGTCTCGTTGAAGACCTCGTGCCGGGCGCCGGGGTAGGCCTGCAGCGTCACGTCCCGGACGCCGGCCTCCCGCAGCCGGTGGACCAGCACCTGCACCAGCGCGAGCCGGCCGTTGAGCGGGTCCGCGTCGCCCACCGCCACGTAGACCGGCAGGTCGTCGCGGAGCCCGCGCAGCCGCTCGATGTCGGCCAGCTGCCGCCCGGCCAGGAACATCTGCCGGCTGTCGGCGGCGGCCAGGCCGAAGCCGCACCGCGGGTCGGCCACGTAGGCGTCCACCTGCGCCTCGTCGCGGGAGAGCCAGTCGTAGTCGGTGCGGGCCGGCTGGAACGGGGCGTTGAAGGCCGAGAGGTCGGTGGGGCCGTCCAGGTCCACCGCGGGCTCGATCAGGTCCAGCACCGTCGTCCCGGTGAGCACCAGGGCGGCGAGCTCCCCGGAGTGGTCCAGCACGTGCTGCTGCGCGGCGAAGGAACCCATGCTGTGCCCGAGCAGCACCAGCGGCGCATCGGGGAGCTCGGCGCGCACGTGGGCGCTGAGCCGGCCGATGTCGCGCACCAGCTCGTCCCAGCCGCCGGGCCCCAGGTCGCCCCACGCACCGTCGCCGGCCGTGGCGCCGTGACCGCGGTGGTCCTGCCCCACGACCAGCCAGCCGGCCGCGGTCAGCGCGGCGGCCAGCGCCTCGTAGCGGAGCAGGTGCTCACCCATGCCGTGGGTGAGCTGCACGACGCCGCGGACCGGGCCGGCGGGGTCCCACCGGTAGGCGGTGACCGGGACGTCGTGGGCGGAAGGGAGCTGGAAGGTCTGGTCCGGCATGCCGGGAGGCTACGACGGGGCGCCCCCGGAGAGGCTGGAGGCGGATCGGAGGCCACCGGTCCGCAGCGACCCGGTGGCCCGGCGGTGAGCAGACCCCGCGCCGGCCGCATCGCGGAACGACTGGGCCTGCGCGACCCGGCCGAGATCGTCGCCGGCTTCGACCGGCCCAACCTCCGCCTGGCGGTGGAGCGCGAGAGCGACGACGGCCGGCTGGAGTTGTTCTGGACCAGGACCTCACCCCCGGCCAGGCGGTGCGGGAGGCCGTGGAGGTGTCCGAGACCCACCAGCGGCTCATCCGCTCCCGGATCGAGATGGTGCGAGGCCGGCACGGCCGCGGACCACGCCGTCGGCGACGCACCGTTCCCGGTGAACGCCGAGGTGCGGCACCGCGAGTGGGGGCACGGCGTGGTCATGTCCGTGGAGCCCGACCGGCTGACCGTCCTGTTCGACCAGGAGGGCTGGTCGAGGAACGGCGCCGGGCCGGCGCGGCCGGTGCCGGTGGACGGCGGCAGCCGACCGATCAGCCCCGCTCGGCGATGTGCTTCACGGCCGCGAGCGTCACCGGGATGCCCTCGTGCGCCTGCCGGGTGCGCAGCGCGATCTGCTCGTCGGCGCGCTCCCCGAAGCGCTCGGCGAACATCGCCAGGCCGGCGGGCAGGAACTCCCACGACTCGGTGAGCTGCGTCCCGCCGGTGACCGGCGCCATGCCGAAGCCCCACCGCACGAAGTCGTCGCCGACCACCCAGGCGAACTCGCGGCCGCGGTCGGCGACGACCACCCGCGAGCAGGTCTCCCAGGTGCGGTCGGGCGTGGCGTTGCGCCCGGTGAACCGGTCGCCGACCTTCCCCGTGGCACCCTCGTCCCACCAGCACTCCTGGCAGATCGGGCTCCACTCACCGGTCCGCGTGACGTCGGAGACGAGGTCGTACAGCTCCTCCGGGGAGGCGGCGACGACGATCGAGGCGGAGTGGCGCAGTTCGCTCATCGGCGCAGTCTCGCAACCACCATGCGTGCCCGGCGACGCGCCCCGGGTATGCGGCGCCCCGTGGAAGAGCTGCTGCAGGAGATCGTCAACGTCCTGGTCGTCATCGTGGAGGCCTGCGGCGCGGCGGTCATCATCATCGGCGCGGTCTGGGCGTTCCTGCTCTTCCTGTGGGTCGGCTTCCGCGACCGGAGCACACGGGCGTTCGTCCCCGTCCGGCTCACGCTGGGCCGCTTCCTCGCGCTCGGCCTGGAGTTCCAGCTGGCCGCCGACGTCCTCAAGACCGCGGTCGCGCCGAGCTGGGAGGAGATCGGTCAGCTGGCCGCCATCGCGGCCATCCGGACGGTGCTCAACTACTTCCTCGGCAAGGAGATCGCGGAGGAGAAGCGCCAGATCGCCGAGGACGACGACGAAGCGTCCTCGGAGGACCCGACCGACCACCGGCGCGCCGGGCGGACGGTGTGAGCTCGACGCTGGTCGCGGTCACCGGGGCGATGTCCCCGGTCGTCGCCGCGTTCGCGCTGGTCTCCAGCGGGCTGGCCCTGGCCGTCACCCGCCGGCCGGCGCTCGCGGTCGGCATCCTCCTCGACCTGCTGGTGGCTGCCGGGCTGCTGCGGCTGGTGGGCGACCCCAGCTGGCAGCAGATCGTCGTGGCCGGAGCGATCGTGGCCCTGCGGCACCTGGTCAGCTACGGCCTGCGGCTGGGGGCACGGTCCCTGCAGGGCGAGCCCCCGGCGAACGGGGACCGCTCGCACCGCCCCCGGCCACCGCGCGACCTGGTGGCCCAGCTGCTGCGGCCGGCCTGGCACCGTTGAGCCGCCCGCCCGGCACGAGATCCCGGGTTCGACACCCTGCAGGGCAGCTGGTGGACCCTGCGGCCCGGCGCTATGCCCGGCGCGGTCCCGGAGCCGACCCCGCCGGCGTCTCCCCGCCCTCCAGTTCCCCCTCGGTGTCGAGGTAGGCCTGCTGCAGCTCGGCGAGCACCTGCGGGTCGGGCGACGCCCACATCTTCCGGTCCACCGCCTCCAGCAGCCGCTCCGCGATGCCGTGCAGCGCCCACGGGTTGGACTTCTCCATGAACTCCCGGTTCTCCGGGTCGAGCACGTAGGTCTGCGCCAGCTTCTCGTACATCCAGTCGGCCACCACGCCGGTCGTGGCGTCGTAGCCGAACAGGTAGTCGACCGTGGCGGCGAGCTCGAAGGCGCCCTTGTAGCCGTGCCGGCGCATCGCCGCGAGCCACTTCGGGTTGACCACGCGGGCGCGGAACACCCGCGCCGTCTCCTCGGTGAGCGACCGGGTGCGCACCTGCTCGGGCCGGGTCGAGTCGCCGATGTAGGCCTTCGGCGCCGAGCCGGTGAGCGCGCGCACCGTGGCGACCATCCCGCCGTGGTACTGGAAGTAGTCGTCGGAGTCGGCGATGTCGTGCTCGCGGGTGTCGACGTTCTTCGCGGCGACGGCGATCCGCTTGTAGGCCGCCTCCATGTCCGGCCGCGCCTGCACCCCGTCGAGGTCGCGGCCGTAGGCGTAGCCGCCCCACACCGCGTAGACCTCGGCGAGGTCGGCGTCTCCGCGCCAGTTCCGGCTGTCGATCAGCGGGAGCAGCCCCGCCCCGTAGGCGCCGGGCTTTGAGCCGAAGACCCGGGTGGTGGCCCGCCGGCGGTCGCCGTGGGTGGCCACGTCGGCGTCCACGTGAGCCTTGACGTAGTTCTCGTCGTCGGACTCGTCCTCGAGCGAGGCGGCGAGGCTCACCGCGTCGTCGAGCATGGTGACCACGTGCGGGAAGGCGTCCCGGAAGAATCCGCTGATCCGCACGGTGACGTCGATCCGCGGCCTTCCCAGCTCGTCCAGCGGGACCGGCTCGAGCGCCGTCACCCGCCGGGAGGCCTCGTCCCACACCGGGCGGACGCCGAGCAGCGCCAGGACCTCGGCGACGTCGTCGCCCGAGGTCCGCATGGCCGAGGTTCCCCAGACCGAGAGCCCGACCGAGCGCGGGTACTCGCCGGTGTCGGCGCGGTAGCGGTCGACCAGCGACTCGGCCATCGCCTGGCCGGTCTCCCAGGCCAGCCGCGAGGGCACCGCGCGGGGGTCCACGGAGTAGAAGTTCCGGCCGGTCGGGAGCACGTTGACCAGGCCGCGCAGCGGGGAGCCCGACGGGCCGGCCGGCACGTAGCCGCCCTCGAGGGCGTGCAGCGTGGCGTCGAGCTCGTCGGTGGTGCGCGCCAGCCGGGGCACCACCTCGTCGACGGCGAACCGGAGCACCGCCGCGACCGCCTCGTCGTCGCGGTCGAGGACCTCGCGCACGACCTCGGGGACGGCGGCCCCGGTCCAGCCGCGCTCCTCCATCGCACCGACCAGCGCGGCGGCCAGCGCCTCGATCCGGTCGGTCTCGTGCAACCCGGCGGTGCCGTCCTCGGTCAGGCCGAGCGCCTCGCGCAGCCCGGGCAGGGCCACCGAGCCGCCCCAGATCTGCCGGGCGCGCAGCATCGCCACGACCAGGTCGACCCGGTCCTGCCCCGAGGGCGGCGTGCCGAGCACGTGCAGCCCGTCGCGGATCTGGGAGTCCTTGATCTCGCAGAGCCACCCGTCGACGTGCAGGATCATCTCGTCGAAGTGGTCGTCCTCGGGGCGCTCGTTGAGCCCGAGGTCGGAGTCCAGCTTCGCCGCCTGCAGCAGGGTCCAGATCTGGGCGCGAACGGCGGGCAGCTTCGCCGGGTCCATCGCCGCGACGTTGGCGTGCTCGTCGAGCAACTGCTCCAGGCGGGCGATGTCGCCGTAGGTCTCGGCGCGGGCCATCGGCGGCACCATGTGGTCGACCAGGGTGGCGTGCGCGCGGCGCTTGGCCTGGCTGCCCTCACCGGGGTCGTTGACCAGGAACGGGTAGACCAGCGGCAGGTCGCCGATCGCGGCGTCGGGTGCGCAGGAGGCCGACAGCCCGACGGTCTTGCCCGGCAGCCACTCCATGTTGCCGTGCTTGCCGACGTGCACCAGCGCGTGCGCGCCGAACACCGACCGCAACCACCAGTAGGCCGCGAGGTAGTGGTGCGAGGGCGGCAGGTCGGGGTCGTGGTAGATCGCGATCGGGTTCTCGCCGAAGCCGCGCGGCGGCTGCACCATCACGACGACGTTGCCCGCGCGCAGCGCCGCGAAGACGATGGCCTGGTCGTCCCCGGAGCCGTCCACGAACAGCGAGCCGGGCGCCTCGCCCCAGTGCTCGGTCATCGCCTCGCGCAGGTCGGCCGGGAGCGTGTCGAAGTGCCTCCGGTACTCGTCGGCCGGGATGCGCACCGGGTTGCCGGAGAGCTGCTCCTCGGTCAGCCAGTTCTCGTCCTGGCCGCCGGCGGCGATGAGCGCGTGCACCAGGGCGTCGCCGTCGAGGTCCGCCACACCGGGCAGCGCGTCGGGTCCGTCGAACGGGCCGACGTCGTAGCCCGCGCCGTGCATCGCGGCCAGCAGCCGCACCACCGACGCCGGGGTGTCCAGCCCGACGGCGTTGCCGATGCGGGCGTGCTTGGTCGGGTAGGCCGACAGCATCACGACGATGCGGCGCTCGGCCGGCGGGGTGTGCCGCAGCCGCGCGTGGGCGACGGCGGTGCCGGCCACCCGCGCGGCGCGCTCGGGGTCGGCGACGTAGCGGGTCAGCCCGTCGTCATCTGTCTCCTTGAAGGAGAACGGCACGCTGATCAGGCGGCCGTCGAACTCGGGGATCGCGACCTGGTTGCCGACGTCGAGCGGCGAGAGGCCGTCGTCGTCGGCGAGCCACTCGTCGCGCGACCGGGTGAGGCACAGCCCCTGGATCACGGGGACGTCGAGCGCGGCGAGCTGCCCGACGTCCCAGGCGCCGTCGTCACCGCCGGCCTGCGCGGTGGCCGGCCGCGAGCCGCCGGCGGCCAGCACGGTCACCACCAGGGCGTCGGCGGTGCCGAGCGTGGCGAGCAGGTCGTCGGGGACGCTGCGCAGCGAGCTCACGAACACCGGCAGCGGCTGCCCGCCGGCCTCCTCGACCGCGGTGCACAGCGCCTCGACGAAGGCGGTGTTCCCGGCGAGGTGGTGCGCGCGGTAGTAGAGGACGGCGACGCGCGGGCCCGTCGTCGTCCGCGGCGTGCGGTCCAGCAGCCCCCAGTCGGGGGCGACCGACGGCGGCTCGAACCCCTCGCCGGTGAGCAGCACGGTGTCGGAGAGGAAGCGGTGCAGCTGGGCCAGGTTGTCGGGGCCGCCCTGGGCCAGGTAGCCGTGCGCCTCGGTGGCCACGCCCATCGGGACGGTGGAGAGCTCCATCAGCTCCGCGTCGGGCAACTGCTCGCCGCCCAGGACCACGACGGGCGCCGGGCCGCCCAGCAGCGGCGCGATCAGCTCCTCGTACTGGCGGCGCACACCGAGGATGCGGACCACCACGAGCGCGCTGCCCTCGGTGAGCGCGGCGATCCCCTCGGCGTCCAGGCGGGCGGGGTTGCCCAGCCGCCAGTCCGCGCCGCTGGCCCGGGCCGAGAGCAGGTCGGTGTCGCTCGTGGAGAGCAGGGTGAACACGGCCGCGCCGCCTCCCTCGGGGTCCGCGCCCCGTTCCGCTGGGCACGGCAGCCGGAGTGTCTGGCTCGGCCCGGAGGCCTCACAGTGGCGGGACCGCGCCGGACTCGCACCGGCTTCCTTCTGCACTGCCGTGATGTGGGGCGAACGCTACCGGGGTGCGTGCGCAGCGCGAGCCGACCCCCACCGTCCGCATCCGGAGGCCGCCCGGGATCGGAAGGACGGGTATCGACCGGTCCGTCCGAGGGAGTCCTCATGGCATTGCGCTCGCACCTCCGCCGCAACCAAACCGCGTCCAGCACCCCACCCGCCGGGGCGGGGCCGGGTAGCCCGCCTGCCGGCCCCGACGCGGGCGCCCGCGCCGAGCCGGTGCGGGCCGACCCCCCGCGCACCGGGGTCGGCGAACCGGACGACGCCGGCGCCGGCGGCCGGGTGCCCGCCGTCCACCGGATCGGCGCGGTGGTCGTCGCCGCGGTGATCGCCGTCTTCGGCATCCTCGGCTTCGCCGACGGGCTGGACTTCTTCTCCACCGAGGGCGAGCGGGTCCTCGGTCTCTCCTCGAACGGCCTGCTGTCCACCATCTCCGTCGTCACCGCGGTGGTCCTGGTCGCGGCCGCCGTGCGCGGGCCGCGGATCGCCTCGACGGTGATGATCGTCGTCGGCGTGCTGTTCCTGGTGTCGGCGCTGGCCAACCTCGCCGTGCTCAACACCGACCTGAACGTCCTGGCGTTCCGCTTCCCCAACGTGGTCTTCTCCGTCGTCGCCGGGCTCGTGCTGCTCCTCCTGGGCACCTACGGGCGGGTGAGCGGCAACCTGCCGCCCGACAGCCCCTACGCCCGGTCCGGCGCGAACATGGACGCCGGCCCCGACGAGGCGGACGAGTACCCCTCGACCCCCGAGGAGTTCGCCGCCGAGCGGGCCATGCGCGAGGCGGAGGTGGCGGTCGTCCAGCACACCGCGACCCCCGACCAGCAGCGCCGGGTCGCGGCCATGGCGTCGGCCCACAGCCGGGCCGAACGGTGCCGGGTGTGGCTCTCCTTCGACCGCCGCGCCTCCTGAGCTCCTGCGCCCCTGGCCTTCGGCGGTGGCCTACGACGCCCTCGCGGAGAGCGTCGCGCTCATCGAGCGCGGCGTGCCGGACAGCCCCGCGCGGCTCAGCCGCCGGCGGCGGTTCGCCGCCCTGGCCGTGGACGTCGACGGCGAGGTCGCCTGCACCCTCTTCGCCCGCCGCAGCGTCGGCTCCGTCGAGGAGGAGACGGCGGGCGGTCGGTGCCGTGGGGCGCCCGGTACGTCTCCTACGCCCGGGTGCGCGCCAGCCGGGAGGTCGACCGGTTGGCCGTCGGGACGCGGCCGCTGCGGGTGCCCCGGCACGGCCACCTGGTGGTGGTGTGGGCCGGTCGTCGGCCACCCACCGCGGAGGCGTTGGACGCCGACGGACGCAGCCTGTGCAGCCGGCGGCTGGACGTGCACTCCTCCCGGTTCCCGGAGGTCCACCGGGACGCCCGTGACCGACCGGAGCTGACGGTCGAGCGCGAGCGGCCGGGGACGTAGCCTCGCGGACGCCATGTCATCAACCGGTACGCCGACGCCACCGCTCCGGGACCGGGCCGACGCCTGCCCCGGCGCGTTGCAGACCCACTCCGCCGCCGATGGCGAGCTCGCACGGGTGCGGGTCCCCGGCGGGCTGCTCGACGCCGGGCAGCTGCGGGTGCTGGGCGTGGCCGCCGTCGAGCTCGGCGACGGCGCGCTGGAGCTCACCAGCCGCGGCAACGTGCAGCTGCGCGGCCTGCGCCAGGGATCGGCGGCTGAGCTCGGTGGCCGGCTCGCGGCGGCCGGGCTGCTGCCCAGCGACAGCCACGAGACCGCGCGGAACCTGCTGGGCAGCGTGCTGAGCGGCCGGGCGGGCGGCCTGCTCGACGCCCGGGGCTGGGTGCGCGCCTTCGACGTCGCCATGTGCGCCGATCCCTCCCTCGCGGCGCTGCCCGGCCGCTTCCTGGCCACGTTCGACGACGGCCGGGGCGACGTCGCCGCGCTCGGTGGCGACGTCGGCCTCCTCGCCCTCTCCCCGGGCGTGATCGCGCTGACCCTGGCCGGCGTCGACTCCGGCCTGCGCGCCGGGCCCTCGGACGCCGTCTCGCTCGCGCTGGCGGCGACCCGTGCTCTTCTCGCCGAGCGGGCCGAGCAGGGCGGGACCGCCTGGCGGCTGGCCGAGCTGGTGGACGGAGCTGCCCGAGTGGCGGCGCGGGTGGCGGCTTCACTGGAGCTGCAGGCCGGCGCGCGGACCGAGGTGCCGGCCGAGCCGCGGGTGCGCCCGATCGGGGCGGTGCGGCAGGACGACGGGCGGACCGCCCTCGCCGCCGTCGTGCCCCTGGGCCGGCTCACCGCCGCCCACCTCTCGCTGCTGGCCGACCTCGCGGCGGAGGCCCAGCTGACACCGTGGCGCGGGATCGTGGTCCCCGACCTGGCCGACGGGTCGGCGGCCCCGCTGCTGGTGGAGGCCGGGCTGGTGCTCGACCCGGCCAGCCCGTGGACCCGCGTGACGGCCTGCGCCGGGCTGCCCGGGTGCGCCAAGTCGCTCGCCGACGTCCGGGCGGACGCGACCGCCGCCGTGGTGGTCGGCTCGCTCCCCGCCGGTGGCGCGCGGCAGCACTGGGCCGGCTGCGAGCGGCGCTGCGGCCGGCCCGGAGGAGCGGTCGTCGACGTGGTCGCCACCGGCTCCGGCTACCGGATCGACGCACCGGCGGAGTGACGACATCGGTCAGCTGTCAAGGGCCGGTGGTGATCTGTGGACTCGGCTTTGACCTGCACTTTCGCGCTGCGGATGTCGCCGGCCGGCGGTAGTGTTCGCACATGCGTTCGACAGGTGCGGCCGATGCGGTGGACCGGTTGGTCGCCGCGCTGGACGACCTGGCCGGCGAGCGGATCGAGGGTGCGTTCGGGCCGCAGCTGATCGAACGACTGGCCCCGCTGCTCGTGGCCGGGAACCGGCTGACCACCGAGATCGCCCGCACGGTGCGGCAGTGCGAGCTCACCGGGGCCGCCGAGCACGACGGGCAGAGGAGCATGGCCTCCTGGCTGCGCGGGCACGCCCGGTACTCGTCCGCCGCCGCCTCCCGGCTGGTGAGCACCGGACGGGCGATGGAGGCGCTACCGGCGGGGGGGGGGGGGGGGGGGGCCGGGGGGCGGGGGGCGGTGGGGCTGGGGGTGTGCGCGCCGGTGGCG
>NZ_JBJHAE010000031.1:0-34425 GCF_054050895.1 Blastococcus sp. SYSU DS0669 | reverse complement strand
CCGCCCCGCCCGGGCCGCCCGCCCGCGCCCACCCCCCCGCCCCCCCCCCCCCCCCCCCCCCCCCCCCCCCCCCCCCCCCCCCCCCCCCCCCCCCCGGACCCGTCATGCTCTGCAGAGGACGACCTGCGGAGGGCGAGTGGAGCGGGACGAGGCGTTCACGCGGTACGTGGACGAGCGCTGGCCGGTGCTCGTCCGCTCCGCAGTGCTGCTCGGCTGCGCCCGCCCGGAGGCCGAGGACCTGGTGCAGACGGCGCTGGTGCGCTGCTACGTCTCCTGGGACAAGGTCGGCACGGCCGAGAACCGCGACGCCTACGTCTACCGGGTGCTGGTGAACTGCCACCACGACAGCCGCCGCCGGCGCTGGTGGGGCGAGCGGCCGACCGCCGAGGTGCCCGACGTCGCGACCGACGACGGCACCGCGCAGGTGGACGACGCCGACGCGGTGCGCCGGGCGCTCGCGCGGCTGAGCCCGGCGCACCGCGAGGTCGTCGTCCTGCGCTACTACGCCCACCTGGGCGAGCAGCAGATCGCCGACGCGCTGCGCATCGCCCCGGGGACGGTGAAGAGCCGGCTCTCCCGCGCGCTGGCGCAGCTGCAGACCGACCTGGACGTCGCCGAGCTGCGGGGAGGGAGGGCATCGTGACAGAGCGGGAGACCTCGACACTGCTGGGAGAGCTGGCCGACCGGGTGCCGGTGGGCCCGGCGCCGGTGGGCCAGCTGCTGAAGGCCGGCCGCCGGGCGCGCCGTCGCCGCACCGCCGGCGTCTCGCTCGCCGTGGCCGCGGGCGTGGCGGTGGTCGCCGGGGGCGTCGTGACCGTCGTCGACCTGCCGAGCGGGCAGGGCGACGCCGCCGGCTCGGCGTCGGTCCTGGTCGCGGAAGAGCCGCGCGAGGGCGCTCCGGAGGCGGCCGACGCCGATCCGGGCACCGGCATGCCCCCGGCCGACGGCGGGGACGAGCCCGGGACGGCGGCGGGCAGCGAGCTGTCCCAGCTCGCCGAGGACCCGACCGCCGGGCGCACCGGGCCGCTCGACAGCACGGCGACGAGCTCCTGCGCCGTCGAGTACAGCCCGGCCGCGCTGAGCAAGCAGGAGTTCGCCTTCGCCGGCGTGGTGACGGGCATCGGGCCCGCCGTCACGACGCGGCCGGGCGCCTCCGGGCCGCCGGAGGACCTGGTCGGCGTCACCTTCAGCGTGCAGGAGTGGTTCTCCGGCGGCTCCGGCGGCACGGTGACCGTCGACCTCCCGGCGCCGTACGACCCGGCCGCGGGGAGCAGCACGCCGGGCCCGGTCTACGGCGTCGGGTCCCGCCTGCTGGTCAGCGGCGCCGACCGGTGGGAGGGCGACCCGCTGGAGCCGATCGCCTGGCTGTGCGGCTTCACCCGCTACTACGACGAGGAGACCGCGGCTGCCTGGCGCTGACGATCGACCCCGTCCTCCTCCCCGCTCGCACGCCCGCGGCGAGCCTCGGGACGGGTCCGTCAGCGGACGAACGGCTCCTCGCCGGTCTCGCTCACCATGGGCTTCCCGGCGGCCTGCCACTCCCCCATGCCGCCGCCGACGTTCACCGCGTCGAAGCCGTTGGCGTTCAGCCACGCGGCCACGCGCGCCGAGCGGCCACCACCGCGGCAGGTGACGTAGAGCGGGTCCCCCTCGGGCAGCTCGTCGAGCCGGGAGGGGACGTCGCCCATCGGGATGTGCGTGGCGCCCTGGATGTGGCCGTGCACCCACTCGTCGTCCTCGCGGACGTCGAGGACCACGGCGTCCTCGGGCAGCTCGGAGGCGGGCACGGTCGGGACCTGCTGCGGCATCACGCCTCCATCGTGGCACGGGCACCGGCTGCACGACCGGGGTCCTCCGCACTGGGAGGATGGGCGCGATGTCCCCGAGCCACCGGGCTGCCGCAGGCGGCGCCCGCCCGACCCCCGTGCGCGAGCCGGCCTGGGAGCTGCCGCGCTCGGCCATCGGGCTGTGGGTGGTCGAGAGCCTGATCAGCACCGTCTTCGTGTGGCTGGCGATCGGTGCCTTCCTGCTCCTCGTGCCCGCCGACGTCGGCGACCCCGTGCCCCTGCTGCGCCGGCTGGCCCCCCTGGCCGGCGCGGCCTACGCGGTGATCGCGCTGAGCATCCGCCCGTGGTTCAAGCACCGGGTGTACCGGTGGGAGATCACCAACGAGGCCGCGTACACGCGCACCGGCTGGCTCACCCAGACCTGGACGCTGGTGCCGATCTCGCGGATCCAGACCGTCGACGTCACCCGCGGGGTCCTGCAGCAGATGTTCGGCCTGGCCACCGTCGCGGTGCTCACCGCCTCCAGCCAGGGCACCGTGCGGATCTGGCACCTCGAGCAGGGCGTCGCCCAGCGCGTCGCCGACGACCTCGCCCGCCGGGCCGAGCTGGTCCGCGACCAGGCCACCTGAGCCGCCGTGCAGCCCGCGCCCCCACCCCCGCGCCGGCCGGCCGGCCCGCTCCCGCCCTGGCCCCCGCCGCTCGGCCCGCCGCCGGCCCCACCGACGGCCGGCGCCCCGCGGCGGCTCTCGCCGCGCGTCGTCGCCGTCCACACCGCGACGTTCCGCCAGGCCCGCTCCTTCGTGCCCGCGGTCATCCCGATCATCGCGGCGACCGGTTTCGACGGCGGGCTGCGCACCGTCGTCCTCCTCGTCGTCGGCGTCACCGTGCTCTCGCTGCTCACCGCGACGCTGAACTGGTGGCGGTTCAGCTACGCCGACGGGCCCGCCGCCGTCGTCATCACCCGCGGGCTGCTGGCCCGCTCGGTGCGCACCGTGCCCAACGACCGCATCCGCGGCGTCGACGTCGAGGCGCCACCGCTGCACCGCATCTTCGGCCTGGTGCGCGTGCGCATCGACGCCGCCGCCGGGGCGGTCACCGACGGCGACGAGGAGCTGCTGGTCGACGGCATCTCCCGCGCGGAGGGCGACCGACTGCGCGTCGCCGTCCTGACCCACCGCAACGCAGCGGCCCCCGGTCCCGCCCCGGACGGCGAACCGGCGGCCGAGCCGGCCGAGGAGGAGTACGCCCGCTTCGACCACCGCTGGCTGCGCTACGCCCCGCTGATGGGGACCTACCTCGCCGTGCCGCTGGCCGCCGTCGGCGCGCTGTTCCGGCTGGCCGAGGAGCTGCCCGAGCAGTGGACCCCCGAGTTCCAGGAGCCCGACCTCTCCGACGTCCGGCTGATCGGCGTGGGGCTGGTCCTGGCGCTGCTCGTCCTGCTCGTCGGGTCCGTCGTCGGCGCCGCCCTGGTCAACTGGCGTTTCCGGCTGGTGCGCCGCGGCGGCTCGCTGGTCGCCGCCCGCGGGCTGCTCACCCGCCGGCACACCGAGCTGGAGATCGACCGCATCCGCGGCGTCACGGTCACCGACGGCCTGGGCATGCGGCTGGTGCGGGCGGCGCGGGTCAGCGCCCTGGTCACCGGCCTCGGCGACACCGCCGGGCGCGGGCACCTCTTCCCGCTGGGGCCGCGGGCGGAGGCCTGGGCGCTGGCCCGCCGCGTCACCGAGGACCCCGGCCGGCTCGTCCCGCACCCGCCCGCGGCGCGCCGCCGCCGGGTGCTGCGGGCAGTCGCCTTCGGGGTGCTGGTCAGCGCGGGCGGCGGCGTCCTCCTGGCCGGGGAGGGCGCGTGGTGGCTGCTGGCCGCAGGAGCCGTGCTCACCACGCTGGGCGTCCCGGTCGGGGTCGCCCGCTACCGCGCCCTCGGGCACGCCGCGGGGCCACGGACCTTCACCGTCCGCAGCGGCTGGCTGGTCCGCGAGCAGGCAGTGCTCGAGCGGCGGGCCGTCGTCGGCTGGCAGGTCCGGCAGTCGTTCTTCCAGCGGCGGGCGGGCCTGGCCACGGTCACCGCCTGCGTGGGCGCGGGCAGCGGCGGCTACGCGGCCTTCGACATGGCCGCCGACGAGGTGCCCGGCTTCGCGCTGGCCGCCTCCGAGCCGTGGGCCGGCGCGCTGGGCAGGTGATCCCCCGGGGCCGGGACAACGAACTTCCGAGACCGGTGGTTGTCGATCACGGCCCCGGGTAGCTGGCCCCGCGATGACGTCCTGGGGAACTCAGCCCACGAGGCCACCGGTGTGCCGCACCGGCTCGCCGGCGCCCAGGCCGACGCGGCCGGCCAGCGCCGCCGCCTCCACCCGCGTCGCCACGTCGAGCCGCCGCAGCAGGTGCGCCACCAGCCGCTTCGTCGTCCGCTCCGAGACATGCAGCGTCGTCGCGATGTCCACGGTGCTGGCGCCGTCGGCGATCAGCCGCCACAGCCGCCGCTCGTCGGCGGTCAGCTGGTCGACGAGGCTCCGCTCCCCCGTCGGTGCGGCGTCCTCCAGCAGCTGGCGCAGCAGCGCCTCGGGGAGCACCGACCACCCGTCGAGCACGGCCAGCAGCGGCCGCACCAGCGACTCCGGGTCCGCCGTCTTCGGCAGGAAGCCCGACGCCCCTGCCCGCAGCGCCTCGATCGCGGCGTCGGCCTCGGCCAGCCCCGAGAGCGCGACCACCCGCACCATCGGGTCCGCCCGGCGGACGGCGGCGATGGCCCTCGTCCCGCCGGGCGGTGGCATGTGCAGGTCGACGATCGCGACGTCGGCGTGGTGCCGCCGCACCAGCGCAGCGGCGGCCGACGCGTCGTCCGTCGTCGCCACCACCCGCACCCGGCCCTCGCTGAGCCCCGGCAGGAGCAGGCTCAACCCACGCGTGAACAAGGGGTGGTCGTCCACGACCACCACATCCACCGGCGGCCTGCGGTCAGCAGCGGTCGCGTCGTCGGTCACCCCCACAACTCTCCCGTCGGTCGGTGCGTCTCCCGGCGCCACCGGCCGGCTCCCCGAGGAGGTGCCCGTGACCCTGGCTGCCGACACGCAGTCGTCGACGCGTAACCGTGGACTGCTCAACGATCTCGCCCAGGTGCTGCGCGCGCATCTCCCGCGCCCGCGCCGGGCGCCCGCCCCCGACCCGGAGACGCCCAGCCCCGAGGACGCCGTCGTCCGGGCGCTCTGCCACGACATGCGCACCCCGCTGGCCTCGCTGGAGGCCGTGCTGAGGTCGCTCGACCGCGCGCCCGGCCAGGCCGGTGAGCTGCTCGCGCTCGCCCGGGCCCAGACCGCCCACCTCTCCTCGATGCTGCGCACGGCCGACGCCACGGGCGGCGCCGTCCCGCGCTCGCGCGGCACCCGCCCGCTCGGCGACGTCCTGCGCGCCTCCGTGGCGGCCTCCGGGCTGCCCCGGTCCCAGCTCGCGCTGGAGCTGGAGGACGGCGCCGGGGAGATCGGCGTCGGCGACGCCCGCGTGCAGCGCATCCTCCTCAACCTGCTGGAGAACGCCCACCGGCACGGCGACGGCGCACCGGTGCGCCTCCGGGTGACCGCGCGCGACGGCTGGGTGGACCTGGCGATCACCCAGACCGGCGTCCCCGTCGACCGGGTCCTGCAGCACCTGCGGCAGGACCGGCCACCGGTGGACCTCACCGGGCTCGGGCTGTGGTCGGTGCGCCGGCAGGCGGCGGAGCTCGGGGGCCGGGTGCTGTGGTCGGAGGACGGCGCGCGGTTCACCCTGACCGTCCGCCTCCCCGACCGCTGACGGAGGTTGGCACCCCCGGGCCACGGAACGGCACCGGTGGGCCAGCCGGGGCGGGCAGATCCCCTGCGTCACCGCGATCGCGGCGACGTGACGACGCAGAGGAGACACCGTGTTCACGCACACCCAGGCCCTGCAGTACGAGGCGAAGCCCGACGGTCCCGACGCCGCGTTCGCCCGCCGGATGCAGGAGATCCTCGGCGGTCAGTGGGGCGAGATGACCGTCGCCACCCAGTACCTGCTGCAGGGCTGGAACTGCCGGCTGCCCGGCAAGTACAAGGACATGCTCCTGTCCATCGGCACCGAGGAGCTCGCCCACGTCGAGATGATCGTGACGATGATCGACCGACTGCTGGACCACCAGCCGCTCAAGCCGGACGCCGCCGACCGGACCAAGGAGGCGGCGGCCGGGTACGGAGACGTCAACCCGCAGCACGCGATCGTCAACGGCGGCGGCGCCTACTACCGCGACTCCATGGGCCTGCCCTGGAGCGGCGGGTACGTGACCGCGAGCGGCAACCTGATGGCCGACTTCCACTACAACGCCACCGCCGAGATGCAGGGCCGGCTGCAGGTGTCGCGCCTGTACAACATGACCGACGACCCCGGGGTCAAGGAGATGCTGAAGTTCCTGATCGCCCGCGACCACATGCACCAGATGCAGTGGCTCGCCGCGATCGAGGAGCTCAAGGCGGACGGCCTCGAGGGCATCCCGGTGCCCGAGGCCTTCCCGCTGGAGGAGGAGCCGGGCGACGCCGGCTACGCCTTCATCCTCGCCTCCGACGGCCCCGAGGCCGCGGCCGGCCGCTGGGCCCACGGCCCGACCCCGGACGGCCGGGGCGAGTTCACCGCCCGTCCGATCGAGGCCACCGCCGACGCCCCGCAGCTGCCCCCCGGTGACCCGCGGCTCTTCCCGACGCCGCAGATGGAGGGTCAGTCGATGCTGCAGAAGGCCAAGGACATGCTCACCTGAGGTCCGGACCAGCTCGTCGCGCCGTCGCCGTGCCGGCGGCCCGCCCTCCCCGGGTGCGGCCGCCGGCCCGGCGGGCCCAGCCCCTCCCGGAGGTCCTGCCGTGCACCTGCACCTGCCCCGCCTGCCCGTCGCTGCGGTCCTGCTCTCGCTGGTCTACCTGGCGGCGGTCGCCGTCGCGATCAGCGCGCCCGGGCAGCACGCCGTCGCCGGCCTGGTCGTCCTGACCGGCCTGGTCGCCCGCTGGGTGGTCCGCGCCCGCCGTCCCGAGCGCGCGGCCGATCCCGTCGCGCTCGCCGTGGCGGGCACCACCACCGCGGTCGACGCCGTCCTTCCCACCGAGCCCGTCCCTGCCGCGGCCCCGGCGCACGCCACCGCCGCCTGAGCGAGCCCGACGCGCGAGGCGCGCGCCCCCTCCCGGGGACGCGCGCCACGCAACTGGGTTGAACAGCCTGGCTCCAGGGGCCCGCGCCGAGCGGAGCGAGGTGCGGGGAGGAGCCAGGTCCTCTCAGTGCTTGACGGCCTTCTCCGCCCCGATGCCGGTGAACGCCCGGACCTCGAGCTCGGCCCACTTGGCCTCGTTCGGCTTCTCCTTGGTGACGACGGTGCCCAGCCACCCGAGGATGAACGACGCCGGGATGGAGACCAGCCCGGGGTTGCGCAGCGGGAACCAGGCGAAGTCGACGCCGGGGAACATCGACGTCTCGGTGCCCGAGACCACCGGGGAGA
The DNA here is from genome assembly GCF_054050895.1 of Blastococcus sp. SYSU DS0669. Taxonomy (NCBI): domain Bacteria; kingdom Bacillati; phylum Actinomycetota; class Actinomycetes; order Geodermatophilales; family Geodermatophilaceae; genus Blastococcus; species Blastococcus sp. SYSU DS0669. The sequence continues at coordinate 27,156 of NZ_JBJHAE010000031.1, read as the reverse complement.
AGAGGATCAGCCCGACGCAGATGATCAGCCCGCCGTAGATCGACCACAGCGCGCCCTGGGTGGTGAACTTCTTCCAGAACAGCGTGTAGAGGATCGTCGGCAGGTTCGCCGAGGCGGCCACCGCGAACGCCAGCGCCACCAGGAAGGCGATGTTCAGCCCGGCGCGCAGCGCCAGGATGCCCAGCCCGATGGAGATGGCGCCGATGACGACGGCGGTGATCCGGGCGACCTTGACCTCGCCGTTGGGCGGGACGTCACCCTTCTTGATCACCGACGCGTAGACGTCGTGGGCGAAGGAGGCCGACGCGGTGATCGTCAGGCCCGCGACCACCGCGAGGATCGTGGCGAACGCGACGCCGGCGATGATGCCGAGCAGCACCGTGCCGCCGAGCTCGAACGCCAGCAGCGGAGCGGCCGCGTTGACGCCACCCGGGGCCGCGACGATCGTCTCGGCACCCACCATGGCGCCGGCGCCGTAGCCGATGATCAGGCTGAACAGGTAGAAGATGCCGATCAGCCAGATGGCCCAGACCACCGACGTCCGGGCGGCCTTCGCCGTCGGCACGGTGTAGAAGCGCATCAGCACGTGCGGGAGGCCGGCGGTGCCGAGCACCAGGGCCAGCGCCAGGCTGATGAAGTCCAGGCGGGTGGTGTCGCTGATGCCGTACTGCGCACCGGGGTTGAGCACGCCCGTCGTGCCCGCGCTCTCCACCGCGCCACCGAGCAGCGCCGACAGGTTGAAGCCGTAGTCGGCGAGCACCCACAGCGTCATGACCAGCGCACCGGCGATGAGCAGACTGGCCTTGATGATCTGCACCCACGTGGTGCCGCGCATGCCGCCGACGAGGACGTAGAAGATCATCAGCGCGCCGACCACCGTGACGACGAGCGCCTCGGCCACCGGCCCGCTCACGCCGAGCAGCAGGGCGACGAGGCCACCGGCGCCGGCCATCTGGGCGAGCAGGTAGAAGAGCGAGACCGCCAGCGTGGAGATCGCGGCCGCGGTGCGCACCGGGCCCTGCCGCATCCGGAAGGCCAGCACGTCGGCCATCGTGAAGCGGGCGGTGTTGCGCATGAGCTCGGCGACGAGCAGCAGAGCGACGAGCCACGCCACCAGGAAGCCGATGGAGTAGAGGAAGCCGTCGTAGCCGTAGATCGCGATGGCGCCGGCGATGCCGAGGAACGAGGCCGCCGAGAGGTAGTCGCCGGCGATCGCCAGGCCGTTCTGCTGGCCGGTGATGGTGCGACCGGCGGCGTAGTAGTCGGCGGCGCTCTTGTTGTTGCGGCTGGCCCGGAAGGTGATGGCCAGGGTGACGACGACGAACGCGCCGAAGATCGAGATGTTGATCGCCGGGTTGCCGATCGTGGCGTCGGCGGCGTGCAGGTCAAGCACGAGTGGCCCCCTCGGTGCGGGTGTCGCCGCCGGCGGGCGTGCCGGGCGCGTAGTCGTGGGCCTCGAGGCGCTCGCGCATCTCGTCGGCGATGGGGTCGGTGCGCCTGTTGGCGTGCGCCACGTAGAGGTGGGTGATGACGAACGTGGTCACGAACTGGCCGAGCCCGAAGAGCAGGCCGACGTTCACGTTGCCGAACACCTGCGTGGACATGAAGTCCGAGGCGTACGTCGAGAGGAGCACGTAGAGCAGGTACCAGACGAGGAACGCCACGGTCATCGGGAAGGCGAAGCTCCGGAAGCGCTTCTTCAGCTCCACGAACTCCGGCGAGTCCTGCGCGGCGCGGTACTCCTCGGGCGTCAGCAGACGCCGTTCCTGTGGATCGGTCAAGGTGCGAGCTCCTGGTTCGATCGAGCGGGCGTCGACATGCGGGCAGTCGGAACTGTGAGCCCTGTCACGGTAGGGCTCGCGGTTCCCGGTGGGCACCGGCCGCGCCGCCGCTGCGCCGAGCGGTGAGCCTGGATCGGCATACGGCAGGTCCGGCGAGACGAGCGGTCGCGCCGTCCACCACGGGCGTCGCGGGAGCACGCCGTCCTCAGCGCGGCAGGACGCCGCGGTCGAGCTGCACCGCCTCGGGGGTGTGCAGCAGGACCATGGTCCGGGCGGCGTGCCGCGGCACCCGCCGGGGCGTGGCCAGGGAGACCGCCACCATGGTGAGGAACGCCAGCGGGACGGTCCAGGCCGCCGGCTGGGCGAGCAGCGCCCCCGGCCACCCGGCCGGCGCCGCGCCCAGCAGGGTGGCCAGCACCGCGCCGCCGGCGCACCCCCCGCCGACGAGCATCCCGGCGATCGCACCGGCGTCCGTGAGCCGGCGCCACCAGATGCCCAGCACCAGCAGCGGGCAGAACGTGGAGGCGGCGAAGGCGAAGGCCAGCCCGACCGCCCGGGCGACGCCCACCCCCTCGGCCAGCAGGGCCAGGCCCAGGGGCACGAGGACGGCGACCACGGCCCCGGCCTGGAAGGCGCGCACGCCGCCGAACCGGCGACCCAGCCCGTCCTGGCTGATGACGCCCGCGACCGCGACGGTCAGCCCGGACGACGTCGACAGGAAGGCCGCGAACGCCCCTGCCGTGGTCAGCGCCGAGAGCAGCTCGCCCAGCGTGCCGCCCAGCATGCGGGCCGGGAGCTCCAGCACCACCGACTCGGTGTTGCCGCTGGCGATGAGGTCGGGGGCGTAGAGCCGGCCGAGCCCGCCGTACACGGGCGGCAGGAGGTAGAAGACGCCGAGCAGAGCCAGCACGAACAGGGTCGTGCGCCGCGCCGCGGCCCCGTCGGGGTTGGTGTAGAAGCGCACCACGACGTGCGGGAGGCCCATCGTGCCGAGGAACGTGGCGACGATGATCGAGTACGTGGTGTAGAGCTCGTGCTCGCCCGTCCCGGCCAGCGGCGACTCCCAGGAGTCCCCGGGCGTCGTCCCGGTCGAGGCCGGGGAGACGCCGCCGTCCCCGAGCCAGGTGGTGACCATGAACAGCAGCGGGAACAGCAGCGCGGTGAGCTTCAGCCAGTACTGGAAGGCCTGGACGAAGGTGATGCTGCGCATGCCGCCGAAGAGCACGTTGACCAGCACCACCGTCGCGACGAGCACACCGCCCAGCCAGGCGCCGGTCCCCGTGGTGGCGGCCAGCGCGAGGCCGGCGCCCTGGAACTGCGGCATCAGGTAGAGCCAGCCGATCGCCACGACCAGCAGCGCGGAGAGCCGGCGCACCCCGCGCGACTCCAGCCGGCTCTCGGCGAAGTCGGGCAGCGTGTAGGCGCCGGAGCGGCGCAGCGGCGCGGCGACGAGGACCAGCAGGACGAGGTAGCCCGCCGTCCAGCCGACCGGGTACCAGAGCATCTCCGTGCCGAAGGCCAGCACCAGGCCGGCGACGCCGAGGAAGGACGCCGCGGAGAGGTACTCCCCACCGATGGCCGAGGCGTTCAGCCCCGGCCGCACGGTGCGGGAGGCCACGAAGAAGTCGCTGGTCGTGCGGGAGAACCGCCAGCCGTAGGCGCCGACCGCCAGCGTGGCCACGATGACGAACGTGACCGCGGTGACGCTGTAGCCCGCGGCGCTCACGACCGCCCGCCGGACGGCCGGGGCGTCACGACCGGTCCAGCACGTCGGTGAAGGCGCGTTCGTTGCGCTCGGCGGCCCGGACGTAGAGCCAGCCGACCACGAAGAGGAACGGGTAGACGGCGAACGCCAGCAGGAGCCACGGGAGCGGCACGGCGAGCACCTCGACCGTGGTCAGGTCGGGCGCGAGCCAGAAGAGCAGGGGGATGCCGCCGACCACCACGACGAGGGTGGTGAGGGCGAGCAGCGCCAGCCGGAGCTGGGAGCGCAGCAGCGAGGACATGTACACCTCGCCCAGCGCGGTCTGGGTCTCGATCTCGCGGGCGCCCGGGACCCGCTGCACGCGCGCCGCGCCGGTGCGCGGGCTCGTGACGCGCACCCGCCGGGGCGTGGGGTCCGGCACCGGTCAGCCCCGGCCCGGCGCACCCGGCCGGGCGCGCCGCACCAGGAGGTCGCGCAGCTCCCGTGTGTGCCGCCGGCTCACCACCAGCTCCGTGCCGCCGACGACGACCGTGCACCGCCCGGCGTCCATCCGGACCTCCTCGACGTGCTGGAGCGCGACCAGTAGCGACCGGTGGATCCGCACGAAGCCGGCGTCCTTCCAGGTCTCCTCCAGCGTCGTCAGCGGCACGCGGACCAGGTGGCTGCCCGACGCGGTGTGCAGCCGGGCGTAGTCACCCTGCGCCTCGACGTACCGGACGCTGGATCGCGGGACGAATCTCGTCACACCGCCCAGCTCCACCGCGATGTCGTCGTCCACCGCCACGGGCCCACCGGCCCGCGCGCCGACCACCCGGCGCACCGCTTCGGACAGCCGGTCGTCGCGGACCGGCTTGAGGACGTAGTCGACGGCGCCGAGCTCGAACGCGTCCACCGCGTGGTCGTCGTACGCGGTGACGAAGACGACCGGCGGCGGCACCTTGAACCGGGACAGCACGCGCGCCAGGTCGACGCCGCCGAGCCCGGGCATCCGGATGTCCAGGAAGACGGCGTCGACCGACCGCTCCTGGAGCAGGCGCAGCGCGTCGGTGGCCGAGTCGCTGGTCAGCACCGCCCCGATCCGCCCGTCCCGCTCGAGCAGCCAGCGCAGCTCCTCGAGGGCCGGGCGTTCGTCGTCCACGACCAGGACGGTCAGCCGGTCTGCGGTCACGGCACCTCCTCGCCGGCGGTCGTCGGCGTCGAGACGGACCGTGCGCGTGCGGGACGTGGCCCACCCGGTCACGGGCGCACCCCGGGCGCGAACTTCGGGACCCGCACGATGACCTTCGTCCCCGCACCGGGGCAGGTCTCGACGACCAGACCGTAGTCGTCCCCGAAGGCGGTGCGCAGGCGGGCATCGACGTTGCCCAGCCCCACCGAGTCGACCGAGACGTCACCGGCGAGGGCCCGCCGCACCTTCTCCGGGTCCTCGCCGATCCCGTCGTCCTCCACCGAGATCAGGCACTCGCCGCCCTGGTCGGCAGCGATGATGGTCACCGTCCCGGTGCCGGGCTTGCGTTCGAGGCCGTGCCGCACCGCGTTCTCCACCAGCGGCTGCAGGCAGAGGAACGGGACGGCGACCGGCAGGACCTCCTGCGCCACCCGGAGGGTGACCTGGAGCCGGTCGCCGAACCGCGCCTTCTCGAGCACCAGGTACCGCTCGATCGACCGGAGCTCCTCGGCCAGGGTCGTGTACTCGCCGTGGTGGCTGAAGGAGTACCGGGTGAAGTCGGCGAACTCCAGCAGGAGCTCCCGTGCCCGCTCGGGGTCGGTCCGGACGAACGAGGCGATCGCGGTCAGCGAGTTGTAGATGAAGTGCGGGCTGATCTGCGCCCGCAGCGCCCGGACCTCGGCCTCCATCAGCCGCGTCCGCGAGGCGTCGAGCTCGGCGAGCTCCAGGTTCCCCGACACCCAGCGCGCCACCTCGGTCACGGCCCGGACGAGCCCGGCGGAGGCCGACGAGGTGAACGCCTGCAGGGTGCCGACCACCCGGTCCTCCACCACCAGCGGGCTGATCACCACCTGGCGCAGCCCGCACCCGGCGTCCGAGCAGGGGAAGTTCCTGCGGTCCCGGACCACCGTGTTGCCCGACTCCAGGACGACGGCGGCGAGCGCTGCCGCGTCCTGCTCGTGGTGCCCGAAGCGGCCGTCCCAGGCCAGCGTCGTCACGGTGTCGGTCAGCGCGACGGCCGGGACCCCGAGCAGGTCGCGCAGGTGCCGGATCGCGCGTCCGGCGGAGCCGCTGGTCAGGCCCTCCCGCAGCTCCGGCGCCGTGAGCGAGGCCGAGTGGAGGGTCCGGAACGTGGCGTGCTCCGCCTCCGTGCCCAGGTGGCCGGGGCGCAGCCATCGCAGTGCGTCGCGCATCGCCGGTGTCTCCCTCCAGGCCGGCCGGCCGTCGGACCGGAAGCCAGCAGACCCTAGATCCTGACGGCTCGCGCGGGCGCGCGACGCGGGGACAGCCCGGAGCGGGGCGTCTCGCCCAGGACGAGACGTAGCCGGATCGCTCCACCGCCGTAACGCCGCGCGAACACGACCCCGGTGCAATGGCTCATGGTCGCGATCAGCGCTCTGCCCTCGGGTTGGTTCGCGGTGGCCCGGGCCGCCGACGTGGGGACGACGCCGGTGCCGGTGGGCGCCGGCGGGCGGGCCTGGGTGGTGGTGCGGCTGCGGCCAGGTGCCGAGGTCAGCGCCTTCCCGGCGCGATGCCCGCACCGGGCCGCCCCGCTGGCCACCGCCACGGTCTCCGGTGGGCGGCTCGAGTGCTCCCGCCACGGCTGGCGCTTCGACGCCGACGGCCGGTGCGTCTCCGCCCCCGCCCTCGGCCCGGCGGGCGTGCCGCCCCCGCGAGCGGACCTGCCCGTGCCCTGGGCGGTCGAGGAGCGGCACGGCTGGGTCTGGCTGGCCCCCGACCGCACCGCCCTGCCGCTGCCGCCCCGGCCCGTGGTACCGCCCGCGCCCGAGGCGGTGCCACCCGCCCCCGGGCCCCGGGGCCCGGTGTTCGGCAACCTCGACCCCTCGCTCGCCGCGGCCTGGCACCCGGTGGCACTCTCCCCCGAGCTGCGGCCCGGCGGCTGGCTGCAGGTCCGGCTGCTCGGGCGCACGTGGACGCTGCGGCGGGACGGCGACGAGGTGCGCGCCGATCCGCCCGCGCACGGCGTCCGGGAGCGGCAGGGCGTGGTCGAGCTGGCCCCGTCCGCGCCGGTCGAGGTCCCGCTGGAGGTGCCGGAGGACGCCGACCGCCGGTTCCTGCACCGCTGGCTCGCCCCCCGCCGCACCCCGGCCCCCGCGGCCGTCGTCGCCGACCTCCTCCTGGACGTCGCGCGGCTGCCCTTCGTGCACGGCGCCACGACCGGGGCCGCCGACCACCCGGAGGTGCCGCCCTACGAGGTGGTCCGGGAGACCGGCGGTCTGCGCTCGGTGCAGGAGCAGTGGTGCGACGACCCGCTCGACCCCGAGGTGGCCCTGGGCGGGCGGCCGCTGCGGCAGCGCCGTCGGGTGACCTACGTGCACCGGGTCCCCTTCGCCCTGCGGGTCCGCCGCGACCAGCTCGACTCGGGGGCGGCGACGACCGTGGTCACCCTGCTGCAGCCGGAGGACGCCGACTCCACCCGCGTGCTCACCCGGCTGCTGCACTCCGCCGGGCCGGGGCGGCCGCTGCCCTCGCGCGCGCTGATGGCCGCGCACGCCGCCGCCGAGCAGCGGGCCCTCGACGCCGACCTCGCGCTGCTGGTGGGCACCGGGCTCCCCGGCCTGCCGCTGGACCGCCGGGACGAGCTGCACCTGCCCGCCGACCTGCTGGGGGTGGCGCTCCGGGACGCCCTCTGCGACTTCCGGGCGACCGGGCGCACGCGCGCGGCCGCCTGACCGGCTCACTCCCCCGGCAGGCGCTCCCCGCACCGCGGGCAGGCGGTGGGCGGGTCCTCGTCGGCCAGCCCGCCGCAGGCCGGGCACACCCGGCGCAGCCAGCACGCCGGGTCGCCGCCGTCGTCGTCGGGCCGGTACCGGCGCTCGTCCTCCACGCGTCCACCCCCAATGCGACAACTCTGTTGCGGTCCGCCCACCGGAGGGTCGGGGGGACCGGCCGGGGTAGCCCTGGACGGTCGTACGCCACTCCGGGAGGACCAGCATGACCCGCCGCTCGCGCAGGCACCCGTTCGCCGCCCTGCTCTTCGCCACCGCGCTGCCCCTGGCGGCCTGCGGGACCGTCGCCGAGGAGGAGGAGTCGGCGAACCCGATCGAGGAGTTCGGCACGGAGGTCGACGGCGGCAACCCCGGCCCGGACGAGGCGGTGACCGAGGACATCAAGATCACCGCCCTGGGCCTCGCCTACCCGGAGGACGAGGTGTGGGAGGTCGGCGAGGACGTGACGCTCTACGCCGCGATCGCCAACACCGGGACGACCGGCGACCAGCTGATCGACGTCCGCGGCGAGGACTTCGCCGGGGCGGAGCTGACGTCGCTGGACGGGACCGACGGCGCGATCGACGTGCCCGAGGAGGACAACGTCTACCTGGAGCCGGAAGGCCCGCCGTCGGTGGTGCTCACCGACCTGGACACCACCCTGCGCTCGTCGCAGTCGATCCCGGTCACGTTCGTGTTCGAGGAGGCCGGTGAGATCACCATGGAGGCCCCGGTCGTCTCCGCACCCCCCGGTCAGGGCGACTTCGAGGCACCGGAGGACCCGACCTCGGAGAACTGATCCGCCCACGGAAGGACCCGGGGATCATCCCGAGGGGCGACGAGACCGGCGCAACGGCTCCCTAGGCTCGCGGGCATGGAACGCCCGCCCGCCGCCGAGGGCCTGGTCCCCTGGCTGCGGGACCGGCCCTTCGTCGTCGACACGGGGTTGGCCGCCGTCATCGGCCTGGTCACCGTCGTCCTGCCCGCCGGCGCCTACTGGCCCGGCGAGGCGGCGGCGTTCGTCGTCGGCGTGCTGCTGGTGGCCCCGCTGGCGTGGCGGCGCCGGGCGCCGGTCCACGCCGCGGCCGCCGTCGTCGCGGCCGGCGTGCTCGAGCTGGTCGTCGTCGACCAGTTCCTGGCCGCCAACTGCGCGGCGCTGGTGATGGTCTACTCGCTGGCCGGCTACGCCCCGCGCTGGGCGAGCCAGGCCGGGCTCGGCATCGGCCTGGCCGGCGCGGCCCTCGCCGCCCTGCGGTACTTCGGCGGGGGCCTCACCGAGAGCACGATCCTCACCGCCGGGGCGATCGGCGTCTCGGTGGTCGCCGCCTGGGCGCTGGGCGACCTGCGGCGGGCGCGGCTCCAGCGGTTGGCCTCGCTGGAGGAGCGCGCCCAGCTGCTGGAGCTCGAGCGGGACCAGGAGATGCGGCTGGCCGCGACCGCCGAGCGCGCCCGCATCGCCCGCGAGATGCACGACGTCGTCGCGCACTCCCTGTCGGTCGTCATCGCGCAGGCCGACGGCGGCCGCTACGCCGGGAAGGCCGACCCGCAGGCGGCCACCGACGCGCTGGAGGCGATCGCCGCGACCGGCCGGCAGGCGCTCACCGACATGCGCGCCCTGCTCGGCGTGCTCCGGGACGGCGGCGGGGAGGAGTACGCCCCGCAGCCCGACGTCGGCGCGATCCCGGCGCTGGTCGAGGACGTGCGCGCCAGCGGCCTCGACGTCGACCTCATCGTCGAGGGGACGCCGCAGCCGATGCCGGCCGGACCGCAGCTGGCCGCCTACCGGATCGTGCAGGAGTCGCTCACCAACGTGCTCAAGCACGCCGGCCCGGCCGGCCGCGCCTGGGTGCGGCTGCAGTGGCGGCCCGACGCGCTGGAGCTCTCCGTCCTCGACGACGGCCGCGGCGCGGCGGCGGCGATCACCGGGTCCGACGGCCGGGGCCAGGGGCTGCGCGGCATGCGCGAGCGCGCCCAGCTCCACGGCGGGCGGCTGGAGGCCGGCCCCCGGCACGGTGGCGGGTTCGGCGTGCACGCCGCCCTGCCCTACCGTTCGCCCCGACGAGCGACGCGATCCGGGTCGTCCTGGTGGACGACCAGCAGATGGTCCGGGCCGGTTTCCGCATGGTCATCGAGTCGCAGCCCGACCTGACCGTGGTCGGCGAGGCCGGCGACGGCGCGGCGGCGGTCGAGCTGCTGGCCGGCACCCCCGCCGACGTCGTGCTCATGGACATCCGCATGCCCGGCACCGACGGCATCGAGGGCACCCGGCGGATCACCGCGCTGCCCGAGCCGCCGCGGGTCGTCGTCCTGACCACCTTCGACCTCGACGAGTACGTGGTCGCCGCCATCGGGGCCGGGGCCAGCGGTTTCCTGCTCAAGGACGCCGCCCCCGAGGAGATGCTGGCCGCGATCCGCACCGTGCACGCGGGCGACTCCGTCATCGCGGCGAGCTCCACCCGCCGGCTGCTGCAGCACGTGGCGCCCCTGCTCCGCGGCGGCGTGGCCGGCGGGGTGCTGCCGGTCACGGGCGGGGACGACGCCGCGCTGGCCGAGCTCACTCCCCGCGAGCGCGAGGTGCTCGAGCAGATGGCCTACGGCGCCACCAACAGCGAGATCGCCGCGCAGTTCTTCGTCAGCGAGGCGACGGTGAAGACGCACGTGGGCCGCGTGCTGGCCAAGACCGGCTCCCGCGACCGGGTGCAGGCCGTCGTCCTGGCGTACCGCTCCGGGCTGGTCGCCCCCGCGGACCTGCTCCGCAACGCCTGAGCCCGCAACCCGCCCCCTCACCCGCGCTCCGGTGCCGGGCGACCGGGGCCGGTACGACCTGGGGATGACAGCGGAGATCGTCCTGGGCTCCGACGCGGGACGACGCCTCCCGGCGAGAGCGTGAGCACCGTCGTCGTCCCCCGACCTCGGAGGCATCCCGTGTCCGTCCCCGTCATGACCGTCCCCGGCGAGCCGCCGGCGTCCCTGTCCGGCGCCGCCGTCCGCGCCACCGGCCTGCGCAAGACCTACGGCAGCGGTGAGACCGCCGTGCACGCGCTGGCCGGCGTCGACGTCGCCTTCGCCCGTGGCGAGTTCACCGCGATCATGGGCCCCTCGGGCAGCGGCAAGTCCACGCTGATGCACTGCCTGGCGGGGCTCGACACCGCGACGGCCGGCCAGGTGTGGCTGGGCGACACCGAGCTCACCCGCCTGCGCGACGACCAGCTCACCACGCTGCGCCGCCGGCGGATCGGGTTCGTCTTCCAGGCGTTCAACCTGCTGCCCGTGCTGCCCGCGCGCGAGAACATCGTGCTGCCGATGCAGCTGGCCGGGCAGCGCCCCGACCCCGTCTGGTTCGACGACGTCGTCGCGCGCCTCGGCCTGCGCGAGCGGCTGGGCCACCGCCCGCACGAGCTCTCCGGCGGCCAGCAGCAGCGCGTGGCGATCGCCCGCGCCCTGCTCGCCCGCCCCGACGTCGTCTTCGCCGACGAGCCCACCGGCAACCTCGACTCCCGCAGCGGCGCCGAGGTGCTCGGCCTGCTGCGCTCCAGCGTGAAGGAGACCGGCCAGACCGTCGTCATGGTCACCCACGACGCCTCGGCCGCCGCGTACGCCGACCGCGTGGTGCTGCTCGCCGACGGCCGGCTGGCCGGCGAGCTCACCGACCCGACCGCGGCGTCCGTGCTCGACGCGCTCCGCGACCTGGGGGCCTGACCCGTGCGCGCAGTGACGCTGGCGAGCATCCGGGCGCACCTGCCCCGCCTGATCGCCTCCACCCTCGCGATCGTCATCGCCGTGGGCTTCGTGGTCGCCACCCTGGTGCTCAACGAGACCACCCGCGCCACCGTGCTGACGGCGGCCGGAGCCCCGTACGTGGAGACCGACGTCGTCGTCACCTCCGACAGCGGCGTGGGCCTGGCCGGGCACGTCGACACCCTCACCGGGCTGTCCGGCGTGCAGGCCGTCGACCCGACCTGGCAGACCTCCGTGCAGGCGGTCACCCCCGGGCGCACCGGCGCCCAGTACCTGCTGGTCGAGTCGGTGGCCGCCGACCCGCAGCTGCGCTGGCAGGAGCTGGCCGACGGCGCGCTGCCCGCACGGCCGGGGGAGATGGCGGTCAGCGAGCGCGTCGGCGCCGCTGTCGGCGACGTCGTCCCCGTCACGAGCTACGACGACGAGGGCACCGGGGTCACCACGGACACCACCGTGACCGGGGTGGTCGACCTGGGCGGGGACCCCACCGCCGGGATCTACGGCAAGGTCTACGTCGTCGCCGACCAGGCCCGGGCCTGGGGCGCGATCGAGCCGACCGAGCTGCGGATCGCCGGGACCACCGCCCCCGACGTCCTGGCCGGCGAGGTGCGCGCCGCCCTGTCCGACGCGGAGGTCACGGTCCGCACCGGCACGGAGCAGGCCGAGAACTCCGTCGCCGCCCTGACCGGCGACGCCACCTGGCTGACCACCGCGCTGCTGGTGTTCGCCACCATCGCCGTCGTCGTCGCCGGGCTGGTCATCGCGAACACCTTCGCCGTGCTGCTGGCCCAGCGCACCCGCGACCTGGCGCTGCTGCGCTGCGTCGGCGCCACCGCCCGGCAGGTGCGGCGCAGCGTGCTCGGCGAGGCCCTGCTCACCGGGCTGGCCGCCTCGGTGGTCGGCGTGCTGGCCGGCGTCGCGCTCTCCGCCGCCGTCTCCGCGGTGGTGTCGGGGACGGACTCCCCCGTCCCGCTGTCGGGGGTGTCCGTGCCGCTGCACGCCGTGCTGGTCGGCCTCGCCGTCGGCACGGCGACCACGCTGATCGCCGCGCTGGCCCCGGCCCGCGCCGCCACCCGGGTCGCCCCGCTCAGCGCGCTGCGGCCCACCGACCCGGCGCCGCTGCGCTCCCGCGGGGGCGTCGCCCGGCTGGTCACGGGGCTGCTGCTCGCCGTCCCCGGCGTCGGCCTCATGGCCCTCGGCGTGGGGACCGCTCAGCTCCTGGTCTCGCTGGCCGGAGGGGTGCTCAGCGCGCTGGGGATCCTGCTGCTCGCGCAGCGAGCCGTGCCCCCGATCGTGGCGGCGGCGGGCGGGGTGCTCGGTCGGTTCGGCGGGCTCCCGGCCCGCCTGGCCAGCGGGAACGCCACCCGCAACCCCCGGCGGACGGCGGCCACCGCGACCGCGCTGCTCATCGGGGTCACCCTGACCACCGCGATGGTGGTGGGCGCCAGCTCGACGCGGGCCACCGCGCAGGCCGGTCTCGCGGCGGCCTACCCGACCGACGTGGTCGTCAGCGGCTCGGGCGACGAGCTGACCAGCTCTCTGCAGGGCCGGCTGGCATCGGTGGACGGCGTCGTCGCCACCGCCGCGCTGACCGGGGCCGAGCTCACCGGGCCGGGCGACACACCCACGCTGGCCGCCGGCGTCGACGCGGCGGAGGCGCTGCCGGTGCTGCGCTCGACGGCCGACACGACGCTGCCCGAACCGGGGCAGGTCGTGCTCGACGGCTGGAGCGCCGAGCACTGGGGGGTCCGGGCCGGCGACCCGGTGACCCTGACCGCCGGCGACCGGTCCCGCACGCTGACCGTGGTGGCCGGCGAGACCGACTACCCGCTGCTGGCGGCCACCGACCTGCAGGCGCTGGCGCCCGGGGCACCGGTGGACACCATGTGGCTGCGGCTGGCCGACACCGCCGACCAGACCGCGGTGATCGACGAGATCACCGACCTGGCCGGCAACGCGCTGCCCGCCTCGTTCGTGACGGGGCTGGCCAGCGAGCGGGCCGCGATCGACGAGGTGGTCGACGTCCTGCTGCTCGTGGTCACCGGGCTGCTGGGCGTGGCGGTGCTCATCGCGCTGATCGGGGTGGGCAACACGCTGGCGCTGTCGGTGGTCGAGCGGCGGCAGGAGAGCGGGCTGCTGCGGGCGCTGGGCCTGACCCGCGGCCAGCTGCGCGCCCTGCTGGCCTGGGAGGCGGTGCTCGTCGCCGGCGTGGCCGCGGTGCTGGGCGTGCTGCTGGGCAGCGTGTACGGGCTGGTCGGCGTCGCGTCGGCGCTCGGCTCGTACGGCGAGCTGGTGCTGAGCATGCCGTGGCTGCAGGTCGGCGCCATCGTGCTGGTCGCCACGGTGGCGGGGCTGCTCGCCTCGGTGCTGCCGGCGCGGCGCGCGGCGCGGACCCCGCCGGTGGCCGCCATCGCCGGCTGACCCCGCCACGATCACCGGACCTGATCGTGCGGTGTCCTCCCTCAGCGCCCACCGTGAGGGAGGACGCTGCACGATCAGGTCCGGTGATCATGTCGGGAGGACGTCGCTCGCCTCACAGCCGCCATCCATCTCCGGCTGGGATGCTCGAAGCGTGCCGTCCCGCATCGCTCGCCGCACCGCCCTCACCGCCGCCCTCCTCGCCGGCCCCGTGGGCTGGGTGACCGCCGCCGCCTGGGGCCTGCCGACGGCCCTGGGCGCGCACCGCCGCCGGCTCCGCCCCGTCGTGGCCGGGTCGCCGCAGTTCTCCGAGGGCAAGTTCCACAACCGCATGCCCACCCCGGCGCTCTCCCCGGCCAACACCCGCGACGGGCTCCTCCGGCAGTGGCACGAGGAGCGGCACGTCGGGCTGCCGGGTGGCCCGATCCCGCTGGCGCAGGCCCAGCTGCCGGACGACGCCGCCGAGCTCGCCGTCACCTGGTTCGGCCACGCCAGCGCGCTGCTCGAGATCGACGGTCACCGGGTGCTCCTGGACCCGGTGTGGGGTCACCGCGTCTCGCCGTCACCGATCATCGGGCCCACCCGGCTGCACGAGCCGCCGATGGCCCTGGACGAGCTGCCGCAGGTGGACGCGGTGCTCATCTCCCACGACCACTACGACCACCTCGACCTCCCCACCGTCCGCACGCTGCTGCGCACCCAGCGCGCGCCGTGGGTGGTACCGCTCGGCATCGGGGAGCACCTGAGGAAGTGGGGCGTTCCCGAGGCCCGGATCGTCGAGCTCGACTGGGAGGGCGAGCACCGCATCGGCGACCTGGCGCTCACCTGCACCGAGGCCCGCCACTTCTCCGGCCGGTACTTCCACCGCGACACCACCCTCTGGGCTTCCTGGGTGGTGTCCGGCCCGCGGCACCGGGCGTTCTTCGGCGGCGACACCGGCTACACCCCGGCGTTCGCGGGCATCGGCGCGCGGCTGGGCCCCTTCGACCTCACCCTGCTGCCGATCGGCGCCTACAACGACGCCTGGCACGCGATCCACATGGACCCCGAGGAGGCGGTGCGCGCGCACGGCGACCTGGGCGGGCGCGTCCTGCTGCCGGTGCACTGGGCCACCTTCAACCTGGCGTTCCACCGGTGGTCCGAGCCGGTGGAGCGGCTGCTCACCGCGGCCCGCGCCCGCGGTGCCGACGTCGTCGTCCCGCAGCCCGGCGAGCGGATCGACGTGCTCTCCCCGCCACCGCTGCGCGACTGGTGGACGGCGGTGGGGTCGGCCCGGCCCGACGCGGAGCCGGACGACGCCGGCGTCGGCAGCAGCGTCCTCGTGCGGGCGCTCACCCGCCTGGCGTCACTGCTCCCCGGCTAGCGCGAACCGGCGTCCTCCCTCACCGCGCCGTGTCCTCCCTCACCGCCCACCGTGGGGGAGGACGCGCCATGATCAGGTGAGGTGATCATCGCCGCGGGCGCGGGGTTCAGCGCAGCAGCTTCGACATCCGGCGGTCGGCCAGCGGCTTCCCACCGGTCTGGCAGGTGGGGCAGTACTGCAGCGAGGTGTCGGCGAAGCTGACCTCGCGCACCGTGTCCCCGCAGACCGGGCACGGCAGCCCGGTGCGCGCGTGCACCTGCAGCCCCGACCGCTTCTCCCCCTTCATGGTGGCGGCCCGCTGGCCGACCTGGCGGCCCAGCGCCTCGGTGAGGGTGGCGCGCACCGCGTCGAAGAGACGGACCAGTTCGTCGTCGGTCAGCTTGTCGGCCATCTTGAACGGCGAGAGCCGCGCCGCGTGCAGGATCTCGTCGGAGTAGGCGTTGCCGATCCCGGCGACGACCGTCTGGTCGGTCAGCGCCCCTTTGAGCTGCCCCGACCGACCCGCCATGAGCCGGGCGAAGGTCTCGCGGTCCACCTCCAGCGCATCCGGGCCGAGCCGCGCGATGCCGGGCACCTCGGCCGGTGACCGGACGACGTAGACGGCGAGGCCCTTGCGGGTGCCCTGCTCGGTGAGGTCGAAGCCGTTGCCGTCATCCAGGTGGACGCGCAGCGCCAGCGGCCCCTTGCCCGGCTTCGGCGGGGCGGTCGGCAGGTTCTCCCGCCAGTGCAGCCAGCCGGCGCGCGCCAGGTGCACGCCGAGGTGGACGCCGGAGACGTCGAGGTCGAGGAACTTGCCGTGCCGGGCGGCCCCGGTGATCTCCAGGCCCGCGAGCGCCGACAGGGGCGGGTCGAAGGTTTTGATCGCCTGGACGGCGGCGAGGTCGGCGCGCGCCAGCACGCGGCCGACGGCGTTCTCGCGCAGGAACGCCGCCAGCGCCTCCACCTCGGGCAACTCGGGCACCCGGCCATGATCCACCCGATGCGCCCGCGGCGCGGCCCCCGATCGGTGGACGCCCGGGGCCGCACCGCTCCGCGGCCGCGCACCGGGCGCCCCGACGTCGAGGACCTTGCGGCGGTGCGACGACCGCGTGACGGTCCCGACGACCTGGTGGAGACCTTGTTGCGGCGGCTCCCGGGGCCCTCCGGGGCGAGTAGACCTCCGTCCACAGGCCCGCGCCGCAGGGGGGCGGGCCCGGCAGATGGAGGCCATCGTGAAGAGATCCCGACTCGGTTCCCTGGCGGTCCTCGCCGGCGTCCTGGCGCTGCTGGTCGGCCTGGTCGCCCCGGCGTCGGCCGCGGGGACCACCGCTGGGCCCTACTGCGGGCTGGTGTGGGGCTCGCTCCCGGAGGGCAGCGCGGCGACCGTCGGCGGCGCCACCGTGACCGACGTCCGCGCCGGGCGCCACGCCTGCTTCGACCGCCTGGTCGTCGACCTGGGCGGTCCCGCGGCGGCCGGCGGCTACTCCGTGCGCTACGTCGACGCCGTGCACCAGGTGGGCACGGGCGACGTCGTCCCGCTGGCCGGCGGAGCCGCGCTCGAGGTCGTCGTCCAGGCACCCGCCTACGACGGCCACGGCCGGCCCACGTACCTCCCGCCCAGCCGCAGCGAGGTCGTGGACGTCGACGGCTTCCGCACCCTCGAGCAGGTCGCGTGGGCCGGTTCGTTCGAGGGCAGCACCACGCTGGGCGTCGGCACCCGCGCCCGGCTGCCGTTCCGCACGTTCGCCCTGGTCGGCACCCCGGGTGACGACCAGGCCGTGCGCCTCGTGATCGACGTGGCCCACCGCTGGTGACCGGTCCCGCCCCGAGGGGGCCTGCGCTCCGGGAGCCTCCCGGCGCGCAGGTCCCCTCGCCTCACCCCTGGTGGAGCACCTCCACCACGACCCGGTTCGGGTTCTCCAGCCGGTAGACGCGGAACGGGCGCTCGGCCGCGGCGCCGAGGAACGAGACCATCTGCCCCTCGAAGATCGTGTCGATCAGGACCTCCTGCACCACGGCGCCTCCCGCGGGCACCGGGTCGGGCCCCGCGTAGGGCGCGACCCCGGTGTCCCCCGGCAGGCCGACCCCGGTGAGCACGAGCTGGAGGACGGCGTCCCCGGCGACGTCCACCGGGAACCCGCTCCCCGACGACCGGGCCTCGGCCACGTAGCGGGCGTCCCACCCGGGCAGTCCGGCACCGGCCACCTCGAAGACCACCCGGTCGAAACCGTCCTGCCGGCCGGCGCGGACGTCGGTCACGGTGACGGCGGCCCCCGGGGAGGCCGCGGCGGTGTCGGGCCGGCTGTCGGCGACGAACGGCGGTGGGGCCGTCGGGGAGGGGACGGCCGTGGTCGCCGGGGGCCGCGGGGCGGCGGTCGGCGAGGGGGGCGCCGTGGACCGCGACGGCGGGCTGAGGAAGACGGCGTAGTCGGCCGGCAGCAGCGGCGCGTCCGTGAGCGCACCCGAGGGCAGCGGCGCCTCCACCGGCTCCCCGCCGCTGGTGAGCAGCACCGCCTCGACGCCCGGCAGGCTGGTCGCGGTGAGCACCAGCTGCGCGACCGCCCGGCGGGTCGAGGGCAGCGGCGCGGCGCCGGAGAGGTCGATCGTGGCCGTGCCGTCGTCGATACCGGTCACCGACGCCTCCAGGCCCGCGGGGAGGGCCGTGGAGAGCCCCTCGGCCCGCTCCTCCTCGGTCGGTCCGGCGACCAGGGCGGACAGCAGCTCGCCCAGCCGCTCGTCGATCGGCCCCGTCCCGCTGTCCCGCGCACGGGGCACCAGGGCCTCGTCCGCGCCCACGAGGTAGGCCCAGCCGGCCTCGATGTCGGGGACCGGCGCCGGTGGGGGCGAGGGCGGGGACGACGGCGCGGCGAGCCCGTACGGGACGTCGGAGGCCGCGATCGTCGACGGATCGGCGCCGGTGGGCACCCCGCACGCCGTCGTCACCGCGAGGAGGGCTCCCGCCGCACCCAGCCGCCGCAGCCGGTTCACGACCGCGCCGCCGGGAGCGAGAGGACGAAGCGGGCGCCCCCGGCCGGGCTCGCGGCGCACCACGCCGCGCCGCCGTGCTGCGCGGTCGTCTCGGCCACGATGGCCAGCCCGAGCCCGGCGCCGGGCACCGAGCGGCGCGCGGAACCGGGAGCACGCGCGAAGCGCTCGAAGATCCGCTCCCGGTCCAGCGGGGCCACGCCCGGGCCGGCGTCGTCCACCGTCACCACCACCGAACCCTCGCAGCGCTCCACCGCCACCCGCTCGGGCCCCCCGGCGTAGCGGTCGGCGTTGTCCAGGAGGTTGCGCACGGCCCGCTCCAGCCGGGACTTGTCCCCGAGCACGGTCGTCTCCGGCTCGGGGCCGCCGGCCAGCAGGTCCACGGGCCGCCCGGTGCGCTCCAGCACCTCGCGCACGAGCGCCGTCATGGACACCGGGACGGCGTCCGGCCCGTGCCCGGCGCCGTCGAACCAGGCCAGCTCGAGCAGGTCGTCGAGGGTGACGCGCAGCCGGGACACCTCGCCCTCCACCAGCGCCAGGGCCTGCTGGGCCCGCGGAGGGAGCTCCTGACGCCGGGTGGCCAGCACCTCGACGCTCGTGGTCAGGCTGGTCAGCGGGCTGCGCAGCTCGTGGCTGACGTCGCCGACGAACCGGGCGTCCCGGGAGATCCGCGCGGCGAGGGCGTCCACCATGCTGTTGAAGGCCGCCACGATCCCCACGAGGTCGGGGTCGTCGGTCGGCGGGAGGCGGGTGGAGAGCTCGCCCCCGGCGATGCTCGTCGCGGCGCCGGCGACCTGCTCCAGCGGGAGGACGGCGCGCCGGCTGGCCCAGGCGCCGAAGCCGGCGCCGGCGAGGGTGGCGACGACCGCACCGGCCCCGAGCACGACCGCCAGGGTGCGCAGCAGCGTCTCCAGGTCGTCCAGCGGCGCGACCTCGTAGAACTGGATCCCCGCGCTCACCACGGGGACGGCGACGACGAGCCGGGGGCCGTCGGCCGACTCGACCCGCAGCGCGCCGGCCGCACCCCCGGCCACCACCTCCTGCAGCGCCTCGGGTACGTCGCGCCGGCCGATCTCCAGGCTGGAGGAGAACCAGTCGTCCCCGCTGCGGACCACGACCTCCGCGTCCCCGAACGGGACGAGCTCGCCCAGCACGGCGCCCACGTCGGCGCCGGCAGCGGAGAGCCGGTTGCGCAGCACCTCGGCGTCGGCGAACGCCTGCTGGGTGAGCGCCTGCTCGCGCTGCTCCACCACGAAGCTGCGGGCCAGCAGCCACGTCGTCGTCACCAGCACGGCGGAGACCAGCAGGGTGCTGGCCGCGAAGCCCAGCACGATGCGGCGCCGCAGTCCCCGCCGTCCCGGGACCCGCCGCCCCGGGACCCTGCTCACGCCCGGCTCACTGCGGGTCCAGCCGGTAGCCCAGCCCCCGGACGGTGACCACGAGGCGCGGGCTGCCCGGGTCCCGCTCCACCTTGGTCCGCAGCCGGCGCACGTGGACGTCGACGATGCGCTCGTCCCCGAAGAACCCGTGCTCCCACACCCGCTCGAGCAGCGCCTGCCGGCTGAAGACCCGGCCCGGCGCCGCGGCCAGCTCGCACAGCACGCGGAACTCGGTCAGCGTCAGCGGCACCAGCCGGTCGCCGCGGTGGACGGTGCCGCTGGCCTCCCGCAGCACCAGCGGGGCCTCCGGGTCGTGGTCGAGGACGACGCCCGCCCGGGCCGCGGCGGTCGGGGCGCCCGCCGGCACCGGGGCGGTCCGGCGGCGCAACGCCCGCAGCCGCGCGGTGATCTCCTTGATCTGGAACGGCTTGGTGACGTAGTCGTCGGCGCCGGCCTCCAGCGCCTCGACGATGTCCTGCGTGTCGGCGCGGGCGCTCACCACGACGACGGGCAGGTCGTGGGCCTGGCGCACCTCGCGGATCACGGTGTAGCCGTCCATCGAGCCGAGCATCAGGTCCACGATCATCATGTCCGGCGGGGCGATGCCCACCATCCGCACGGCGTCCTCCCCGGAGGCGGCCTCGGCGACGTCGTAGCCCTCGTCCTCCAGGGCCCACCGCAGCGCGGTCCGGATGGAGTCGTCGTCCTCCACGATCATGATCCGCAGCGACACGCGGACATGCTGCCACCGCGCGACCGCTGGTCAGCGCCCGCGGGCCGTCGTCATCCGATCGCAATGCGGCGACAGGGGATATCGCAAACTCCGGCCGCGAGGCTCCTCGGCAGACCGTGCGGACACCGACCGCCGAGGAGACCCCCGTGCCCCCTGCCCACCGCCACCCCGGTACCGACGACGCTGTCGAGACGCGCTCCGGTGAGGTCGTCCTGCGGCTGACGGAGGAGATGCTCGCCGACGGCGTCGCCGACATCCGGTGGCTGCTGCACGACGCGCTGCTCGCGGGGGCGCGGCGGGTGGTCGTCGACGTCCGGGAGGTCGAGCACCTGTCCAGCCCCGCGGCGGCCAGCCTGCTCTCCGCGCACCGGGCGTGCCGGGCCCGCGGCGGCAGCGTCGTCGTCCGCGGGGCCAACCGCCGGACCCTGGAGCTGCTCCGCCGGACGGGGCTGTGGCGGGTGCTGGGGATGGAGGAGGACCTGGGCCGCTCGGCCTGAGCCACCCGGCTCGGGGCGCAGTCCGGTCGCGCCCCTCCTAGGCTCGGCCGGGTGCCCACCGCGCTGCTCTGGTTCCGCCGCGACCTGCGCCTGCGCGACCACCCCGCCCTGCTGGCGGCGCGCGACGCGGCGGGCCCGGACGGCGACGTCCTGCCGGTGTTCGTCTTCGACGACCGGCTCTGGGGCCCGTCCGGCGAGCCGCGCCGCCGCTTCCTGCTCGACTGCCTCGCCGCCCTGGACGCCGACCTCGGCGGCGCGCTGGTGCTGCGCTCCGGCGACCCCGCGCGGGTGCTGCCGGAGCTGGCCGCCGAGGCGGGCGCGGCGTCCGTCCACGTCAGCGCCGACGCCGGGCCCTACGGCCGCCGCCGCGACCAGGCCGTCGACCGGGCGCTGGGCGAGGTCCCGCTCGTGCGCACCGGCTCGCCGTACGCGGTGACGCCGGGCCGGGTCACCAAGTCCGACGGGACACCCTTCCGCGTCTACTCGCCGTTCGCGCGGGCCTGGCGGGAGCACGGCTGGCGCGCACCGGCGTCGTCACCCGTCGGCACCCGGTGGCGCACCGGCGTCCGCTCCGAGGACCCCCCGCCGGCCCCGGAGCTCGCCGGCGTCACCCTGCCCCCGGCGGGGGAGGCCGCCGCGTCGGCCGCCTGGGCGCGCTTCCGCGACGAGCGGCTGCTCGGTTACGCCGACGGGCGCAACACCCCCGGCGGCGACGGCACCAGCCGGCTGTCGGCCTACCTGAAGTACGGCTGCATCCACCTGCGCACGCTGCTGGCCGACCTCGCGGCCGGGGAGCAGACCGAGTCGGTGCGCCGCTACACCGACGAGCTCGCCTGGCGGGACTTCTACGCCGACGTCCTCTGGCACCGGCCGGAGTCCGCCCGGGAGTACCTCAAGCCGGAGCTGCAGGGGATGGGCTACGACAGCGGCCCGCACGCCGAGGAGCTCGTGCGGGCCTGGGAGACCGGGCGCACCGGGTTCCCGATCGTCGACGCCGGCATGCGGCAGCTGCTGGGCGAGGCGTACGTCCACAACCGGGTGCGGATGATCGTCGCGTCGTTCCTGGTCAAGGACCTGCACCAGGAGTGGACGCGGGGCGCGCGGTACTTCATGCGGCACCTGGTCGACGGCGATCTGGCCAGCAACAACCACGGGTGGCAGTGGGTCGCGGGCACCGGCACCGACGCCTCGCCCTACTACCGGGTCTTCAACCCGGTCACCCAGGGCAAGAAGTTCGACCCCGACGGCGCCTACGTGAAGCGGTGGGTGCCCGAGCTGCGCCACCTCGACCCCCGCTACGTGCACGAGCCCTGGACGGCGCCGGACGGCGTCCCGGCCGGCTACCCGGAGCCGGTGGTCGACCACGCGCACGAGCGCCAGGTGGCGCTGGACCGCTACGCCCGCGTCCGCGGGCGCTGACCCCCGCCGGTCAGCCGACCAGCAGCGTCACCGGGTCCCGGCGGACGACGGTGCGGACGGCGAGGGCCACCGCGACGGCCGCGGCCCGGATCCCGTCGTGCGGCGTCGCGCTCGTCACCGACCCGCTGCGCCCGGGCGACGAGGGGCCGAACCGGTCAGCCGGGGAGCGGCGGTGGCCGGGTCGGCGCCGGTGACCGGTGCAGCGGCCAGCGTCCGCGCCCAGCGGACGAGCCCGGTCACGTCCACGCCGTGCGGACGGCGGTCGGCGTACGGACCGATGCTCGCCGAGCCCCGCTCGAGCAACGTCCTGGCCCCCCGGTCGTTGCCCCGCGCGGCGTGGGTGAGCCCGACGGCGAGCTGCGCCAGCCCCCGCCACAGCCCGCGCTCCTCCTCGGGGGCGGACTTCCACGCGTCCTCCAGCACCTCGTGGGCGTGGAAGGGCCGGCCGGCGTCCAGCAGCTCCTGCGCCTCGGCGAGCGCCACCCCTGGCTCGCGGACGACGCCCTCGGGCGCGCGCTCCTCCCCCGCGGCGCCGCGCGGCAGCGGCCGCCCGAGGGCGTCCCGCGGGCGGGCGTTGCGGGCGCGCCCCTCGGCGTCGCGGTCGCGGTCGGCCACGACGGCATCCTCCCCCGCCCGAGCCGCTGGAGCTCGTCGGGCGAACCGTTCCCTCCCACGTGCATCCACGGGCGCGGGCGCGCCGGAAGGAGGGGTGTCAGCACCTCCCGACGAGAGGAACTCCCCATGAGCACCGCCCGCACCCTCGGTCGTACCGCCGGCGCCATCGGCGTTGCCGGTGGCCTCGTCCTGGTGGCCACGCCGGCCCTGGCCGACAACCACACCGCGACCGTCTCGGTCCTGCACGGCGTCCCGGATCTCCCCGTCGACGTCTACGCCAACGGCGAGCGGCTGATCGACGACTTCCAGCCGGGCACCCTCACCGACCCGCTGCAGCTGCCCGCCGGCTCCTACGACCTGGCGCTCTTCCCGGCCGACGCCCCCGACGGCTCCGGCGACCCGCTGCTCTCGGCCGACGGCGTCAGCGTCCCGGCCGGCGCCAACGCCACCGTGGTCGCCCACCTGACCGAGGCGGGCGAGCCCGCGCTCACCCCGTTCGTCAACGAGGTCGGCGACATCCCCGCCGGCCAGGCGCGCGTCACCGTGCGGCACGTCGCCGCCGCGCCCGCCGTGGACGTGCGGGCCGGTGGGCAGGTCGTCATCGACGGGCTGACCAACCCGAACGAGGAGTCGCTCACCGTCCCGGCCGGCACGGTCAGCGCGGACGTCGTGCTCGCGGGCACCGAGACCGTCGCGATCGGTCCGGCCGACCTGGACCTGGCCGAGGGCGCCACGACGATCGTCTACGCGTGGGGTTCGCAGGACGCCGGCTTCGAGCTCGCCGTCCAGAGCATCTCCGGTCAGCACTCCGCGCCGTCCGGCGTCCCGGGTGGCAGCGCCGGCCTGGCCGACGACTCCGCCCTGCCTCTGCCGGTCGGTGCCGCGGCGCTCGCCGGTGTCGCCCTGGCCGCCGCCGGTGCCTTCCGGCTGGCCCGCTCCTCCCGCTGATCCCCGGCACCACGAGGAGATGACCGTGCGACCCGCCGCCGCCAGCGCCGTGCTGGGGCTGGCCCTGGCTGTCGGTGCGCCGACCGCCTGGGCCCTGTCCCGGCCGGACGCGGCGGCGGGTTCGCCGGTCGACCAGGTGCTGGAGCGCCCCGCCGCTCCCACCCCTCCCACCGCGGCACCGCCGACGTCCCCGCTCCCCCCGGTGAGCGTCCGGGACGCCGCGCCGACGGTGGTCCCCGAGGTCGCCCCGCCCGTGCGCATCGAGGTGCCCGGGCTGGGCGTGACCGCGCCCGTCGACCCGGTGGGGATCGCCGGCGACGGCCAGATGGAGCTGCCCGAGGACGTCACCCGGGTCGGCTGGTACCGCTTCGGGCCGGAGCCCGGCGTGGCCGGCAACTCCGTGATCGCCGGCCACGTGGACGACCGCGAGCAGGGGCCCGGCGCGCTGTTCCCCCTGCGCACGGCCGAACCGGGCGAGGAGATCACCGTCACCGACGCCGCCGGGGAGACCACCCGCTGGCGCGTGGTGTCCCGCGAGGTGATCGAGAAGGACGTCCTCCCGCTCGACGAGATCTTCCGCCGCGACGGGCCGCCCCGGCTGGTCGTGCTCACCTGCGGAGGGCCGTTCCTCCCCGAGTTCCGCAGCTACAGGGACAACGTCGTCGTGGTCGCGGAGCCGGTTCCCGGCACGGGGCCGTGACCGGGGTGCTGGACCGGGCCGCGCGTCTGGGTAGCGTCGGCACCGTGAACCCCGACCCCGTACCGGCGCCGTCCGGCTCCGCGGAGCCGGACGACGCCGAGGTGGGCCGCCGGTTCGCCGCCGGAGACGAGCAGGCCCTCGCCATCGCCTACGCGCGGTGGGCCGGGCAGCTGCACGGCATGGCGGTGCGCGCCTTCGGCCCGGGCCCCGACGCCGAGGACGTCACCCAGCAGACCTTCATCTCCGCGTGGACCGGCCGCGCCCGCTACCGGCCCGAGCAGGGCCCGCTGCCCGCCTGGCTGGTCGGCGTCTGCCGGCACAAGATCGCCGACGCCTGGGCCCGCCGCGACCGGATGCGCCGCGAGGCCGAGGCGGCCATGTCGGAGGCGCAGGCCACACCGGCCGGCGGGACGACGCCGGCCGTGGACAGCGTTGTGACCGACCGCATGCTCGTGCTCGAGGAGCTGGAGCTCTTGGGCCAGCCGCAGCGCGGGATCATCGAGCTGGCCTTCTTCGCCGACCTCACCCACGCCCAGATCGCCGAGCGCACGGGGATCCCGCTGGGCACGGTGAAATCCCATATCCGCCGCACTCTCGAACGCCTGAGGACACGATTGGAGGTGGACGGTGCAGCACTGCCAGCCTGAGCAGCTCGCCCTCGCCGCGCTGCGCGAGCCCCTCCCGGCCGACGACGCCGCGCACCTCGCCTCCTGCGGGCAGTGCCGGTCGGAGGTCGCGTCGCTCCGGCGCGCCGTCGACGCCGTCGCCGTCCCCGAGCTCGCCGAGCCCGGCCCGCCCGTGCCGCCGCCCGCCTCGGTGTGGGCCGGCATCGCTGCCGCGACCGGGGTATCGGCGACGCCGCGGACCGAGGCGGAGGCAGCCGCCCCGGCGCCGGTGGCGGCCCCCGTCCTCGCTCCTCCGCCGGCGGTCCCCGCCGGCGAGGTCGTGCCGCTGCGCCGCAACCGCCGTCCGGTGCTCCTGATGGCCGCCGCCGCGGTCGTCGGCGCGGTCGTCGGCGCCGGCGCGGTGGCCCTGGGGACCGGGGAGGACGGCGTCGAGCCGCTCACGACCGTCGCCCTCGAGCCGCTCGAGGGCCAGCCGGCCTCGGGCCGGGCCGAGGTCGTCGTCCGCGCGGACGGCTCCCGCGCCGTGGAGGTCGACCTGGACGCCCCGGCGGTCGAGGACGCCTACTACGAGATCTGGCTGATCGAGCCGGGGATCGTGGACATGGTCCCGCTGGGCGTCGTGCGCCCGGGCACCCAGACCTTCGAGCTGCCGGCCGGGCTCGACCTCGAGGCGTACCCGATCGTCGACATCTCGGTGGAGCCGCTGGACGGCGACCCGACGCACTCGGGGGTCTCCGTGGCCCGCGGCGTGCTGGAGAGCTGAAGAAGGAGCCCGTGCGCCCCACCACCCGCGAGATCGCGACGAGCCCCTGCACGGGACCGGACGCGTGACGCTCCCCGGCGAGGCGCTCGGCGCGCACTGGCGCAAGGCCAGGCCCCGCCCGGCCGGCCGGCACCTCGACAGCGCCGCGTGCAGCCGGCAGAGCCACCGGGTGCTGGAGGCCGCCTCGCACCACGCGCGGCACGAGGCCGAGCTGGGCGGTTACGTCGCCGAGGCGACCGCCGACGACCTGCTGCAGCAGGGGCGGTCGGTGCTCGGCGGGCTGGCCGGCATGGCCGCCGCCGACGTCGCCTTCGTGGAGTCCGCCCAGGCCGCGCTGGTCGCCCTGCTGACCGGCTGGCGGCTGCCCCCGGGCTCGCGGGTGGCCTGCCTGCCCGGCGAGTTCGCGCCGAACGTGGCCCAGTTGCGGGGGGCCGGACTGCGCCCCGAGCCGCTGCCCGTCGACGGGCTCGGCCGGGCCGACCTCGAGGGCGTGGAGCGGCTGCTGGCGACCGACCCGCCGCGCTTGGTGCACCTGACGCACGTCGCCAGCCACCGGGGCCTCGTGCAGCCGGCCCGGGAGATCGCGGTGCTGTGCCGCGCGGCCGGCGTCCCCCTGGTGCTCGACGCCGCGCAGTCCCTCGGCCACGTGGACGCCGACCTGGGTGCCGACGTCGTCTACGGCACGTCGCGCAAGTGGCTGGCCGGCCCGCGTGGCGTGGGCGTGCTGATGGCCCGCCCGGCGATCGCCGCGCAGCTCGTGCCGGTGCTCCCGGAGCCGGACGACGTGCCGCCGATGCGGGCCTTCGAGTCCGGCGAGGCCCACGTCGCCGGCCGGATCGGACTCGTGGTGGCGGTCGGCGAGCACCTCGCCGCCGGTCCCGACCGGGTCCGAGCCCGGCTGGCCGGGCTCGGGCGGGCCACCCGGGAGCTCTTGGACGGCGTCTCCGGCTGGCGGGTCGTGGAGCCCCTGGACGAGCCGACCGCGACCACCACGCTGCGCCCACCGGACGGCGTCGACGTCGTCGCGACCCGCGCCCGCCTGCTGAGCGAGCACGGCATCGTGCTCAGCGCCTTCGGGCCCGAGCGCGCGCCGGGGGAGATGACCGGGCCGGTGCTGCGGGTCTCCCCGCACCTGGACGCCACGGCCGAGGACCTGGAAGCGCTCGCCGCGGCGCTCTGACACCGGCCCGCAGCCGCTCCACCGTCGTCACGGCCTCGCCGTGCTGGGCACCGGTCCGGAAGTGTGGGGCTTACCGGGGAGCCCAGCCCGCCACCCGGGACCCCCGTTCCGTCACGTGGCGGAACAGGGGGTCTGGCGGCTGCGGCAGGGCGAGGCCTGACCACGGCCGGGAACGCGCCGGCTGCCGGTCGAGCCGTCGCAGTGGGGCCGCGCCCGGCCACGTCTGCGGCCCCACTCCCTCGAACCGGCCCGGCAGTACGACGAAAGGCCCCAGCCTGGTGGCTGGGGCCCTTCGTGAATGGTTGTCCGGCGGCGTCCTACTCTCCCACCCCGTCTCCAGGGCAGTACCATCGGCGCTGAGAGGCTTAGCTTCCGGGTTCGGAATGTTGCCGGGCGTTTCCCTCTCGCCATGGCCGCCGTAACTCTGTGA
>NZ_JBJHAE010000030.1:0-34680 GCF_054050895.1 Blastococcus sp. SYSU DS0669 | reverse complement strand
CCCGGCGACGGCCTCGTCCACCTCCACCAGCCCCACCACCCGCGGCGGCACGTCAACCCGCCCTACCCGCGCCACCCCCCGCCCCCGCCCCCCCCCCCGCCCGCCCCCCCCCCCCCTCTGCGTCCCTACCGGCGCCGGTCCCCGCGCCGACCACCGCACGACCGAGGAGCACCCCATCACCAGACACGGCGGACGCTGCGAGGAAGCCCATCTCGGGTGCCCCTGCCGGGGTGACGAGCGGATCCACGAGGAGCGCACCCACGCCCTCAGCGAGGCGCGCGCCAGTTCCGGGGAGGGCGTCGAGTGCCCCGAGTGCGGCGGCCCGACCACCCCGCTGGCCATCGTCTCCTGGGGCAACTGCCGGGCCTGCCGGACCGCGCACTCCCGGTCCACCCACCCGCTGCGCTGGTGAGCTAGCGCGCCTGCACCTCCGTGCGGGCCGGGAGCGTCCACCAGCTGCCGAGCAGCCGGTCCAGCTCGGGGTCGAACGGGTCCAGCCCGCCGCCCGGGTACGGCGTCAGCTCGCCGAACCACACCTCCCCGTCGACGTCGTAGAGGTCGACGCGGACGAAGTCGAAGGCCGCCCCCAGCGTCTCGGCGACCCCCAGCATGGCCGGGAGCGTTGCCGGCGGCGGCGTCACCGGGCCGGTGGCGACGTGCGGTTCCCGCGCCGCCACGGGTACCCAGTCGCGGGTGTAGAGCCGCCGGGAGTGGCTCCCCGTGAGCCGGCCGGTCTCGACCTGCACCAGCCGCACCCGGCCGCCGAACACCAGGAACTTGTGGTCGGCGAGCACCTCGCCCGGCCGGCCGAGGAACTCCTCGGCCAGCAGCAGCCGGCGGGCCTGGCTGTAGACCCACTCGCCGCGCTCGGGCCACAGCGGCTCCCCGAGCCAGTCCGCGGTCAGCCGCCGCAGCACCGGTACGTCGGGGCGGCCCGCGCCGCGGTGCACGCGCATCGTGCCGTGGTTGGGCTTGAGCACCCAGCGCTCCGGCAGCTCGGCCGCGGCCAGCTCGCCCACGTCGGTGCCGGTCCACAGCACCCGCGGAACCGCCAGCCCGGGGCAGGTGCGGGCCGCGTGCTCCTTCATCGCCAGCTTGTCGCCCAGCTGCCCGATCAGCGGCCGACGGTCGTGCACGATCCGCCAGTTCAGCTTCTCGGTGAAGGTGCGGGGGTCGCGCAGACGCGGCAGGCGGCCGTGCGCCTCGGCGTAGAGCAGGGCGCGCTTGGCGGCGATCGGCAGCCGCCGCACCGCGGCCCGGCGCAACCGGTCGGGCACCGCGGGCACGTCGCCTCCTGGGGCTCCGAGCGGCCGTCGGCGACCGCGCTCGGCGAACAGTCTGCTCGGGCGGACCGCGCCGTCCCCTCCTAGGGTGGCGCCGTGACGACGGACGGGGCCCCGCGCTGAGCACGACCGACGATCGGGGAGCCCCTCGCGGGGTGGGTTTCGTCGCCAAGGACCCGTGGCACCCGGCGATCCGGCGCGAGCACATGATCGCCCGGGAGCTGGTCCGCCAGGGCCGCCCGGTGAGCTTCCTGCAGGCCCCCGCCGACTGGCGCCGGCTGCGCAGCGATCCCGCCAACTGGTCGGGGCACCTCCTCCGCGCGCGGTTCGCCCCGGCCGCGCCCGGCGTGCGCGTCTCCGAGCGCTCGACCGTGCTGCCCGGCTCCCGGGGCCGGCTCGCCGAGCAGCTGGACGCCACCCTGCTGGGAACCCTCCTCCGGAGGTCGGACTGGGACGTCGACGTCACCGCGTTCATGCTGCCGTGGGAGTGGCGCGCCGCCGGGGCCGTCCGCGGGCGGGCGGTGTTCGACTGCACCGACGACTGGGCGCGGCTGCTGCCCCACGCCCGGCGGCTGCCCGACCAGCTCCGCCGGATCGCCGACGAGGCCGACGAGGTCGTCGTGGTGAACCCGGTGCTGGCCGGCCTCTTCCCGGGGCGTCGGCCCGTGGTCGTCCCCAACGGCACCGACGCCGACCTGCTCACCGCCCCCCGGACGGCCGAGCGCGCCGAGCGGCACGCCGTCTACGTCGGCAGCGTCGCCGAGCGCTTCGACGTCGACCTGGTGCAGGAGCTCCTCCGGGCGCTGCCGGACTGGACGATCGCCGTGCACGGGCAGCTGGTCTTCCCCGACCGGGCCCGCCCGGCCGCGGAGCGCTTCCGCGCGCTCGTCGCGGGCTCCGGCGGCCGGCTGACCTACCGCGGGCTGCTGCCGCGCGAGCGGCTGGCCGTCGTCCTCGACGCGGCGACGGTGGGGCTGGTGCCCGACGTCCCGCACCGGGCGCTGGGGCAGTCGTCGATGAAGAGCTACGACTACGCGGCCCGCGGCTTGCCGCTGGTCGCGACCGCGGGACACCTGGAGCACGCCGCGGAGCTTCCTCCGCACACCGCGATCGTCTCCGGTGCCGACGAGATGGCCGCCGCCGTGCGCGCCGCCGCGGAGGAGCCCCCCGCGTACGCGTCGCGTCGCCGGGACTGGGCCGCCGCCCGCACCTGGGATCGGCGCGCCGGCGAGTGGCTCGACGCGGGGCTCGGGCGGCCCCTCACCCCCGCCGGGTCGGCGCGCTCGGCCTAGACCAGGCTGCGCACCACCCGGGCCGGGTTGCCCACGGCGACCACCCCCGGCGGCAGGTCCGCGGTGACCACCGACCCGGCGCCCACCACCGTGTCGGCGCCCACGGTCACCCCTGGCAGCACGATGACGCCGCCGCCGAGCCAGGCGTTGTCCCCGATGGTCACCGGCGACGCGTGCTGCCAGCCCGCCCGCCGCTCCGCCGGGTCGAGCGGGTGCACCGCGGTCAGCAGCTGGACGCCGGGGCCGAGCTGGACGTGGTCGCCGAGCGTGATGGGGCCGACGTCGAGGAAGACCGCCCCCCAGTTCACGAAGCAGTGGGCCCCGACGCTGATCCGGTAGCCGTAGTCGCAGCGGAAGTCCGACCGGATCGTCGTCCCGCCGCCCACCGCGCCGAGGAGCTCGGTCAGCAGCGCGTGCCGGCGGTGCGGATCGGCCTCGGCGTTGTAGGAGGCCACCAGGGCGCCGGCCCGCCGGGAGTCCGCGGCGAGGTCGGGGTCGTCGGGGCGGTACGGCAGCCCGGCGAGCATCCGGTCCCTCATCTCACCCACCCGCCCCACGCTAGCCAGCCCGTGCGGGGTGGCCGCCGGTCAGGCCCGGTGCCGCTGCCTCAGAGGCTGACCGCCACCGTCGCCGCGAGCTCCCGGCAGGCCTCCAGGTCCGCCGGTCCCGGGGCACCGGTGAGGCTCAGCGGTGCGGCCACCTGCTTCCAGCGCAGGGCGCCGGTGACGCGCTCGATGCTGCGCAGGGCGCCTGCGGTGTCGTCGTTGCCGTGCACGTACACACCGAAGGGCAGCCCGGGCGTGGCCTCGAGGCAGGGGTAGTAGACGGTGTCGAAGAAGTGCTTGAGCGCCCCCGACATGTAGCCGATGTTGGCCGGGGTGCCCAGGAGCACCCCGTCGGCGGCGAGCAGGTCCGCAGCTCCCGCCGAGAGCGCGGGGCGCAGGACCGGCTCGACGTCGTCGACGAGCGCCACCCCCTCCCGCACCGCCTCGAGCACCGCCTGCAGCGCAGGCGAGGGGGTGTGGTGGACCACCAGGAGACGGGGCATCCCGGCATTCTCGCCGCCGCCCTGCCCCCGGGCACCACCGCCGGCCCGGGAGGTGTGAGGGTGGAGCCGTGCATCTGGTGCTGGAGTACGTGCTGGCCGACGACTACCTGGAACGCCGCACCGCCCTGCGGTCGGACCACCTGGACCTGGCAAGGGCGGCGCACGAGCGCGGTGAACTCCTCCTGGCCGGCGCCCTGCCCGACCCGTACGACCGCGCGCTGCTGGTGTGGACGGCGCCGCGCGAGGTCGTGGAGCGGTTCGTGGCACAGGACCCCTACGTCACGCACGGCCTGGTGACGGCGTGGACGATCCGGCCCTGGAGCGTCGTCGTCGGCTGACGCCGGGTCAGCCACCCGGTCGCCGGCGCAGCTGCCCGTAGATGCGGGCCAGGTCGGGCAGCTGCACGTGGGCGTTGAGCCCGCTGGGGTTGGGCACCACCCAGGTCACCGCGCCGCCCACCCGCTCGGGCTGGCGGCCGGCGACCGCCTTCGGCCGCCCGAACCCCTGCCGCCACGCGGTGATGCCCAGCACCGCCAGGACCCGCGGGCGCATGTCGCCCACCAGCCGCTCGAGCGCGACGGCGCCGGCCTGCAGCTCCTCGAGGGAGAGCTCGGCGGCCGTGCGTGTCGGCCGGTCCACGACGTTGGTCACCCCGAGCCCGTACCGCAGCAGCTCGCGGTCCTCGTCCGGGCGCAGCTGCCGCGGGGTGAACCCGGCGAGGTGCAGCGCCGGCCAGAACCGGTTCCCGGGCCGGGCGAAGTGGTGCCCGACCTCGGCCGAGAGCAGCGACGGGTTGATCCCGCAGAACAACACGTCGAGGCCGGGCGCCACGACGTCGGGCACCGGCTTGGCGGGCGGCCGGCTCATCGGTAGGTGAGCAGGTGCCGCCGGTCGCCGGTGACGTGCGCGTGGTCGTTGAAGGCCAGCAGCGACAGACCCGAAGCGCCCGCCAGCACCGAGGTGACCCCCACGTTCACGGCGGCCCGGTTCAGCGCCACCACGCCGTCGGCCGGGGCGCCGATCAGCCCGGCCACCAGCGCGGCGATGACCCCGCCGGAGCTGACGACGACGGCGTCGCGCCCGCGCGGCAGCCCGGCGGCCAGGTCGGCGACGGCCGCGGCGGCGCCCGAGGAGAAGTCCGGCCAGCCGTCGGCCTCGCCGGCCGCGATCCAGGACCGGAGCGCGCCGTCGAGCAGCCGCTGGATCTCCCGGGACCCGGGGTTCCCGGCCGGTCCGGGGTCCTCGCCGGGGTAGCGCTTGAGCAGGTCGAGGTGGTCGTACTCGTCCAGCCGGGCGTCGGCCGCCCCCACCGGGCCGAAGCCGGCCGCCTCGGCGAGCAGCGCGGCGGTGTCCCGCTGCCGGCGCAGCGTCCCGGAGACCACCATCGGGTCGCGCAGCTCCCGGCGCCGCAGCTCCTCCCCCACGCGGCGGGACTGCTCGCGGCCCAGGTCGCTGAGCACGTCGTAGTCGTCGGCGCCGAACGAGGCCTGCCCGTGCCGGACCAGGCAGATCAGCGGCATCCGGCCAGCCGCTCCGCACGCTGCAGCAGGACCGCTGCGGCGATGCCGAAGTGGGCGAACCGCGGGTTGGTCGTGTGCCCGGAGCGGTACCGCGCCCAGATCTGCTGGATGATCACCGCGAGCCGGAACAGGCCGAACACCTCGTAGAAGGTCCAGTTCGGCGTCGACAGCCCCGTGCGCTCGAGGTAGCGCGCCACGATCTCCTCGCGGGTCGGCATCCCGGCCAGCGTGCTCGGCTGGGTGGAGACCAGGCCGAACTCCTCGTCGTCCCCGGCGGTGACCCAGTAGGCCAGCGAGGCGCCGAGGTCCATGAGCGGGTCGCCGACGGTGGCCATCTCCCAGTCCAGCACGCCGGTGATGCGGGGGGTGCCGGAGAGGTCGAGCACCAGGTTGTCGAGCTTCCAGTCACCGTGCAGGAGGCTCGCCCGCACGTCCTGCGGCCGGTGGCGGTCGAGCCAGGCCATCAGCTCCTCGGCGGGCGGGACGTCGTCGGTGAGCGCGTCGCGGAAGCGGCGGGACCAGCCCTCCACCTGCCGGCGGACGTAGCCGGGGCCCTTGCCCAGGTCGGCCAGCCCGGCTGCGTCGACGTCGATGGAGTGCAGCTCGGCGAGGGTGTCGTAGGCCGTCTCGCCCAGCACCCGCGCCTGCCCCGGGGACAGCTGCACGCCCTCGGGCAGCGTCCGGCCGAGCACGGTGCCGACGAGCCGCTCCATGACGTAGAAGTCGCTGCCGATGACCGCGTGGTCCGTGCAGAAGCCGTGGATCTCCGCGACGACGTCGAGATGCGGGCGCAGCCGCTGCTGCACGCGCACCTCCCGGCCCATGTCGTGCGCCGAGGCCGCCTTGTGCCCGTGCGGGGGACGGCGGAGCACCAGGTGCGGGTCGCCGTAGTCGAGGAGGTAGGTGAGGTTGCTGGCGCCGCCGGAGAACTGCCGGACGGCCGGTGCGGGCCGCCCCGCCAGCGCCGGGACCCGCGGCGCCAGCCACGCGTGCACGGCCTCGACGTCGAAGGCGTCCTCCGGGCGGACATCACGCAGGCGGCTCGCGTTCTCGCTCATCGCCGTCCATCCCACCACGACCGCCGCGACGCGCTGCAGCGCCCCGGACACGCCGCGGCGGTGGGCGCGCCGGAGCGCCACCGTGACGTGCGCCACAGCCGGTAGCCTCGCGCCGGGTCGAGACGCCGACCCGCGCACACCGCCCCGGGCACCCCGGGGCCCGGCCGCCGGGTGGGAGGCAGCCCATGGCACCGGACACCGTCCCCGGCGACGCGACCGCCGACGCGGCGCCGTTCGGGGTCGTCGTCGACCTCGCGGGCGGCACGGTGGCCCTGGCCGGGGAGTTCGTCCGGGAGCACTCCCACCACCTCGTCGAGGCGCTCGCCGCGCTGGTGGGCACGGAGCACCGCCGGTGGACCGTGGACACCCGGCAGGTGACCCTCTGCGACGCGGCGGGGCTGCGGGCGCTCGTCACCGCGCACCACCTCGCCCGGCGCCAGGGGTGCGCGCTGGTGCTCGACCGCCCGAGCCCGGTCCTGCACCGGCTCCTCGTGCTGGTGGGCCTCGACGAGCTGCTCGAGGTGCACGCCGACCGCGCGGCGCCCCCGCCGACGGTCGGCGGTGGCCGTCCGCTGCCGTCCGCGGGGCCGCTGCGGGCCGCGCAGCGCGCCACGACGGTCCCCGCCCAGCGCCGGCCCTGAGCGCCGGCGGGCTCACTGGACGGGCGCCCCCGGCGGCGGCAGCCGGTGGCCCCGCTGCTCGTCGACCGACGCGACGCCGGCGACGGCGCTCAGCGCGCCGAGGGTCCCCCTGGGCACCGAGCCGGTGATGATCCCGAGCGCATCCAGCACCTGGTCGACCTGCATGCCGCGAGCCCGCAGTCCCTGGACGACGCCGTCGAGAGCGCTGAGGTGCCGCTCGTCCACGGTGACGCTGACGTGGGTCATGCCACCGACGCTACAAGGAACCCGCGAGACCGGGAACCGCTCACCGCGGCGCGAGGACCAGCCCGCTGCCGGTGTCCACGGAGCCCTCGAGCAACCGCTCACCCTCCTGGACCAGCGTGGCCCAGAGCTCCAGCCCGCGCCGGCCCGTCGCCTCCGCCCACAGCGCGGCGACGCCCGCGACGTGCGGGGTCGCCATGCTGGTGCCGCTGATGGTGTTGTAGCGGGTCGGCATCGGCCACGCCGAGCAGACCTCGAACCCGGGAGCGGCGACGTCGACCTGTCCGCCCCGGCCGGGGAGGCTCCGGGCCGAGAAGTACGCCGTCCCGAGCGCCTGGTCCAGCGCACCGACCGCCAGGATCTCCGGGCTGTTCGCCGGGGCGCCGACGAACCCCCACGAGCCCGCCGGCCGGTCGGCGTTGTTCCCGGCCGCGGCCACGACCAGCGAGCCCTGGGCGAGGGCGCGCCGCCCGGCGGCGGAGTAGGGCGGGTGGGCCTGGGTCACGTCGGCGCCCAGCGACATCGAGATCACCGGGCACCGGTTGGTCACCGCCCAGTTCATCCCGGCGAGGATGCCGGCGTCGGTGCCGCTGCCGTCGTCGCCGAGGACCTTCCCGGCGAAGATCTCCGCCTCGTGGGCGACGCCGTACCGCGGCCCCGACGGCGGGGTCCGCGGCCCGCAGGCGGTGCCGATGCAGTGCGTGCCGTGGCCGTGCCCGTCCTGGGGCCCCTCGCCGGCGACGAACGAGCGGGCGGTGACCGCGCGGCCGGCGAAGTCGGGGTGGTCGAGGTCGAACCCGGTGTCCAGCACGGCCACCCGGATGCCGCGGCCGGACCGCGAGGAGGAGTCGGCGCCGACCGCCTGCACCCCCCACGTCGAGGAGCGGGTGTCCTCGAACCGCGCCCGGGAGCCGGCCGGCGCGTCGCCGGGGGCGGCCAGCAGCCGGGCGGTGAGGTCGGTGACCCCGTCGCGGTAGCCGCGGGCGTAGCCCGCGCCCGGCCCCTCGAGCACGCGGTGGACCAGCTCCGGGGAGACGGAGAGCACCGGGCGCCCGGTCCCGCCGCCCGCCAGGGCGCCGACCTGCGCGGCGTCGGCCGAGACGACCGCGATCCCGAGCGCCGCGAACAGCACCGCCCCGGACTCGCGGAGGGTCTCCGCGGGCACCACCCCGTCGGCGAAGTCCCGCGAGTCCGCGACGTCGCGGACGCCGGCCCGCCCCCAGTCCACCGGCCCGGCGTCGTCGGCGAGCACGAGCACCTGCCGGCCGGTGGTGCGGATCAGCGGGCCGACCGCCCCGTGGCGCACGTTCTCCGGTCCCTCCGGGACCTCCGGTTCGATCACCGCTCCCCCTCCGCGCCCCGGTGGGCCGCCGCGCCGGCGACGCCACCACCGACCGCCGGGAGCGGCCGGTGACGACAGGGTTCCGGAGAGTGGGCACCGGCGCCAGCCGGCGGGCTCAACCCGCGAGCAGCGCCGGGTCCATCCACATGACCTCCCAGACGTTGCCGTCGGGGTCGGCGAAGCTCGAGCCGTACATGACGCCGTGGTCCTGGGCCGGCAGCCAGGGCTTGCCGCCGGCCGCGATCGCGGCGGACACCATCCGGTCGACCTCCTCGCGGCTGTCCGCCGACAGGCAGGTGAGCACCGAGGTCGCCTGGGCCGGGTCCCCGACCTCGCCCGCGACGAAGTCGGCGAACCGCTCGCGGGTCAGGAGCATGACCGCGATGTTCTCCTCGATCTGGTAGGAGACGGTCCGGTCGTCGGAGAACTGGTCGTTGCGCCGGAGGCCCAGTGCTGCGTAGAAGGCGTCGGCCCGGTCGCGGTCGGCGACCGGCAGGTTCACGAAGATCATGCGCACGGGAGAACTCCTCGATCGGCGTGCCCGGCTCCGTCGGCCGGGCTCGTCGGTAGGACGACGGAACCCGCGCGAACTCACCGGTGCGGGCGCGCGCTCACCCCGCCGGGCGGGCGTCCGGCGTCCGGGGCCGCGGGCGGACCTCGCGCGGCCCGGCGACCTCGTGGCCGTCCTCGCACACCAGCGCCACGCGCACGGAGGCACCGCAGCCGCGGTGCTCGAGCGCGAGCGGCGGCGGGCCGTCGGTGAGGTAGCGGTCGCCCCACGCCATGAGGGCCACCAGCGTCGGGTAGAGGTCGCGCCCCTTGTCGGTGAGCCGGTACTCGTGGCGCTGCCGCTCGCCCTCGGCGCGGTAGGGCTCACGGCTGAGCACGCCCTCGCGGACCAGGGTGGCCAGCCGGTCGGTGAGCACCGCCTTCGGTGCGCCGAGCGCCTGCTGGAGGTCGGCGAACCGCCGGACCCCGAGGAACGCCTCCCGCAGGACGAGCAGGCTCCACTTCTCCCCCACGACGGCCAGCGTGCCGGCGACGGAGCAGCGGGACCGGTCGAAGGAGGCGTCGCTCACGGTGTGAGGATAGCCATGCTGAGTTCGCTTGACGAACTGTGCACGGAGGAGCAGAGTTCAGGGTGCGAACCCAGGAGGCGGACGGTCTCCGGCCGGCCCGCCCGGCCCCCTGCAGCGCTCGCACCACCACCGCTGCTCCGGAAGGACACGCCATGACCCGCCTCCGCACCGTCCTCGCCCGCCGGCACGCCGTCCGCGCCCACCTGCGCGAGGAGCGCGCGCTCGCCCGGGCGCTCGCCACGGCCCCGACCCTCGAGTCCGCGCACGAGATCGCCGCGCTCGGCGCCCGCCGCTGACCGCACCTGCGCCCGCCCCGGCGGGCGCCACCTCCCCACCGGCCGCCCGGGACGCGCTCAGCGTCCCGGGCGGCCGCGCGTTCAGGCTTGCGGCTCGACCCGGGCCGCGTCGAGGAAGGGCTCGCCCTCCCACTCCTCGTAGGCGTCGTCGGGCAGGTCGGTGCCCAGCGCCTCCTCGAGCCCGGCGAGCTCGAACTCGTCCGCGGGCTGCGCGGCCACCGCCACCGTCGCGCCCGGGCGGAGGTCGGCCAGCTCCTGGTCCGTGATGACCAGGATCGGCTCGACGTCGTCGCCGGTCAGCGTGAAGGCGACGGGCGAGACGATGCGGCCCACCTCCCCGAGCAGGCTGACCTCGACCCCCTCGTAGCCGTCGAGGTCCTCGCGGAAGTCCGCGTCGTAAGCCCCGTTGTACGGGTCCCGGAGGTCCTCCGACGGGCGGACGTCGACGTCGGCCGCGGTGGTGGGGTCCTCGTCGCCCTCCCCGCAGCCGGCGAGCACGGCCCCGGCGAGCAGGCCCGCCAACAGAGCGGCGGGCACCCGGCGGAGGCTGGAACGGCTGGTCGTCATCTCGGTGGTCCTCCACTTCTCGGAGCGCCGCGTGGCAGCTGGTCGCTGGGCCGGTCCTGCCCACTCCGGGGCGGGGCATCTCCACGGCGCGGCGTTCGTCACGACATCGCAAGACAGGCGGCGCCGGCGTCGCGTCGGCGTCACACGACCGCCCTCGCCGGTGTGACGAGCCCGTGGCGAACCGGACCTGGGCCGCATGCCCTCGGACCGGCGGGGAACGGTGCTGTCCGCGCCGCTCCCCGCCACCCTGCCGACCCTGCCCCGACCCGGAGGACCCACCCCATGACCTGGCTCAAACGGACCGCCGCCGTCCTCGGTGGTCTGCTCGTCCTCCTCGTGCTCTACGGAGTGCTCGTCGAGCCGCGCCTGATCCTCGACGAGGAGCGGGAGCAGGTGCCGATCCCGCAGCTGGACGAGTCGGCCGACGGCACGGAGGTCGCCATGATCTCCGATCCGCAGATCGGCATGTGGTGGGCCAACGAGGGCATGGTGGCCCGGGCCGTGGAGGAGATGGTGGAGGCGCAGCCGGACATCGCCCTGCTCGGCGGCGACTACGTCTACAGCGAGGATCCCGGCATCCCCGAGCAGGTCGAGTCGGTGATGGAGCTGCTGCAGCCGCTGGTCGACTCCGGCATCCCGACCTACGCCGTGCTCGGCAACCACGACTACAAGGTGGGGGCGGCCGAGGAGCTGGTCCGCGCGTTCGAGGCCGCCGGGATCACGGTGCTGCGCAACGAGGCGGCCGCGGTCCCCGGCACCGGGGAAGGCGACCAGGCGCTGCACGTCGTGGGCATCGGGCCGGCCTGGCCCGGCGAGGTGGACGTGGACGCCGCCCTCGCCGAGGTGCCCGACGGGGCCCCGCGCGTCGTGCTGATGCACAACCCGACGACCTTTCCGGAGATGCCCGCCGGGACCGCGCCGCTGACCTTCGCCGGTCACACGCACTGCGGTCAGGTGGCCCTGCCCGGGACCCCGCGCTGGTCCTACCTCGGCCTCACCTCCGAGGAGGCGCTCGTCGCCGACGGCTGGGCTCCCGAGGAGTACGGCGCCGAGGGCAACCGCATGTTCGTCTCCTGCGGGCTGGGGTTCAGCACGGTGCCGGTGCGGATCAACGCCCCGCCGCAGCTGGTCCTCTTCGAGCTGCGCGCCGGGGGTTGAGATGACGGTGCACGACCATGAGGCCGAGCACGACGGCGAGGACGGAGACCCCGGCGTCCACGCGGCCGCGCCGGTGCTGCGGCGCGCCGGCGGGGTGGGCCGCATGCGGGATGTCCGGTGCACGGTTCCACCGTCACCGGAGCCCTGCGCGCCGGCGCTCCGCCGGCCCGTATCCGCCGGCGGGCCGGCCGACCCGGACGTCACGGATTCGTCATCTCCCCGGACGGTGCACGGGGTCCGGCGGGTCACACGGACGGGAGCGCGGTGACTAGTTCGCGCGGGGCTGGGCAGACTGACCGGCATGTCCCGGTCTGTGCTGATCATCGAGGACGACCCACGGATCCGGCGCATGCTGCAACTGACCCTGCAGCGGGAGGGCCTGGAGGTCACCGAGGCGGGGAGCGGCGAGGACGGCCTGGCGCGGCTGGCCGAGAAGTCGTTCGACGTCATCCTGCTGGACCTCATGCTGCCCGGGATGGACGGCTTCGAGGTGTGCCGGGCGATCCGGCGCACCTCCAACACCCCCGTCATCATGCTCACGGCCCGGGCCGACAGCCACGACGTGGTCGCCGGGCTCGAAGCGGGTGCCGACGACTACGTCTCCAAGCCCTTCGTCGTCAAGGAGCTCTCCGCCCGCATCCGGGCGCTGGCCCGCCGCACCCGCGCCCCCGAGCCCCGGGTGACGCTCACCGTCGGCGACCTGCACATCTCGCCGGCCGAGGGCACCATCACCCGCGACGGAGAGACGCTCAGCCTGACCCGCACCGAGTTCCGGCTGCTCTGCGAGCTCGCCGCCGACCCCGGACGGGTGCTCAGCCGGGAGGAGCTGCTCGAGCGGGTGTGGGGGTACGACTACTTCGGCGACTCCCGCCTGGTCGACGTCCACATCCGCCGGCTGCGGAAGAAGATCGAGCCCGACCCGTCGAACCCGACGCTGGTGACGACCGTCCGGGGCATGGGCTACCGGGTCCCTGGGTGACGGGGCCGGTCGACGGAGCCGCCCCCGACGCGGGCGCAGCGCCGGCGCGAGCCCGCCGGCCGCGTCGCGCCTCGTTCCGTCTCGCCACCCTGCGGGCCCGGGCGACCGCCGCCTTCGCGGCGGTCACCCTCGTGGTCTCCGCCGTCCTGGCCCTCGCGGTCTGGGTGGCGGTGTCCCAGTTCCTCCTCCTCCAGCGCGAGCGGGTCACGCTCGTGCAGACCTCGGACAATGCGGCCCAGGTGCAGCGCTCGCTGGCCACCGAGGGGCTGGACGTCGCCCAGGTCCTCGCCCAGCTGCCGCGCGAGACGGGCTCCACCTCGCTGCTCGTGGACGGCGGCACCTGGACCACCACGTCGCTGCTCGTCGGCCGGGACGACCTGCCCGAGCAGCTGCGCGAGCTCGCCGTCGCCGGCACCTCGGTCCGGCAGCGCATCGAGATCGACGGCGAGACGGTGATGGCCGTCGCGGTGCCGCTGGCCGAGCTGGGGTCGGCCTACATCGAGGTCTTCCCGCTCGGCGAGCTCGACCGGACCTACCGCGTCCTGGCCACGGTGCTGGCGGTCGCGGTCCTCGGCTCGGTGCCGCTCTCGCTCGTGGTCGGGTGGTGGGTCACCGGCCCTGCGCTGCGCCCGCTGGACCGGATCTCCGCCGCGGCAGCGGCTGTCGCCTCCGGTGCGCTCGACACCCGCATCGACCCGCGCGGCGACCCCTCGCTGGCCCCCATCGCCGCCTCGTTCAACCAGACCGCGGAAGCCCTCGAGCAGCGGGTGCGCAGCGACGCCCGGTTCGCCGCGGACGTCAGCCACGAGCTGCGCAGCCCGCTGACCACGATGCTGGGCGCGCTGGACCTGGTGGAGGCCACCGCCGACCCCGGCGACGCGGAGCAGGCCGAGGCGCTCGGGCTCCTGCGCTCGGAGGTGGAGCGGTTCGAGCGCCTGGTCGCCGACCTGCTGGAGATCTCCCGCGCCGATGCGGGGAGCACCGACATCGCCGTCGAACCCGTGCGCCTGTCCGCGCTCACCCGGGAGGTCGTGGGCCGGCACCGGCTGGACGGCACGGCCGCGGCGCTGCTCACCGTGCACCCCGACGCCGAGCAGGTGCTGGTCCACGCGGACAAGCGCCGCCTGGAGCGGGTGCTGGGCAACCTCATGGACAACGCCGACAAGCACGGCGGCGGCCTCACCGGGGTCACCGTCTCGCGGGCCGGCGACGTCGCGCGGGTGGCCGTGGACGACGCCGGTCCGGGCGTGGCCGAGGACGAGCGCGACCGGATCTTCGAGCGGTTCGCCCGGGGCACGGGCAGCATCCGCACGCACACGGAGGGAGCCGGTCTCGGGCTGGCCCTCGTCGTCCGCCACGTGCGGATGATGGGCGGCGCGGTGCACGTCGAGGACGGCCCCGACGGCGGCGCCCGGTTCGTGGTGGACCTGCCCGTGGAGGCCGGCTCATGAGGGCTCTGGCGGTCCTGCTGTGCGCCCTCGTCGCGCTGACCGGGTGCGGGGTCGACCCGCAGCCGCAGCCCGAACGCATCGCGGTGCCCGCCGCCACGCTCGACACCCCTGCGCCACCGCGCGACGGGGTCGGCCCCGAGGTGATCGTCTTCTTCGTCCGCGGCACCCGGCTCGAGCCGGTATCCCGGGCGAGCCGCACGGTGACCGCCGAGCGCGCCCTCGACCTGCTGGCGATCGGCCCCACCCGGGCGGAGGTCGTCGGCGGGCTGCGCACCGCGGTCGCGCCGCAGTCCATCGTCGCCGACGAGGGCCTGCCCGGCGGCATCACGGCGGTGGCCGTGACCGAGGAGTTCGCCAGGATCACCGGGGGCAACCAGCTGCTCGCCGTGGCGCAGGTGGTCTGGACGCTCACCGAGCTGCCGGGCACCGCCCGCGTGCGCTTCCTCGTCGACGGCGCGCCGGTGGAGGTACCCACCGACGGTGGGCTGACCAACGGGCCGGTCGGCCGTGAGCAGTTCGGTTCGGTCGCCCCGGCCACCGACCCCGAGACACCGGGCTCCGACCCGGCGAGCGAGGACTGAGCCCATGAACGACGTCCACCCCGTCCAGCGCCTGTGGCGCGGCATGCGCAGCACCCTGTGGCCGATCCCGCTGCTCACGGTCACCCTCGCGGTCGGGCTCGGGGTCGGGATGCCGATCGTCGACGGGTACCTCGGCACGGGCGGTCCGGCGTCGCCGCTGAGCTTCGTCTTCGGCGGCGGCCCGGCCGCCGCCCGTGACCTGCTGGCCTCGATCGCCGGCTCGCTGATCTCGGTGACCGGTGTGATCTTCTCCCTCACCGTCGTGGCGCTCCAGCTCGGCAGCAGCCAGTACTCGCCGCGACTGCTGCAGACCTTCGCCACCGACCGCGTCGTCCAGCTGACCCTGGCCCAGTTGACCGGGACCTTCGTCTACGCCCTCACGGTGCTGCGGACGGTGCGGACGGCAGAGGCCGCGGCCGGCGACGACTCGTTCGTCCCCCGGGTGTCGATCACGCTGGCGTTCCTGTTCGCGGTGGGCAGCGTCGTGGCCCTGGTGGTCTTCCTGGGCCACCTCGCCCGCTCCCTCCGGGTGGAGACGATGCTGCGCGACGTCCACGCCGAGGCGACCCGGGCCGTGCGGGACGAGGACGACGAGCCGGACGACGGCGGCCGGCTCCCGGAGAGGCCCGGGACTCCCGTCGAGGCCACCGGCAGCGGCTTCGTCATCGACGTCGACGTCGAGCACCTGGTGGAAGCGGCCCGGGACGCCGACGTCGTCCTCGCCCTCTCCCCGCGCATGGGCGACGCCGTCGTCGCCGGGACACCGCTCGCCGAGGCCTGGCGGCGCGGTGGGGGGCCCGTCGAGGACGTGGCGCCGCTGCGGGACGCGCTCTCCCGCGGCGTCCGTCTGTCCTACGAGCGCTCCCCCGACCAGGACCCGGCCTACAGCCTCCGCAAGATCGTCGACATCGCCGGTCGGGCGCTCTCGCCCGGCATCAACGACCCGACGACCGCCGTGCACGCCCTGTCGCACGTCTCCGCCCTGCTCGGTGTCCTCCTCCGCCGCCGCGGCACCGTCCGGTCCTGGTGCGACGACGACGGCGCGGTGCGGCTGCTCGTGCCGCAGTGGACCGCCGACGAACTCCTCACCGTCGGCCTGGAGGAGCCCCTGCAGTACGCGTCGGGGCAGCCGGCGGTGCTGCGCCGGATCGCGGGGCTGCTGCACGAGGTGGCGTGGCAGGTGCGCGGGGAGGGGCTCGACGACGCCCTGCGCAGCCTGCTCGACCGCACCGTGGACCTGGCGCTGGAGAGCACCGCGATCGAGAACCGCGAGACCAGCGCCTGGCGGGCGGCCTTCGAGGACGCCCTGGCCGGGCGCTGGTCGCCCGCCCGTCGGCTCAGCCCGCGATCGCCGGTGTCGGACGCGCCGGCGGGGTGAGCGCCGGGCCCGCGGGGCCGCGGGCCGGAGCCACGGTCAGAGCTGCGGGCGGACCCCGGCTTCCTCGATCAGCTCCTCAGGTGCCAGTGGTCCCTCACCGGCCATCACGGTGCGGCCGGGTCCGCGCCGGCCGAGCGGGAGGACGGTCTTCTCCTGGGCCCCCTCCAGCTCCAGGGCCAGGGCGGCGTAGAGCGCGAGGACCGCGAGGGCCACGCCGATCCACCCGGCCCCCGTCTTCCACGCCTGCGACCCGGTCATCTCGTAGACGCCGGTGACGACGAACCGGGTCCCCGCCAGCGCCATCACCGCTGCCGGCACGACCTTGCTGCCCATCGCGACGGCGGCCGGGGTGAACATGCCCAGTCCGGCCACCAGGAGCAGGACGCCCAGCCCGCTGCTGACCGAGCCCGGCGGACTGGTCAGCGTGGTGAACCCGGCGACCGCCCACGTCCCGCTGAGGATCCCCATCCCCGTCGCCGCCACCGGGTCGCGGCTGAGGAACCCGAAGACGGAGGCCAGCAGCTGCAGGGGGAACGTGGCGAACAACGCGGTGCAGCCGGCGACCCGCCCCTCGGCGGCGGGGATCCAGCCCAGCTGCACGGCGCTGAACATCGTCGTCGCCAGCGCCAGGGCGAGGAACCCCAGGGGCAGGGGGGTGGCCAGCGGCCGCAGGACGATCCGCGTTCCGGCCGCCCCCGTCGCGCCGTCGGGGCTCAACTGACCAGCACCTGGGTCGCCGACTCCTTGAGCTTGCCGTTGGCCCACCGGACCTGCCGCAGGGTCTCGGGGTGGCAGCGCTCGGCGAGCTCGAGCAGCTCCTTCTTCCGGGCGCCCTGCGCGCCCTGGGCGAGGAGCTCCCAGTCCAGCGACGTGCCGGACGCCTCGCGGTAGATGTGCCGCAGGTCGGCCAGCAGGAGCATCCCGGGCGTGCTGCTGCGCCCCATCAGGTCGGACGCCTTCTGCCGGGCCTTCTCCAGGACGGTGGGGTCCCCTTTCGGCTCCGGGTCCAGCTCCAGTCCGAAGTCCCTGCCGACCTCGGCCAGGGCCCGGACGTGGTCCTGCGACCAGCGGGCGATGTCCCTGGCCACGTGGAAGACCTCGTGGTCGGCCTTGTGCCGGTCGGACATCGCCAGCAGGGCGCCGGCCAGGTGGTTCTCGGAGCGGTGCAGCTCCTCGATCGCCAGGTGCAGCTTCATCGGGTGCCTCCCGACACGGTCGCCGGCTCCCCGGCGGGCAGCTCCTCGGTGGTCAGCTTCTCGGTGGAGAGGGCGGCGTCACCGCCGGTGGTGGGCGGCACACCGTCGGTGACGGGCTTCGATCCGGTCGTCGTCGGCGCGAGGGACGGCCCACGACCCTTCCCGAGCCGCTTCACGGCGG
Source organism: Blastococcus sp. SYSU DS0669 (assembly GCF_054050895.1). Taxonomy (NCBI): domain Bacteria; kingdom Bacillati; phylum Actinomycetota; class Actinomycetes; order Geodermatophilales; family Geodermatophilaceae; genus Blastococcus; species Blastococcus sp. SYSU DS0669. The sequence continues at coordinate 17,387 of NZ_JBJHAE010000030.1, read as the reverse complement.
CGGCCGCGGTCTTGAAGATGGGCTGCTTGGAGGCCGAGTCCCAGTCGGTGATCGTCAGCTCGTTGGCGGCCCTGCCCCGCTTGCCCGCCGGCTGGTGACCGTCGGGCTCGTCCCAGTACCCGTAGTGGAAGGGCAGGAAGACCACTCCGGGCCGGATACCGCTGATCCGCAGCTTGGCCTCGACGCGGCCACGCGGGGTCCTCACCTCGAGCAGGTCGCCCTCGGCGAACCCACGGTCGGCCGCATCGCTCGCCGACATCTCCACCCACACCTCGGGCGCCGCCTGCTGCAGCTGGGGTGCCCGGGCGGTCTTCGTCCGGGTGTGGAAGTGGTACAGCGTCCGCCCGGTCATGAGCTGGAAGGGGAACTCCTCGCTGATCACCTCGTGCGGCGGCACGTACTCCGCCGCCTTCAGCACCGCCTTGCCCGAGGGGTTCATGGCCTTGTACTCGACCGGCGACAGCGGCGCCCCGGTGACGAGGTCGCGGCCGTAGCTCTCGCAGTAGCCCGGGTCGGACCAGAACTGCCCGTCGACGTAGATGTGCTCGGTGCCGTCCGGGTGCTCGTCGTTGCACGGCCACTGGATCCCGCTGCCGCCGCGGAGCTTGTCGTAGCTCATGCCCGTGTAATCGCAGGGGCGCCCGCGGGAGCACTCCTTCCAGCCCTCGAAGGCCTCCTCGGGCGTCGACCACTTCACCAGCGGCGCGCCGTCCTTGTCCTTCAGCCCCATCCGGTGGGCGAAGTCCAGGAAGATGTCGAAGTCCGGCTTCGCCTCGCCCGGTGGCTCCACGGCCTTCTCCGACAGGTGCACCGTGCGGTCGACGTTGGTGAAGGTGCCGGTCTTCTCGCCCCAGGTGGCGGCCGGGAGCACCACGTCGGCGAGCTGCGCGGTCTCGGACAGGAAGATGTCCTGGACCACCAGGAACAGCCGGTCCTGGGCGAGGATCTCGCGGATCCGGCCGAGCTCGGGCAGGGAGACCGCCGGGTTGGTGGCCTGCACCCACATGAAGCGGATGGAGCCCTCCTCGGCGTACCGGAACATCTGCATGGCATGGGTGGGCGGCGAGTAGTGCGGGATGTCCATCGGGTCGACGTTCCAGACCCGGGCCAGGTCCTGGATGTGCTCGTCGTTGGACCAGTTGCGGAAGGCGGGCAGGTCGCCGTCCGCGCCGCACTCGCGGGTGTTCTGCGCGGTCGGTTGCCCGTTCATCTGGAGGATCCCGCAGCCGGGCCTGCCGAGCATGCCGCGCAGGATGTGGATGTTGTTGACCTGCACGGCCGATGCGGTGGCCTGGTTCGCCTGGTAGAAGCCCTGCAGCACCGTGGACATCAGCCGCTCGGCGGTGCCGATGAGCCGGGCGGCCTCGCGGATCTGCTCCGCCGGGACGTCGCACACCTCGGCGGCGACCTCCGGCGGGTAGTTCGCCACCCGCTTGCTGAGCTCCTCGAAGCCGACGGCGTGCTTCGCCACGTACTCGGTGTCGACCCAGCCGTTGGCGATGATCTCGTGCAGCAGGGCGTTGGCCAGCATCACGTTCGTGCCCGGCCGCGGCGCCAGGTGCACGGTGGCGTGCCGGGCGACCGGCGTCTCGCGCGGGTCGATGCAGACGACCTTCGGGGGGTTCGGGCCGGCCAGCCGGTCGAGGATGCGCGTCCAGAGCACCGTCTGCGTCTCGGCCATGTTGTGGCCGTAGAGGGCGATCACGTCGGCGTGGTCGATGTCGGTGTAGGAGCCCGGTTGCCCGTCGCAGGCGAACGACTCCTTGAGCGCCGCCGCCGCGGTGGCGGTGCACAGCCGGGTGTTGCCGTCGACGTGGTTGGTGCCGATGCCGCCGTGCGCGATCAGGCCGAGGGTGTAGTACTCCTCCAGGAACAGCTGCCCGGTGGTGTAGAAGCTGATCGCGCTGGGCCCCTGCTCGTCCAGCAGCTCCTTCGCCCGGCCGACCACCGCCTCCATCGCCGTGTCCCAGTCGGTCTCCACGAGCTTCCCGCCGCGGCGGATCAACGGCTTCGTCAGCCGGTCCGGGGAGTTGTTCGCCTGCCAGCCGAAGAGGTCCTTCGGCCCGAGCCGGCCGTGGTTGACCCGGTCGACGGCCCGCCCGCGGACCCCGACGATCCGGTCGTCCTTGACCGCGATGTCCAGGCCGTCGCCGTTGCTGTGCAGGATCGTCGCCGACTGCACCCAGCGGTCGACGTCGTCCTCGGTGAGCCCGTCGGCGAGGTGGACGTCCACCCGGGTGGGCCACTCCTCGCCCGGGCCGTACGGCGTGCGGGTGCCCCAGGGCTCCGCGATTCGGTCGATGCGCGTCACGTGCGTCCTCCGGCAGGAAGCGTCTGTCGTGCGGGGATCGGCGCAGGTGGGTGCACGCGCTGTCGTGCCGGCGGTGCCCCTGCGCGGGACGGGCCGGCGGCTGCTGCACCGGCGGGCCTGGGCCACCCTTCCCCCGACCGGCTCGGTGAAACGGTGGAGCGGACAGGCCCAGACGGCTGACACGACTTCGTCATGAAGAGCCCGGCCAGGGGACGAGCAGGTCACCCGTGGTGCTCGTGGGCCCCCGCGACCCCCTCGAGCGCCGTCCCCGCGCCGTACTTCTCCGCCGGGATGACGCTCAGCGAGCCGTCGCTCTCGAGGACGACCGCGGCCACCGCGGACAGGTCCCCGGCTCCCGACGAGCGGACCGCCTGGCGGATCTCGTCGATCCCGACGCGGACGTCCCGCATCCGGTCCTGCAGCGGCTCCCCGTCGCGCAGCACCTGCGTCGGCCGGGAGGTGACCACCCCCCGGAGGGCGGGCCAGCGCACCGTCAGCCAGGCGACGACGAGCTGCAGCAGGGCCAGCAGCCCGAGGGCGACCGCACCCTCGGTCCAGGCGACGTCGGTGCTGAGGAGGATGGTGGCCAGCGTGGAGCCCAGCGCCACGGTGACCACCAGGTCGAAGGCGTTGAGCTTGGTCAGCGTCCGTTTGCCGGTGAACCGGAGGATCACCACCACGGTGACGTAGGCCGCCGATCCCACCAGCAGAACTCGGATGATTCCGGACCACTCGTCGAACCACATGGACGCCCCCTACCCCGCCGACCCCCGCGACGACGCAGCGCTGCGCGTTCCGGCATCCCGCGGCGGGCCGGTGGCCCGGCGGTACAACCGCCGGCCGAGCGTGGCGGTCAGCCCGTGCGCCAGGGTGCTGGCCGCGACCACCAGCGAACCGGCCGCGAGCACCACCGGGTCGATCGAGAGCCGCTCGGACTCCAGCGTCAGGTAGAAGAGCGCCGAGATCCCGATGGGGCCGAACCAGCCGAGGTAGACCCCGTCCGGCGGGGCGAGGTGCAGCGGACGGCGCAGCAGGTAGATCACCGGCGGCCGGCGCAGCAGCAGGGTGAGCACGGCGAACACCACCCCGGACCAGCCCAGTTCCCGCCACTGCGCCCACGGCAGCAGCGCACCGAACGCCACGAAGAGCGGGAGGATGACGAACCGGTTCACGGCCTCGTCGATGCGCACGTCCGCGACCCGTTCGCGTCCGGTGCTCACCGCGTTGAACGCCAGGCCGCAGACGAAGACGGCCAGGATGCCGTCGATGTGGATCAGGCCTCCGACGCCGAGCACGGCGAGGGCCAGGACGACCGTGAACACCAGCTCCGGCCCGGGGTCGGTCGCCCCGTGGTCGGCTCCGGCCCGCAGGGCACGGCCGCCCAGCCAGCCGAGCAGGGCGCCGAGCAGGATGGCCCCGGCGACCTGCCAGAGCGACTCGAGCAGCGCCTCCCCCACCGAGAGGGGGCCGGCGAGCGCGATCGCGACGAGCACCAGCGGCAGCGCCAGGCCGTCGTTCGCGCCGGACTCCAGGGAGAGCACCTCCCGGTCGCGGTCGGGAAGGTCCTCCTCGGCGGGCTTGCCGGTCACCACGTTGGACGCGAGCACCGGATCGGTCGGCGCCAGCGCGGCGCCCAGCAGCGCGGCGACCCCGACCCCGGCACCCAGCGTGATCCCGGCCAGCCCGGCGGTCACGAGGGCCATGACCGGCATCACCACGGCCAGCAGCAGGAGGACCGGCCGCCAGCGGGCGCGTACGACTTGGGCCGGGTAGCGCAGCGCCACCGCCATGACGGACACGGCCAGCAGCAGCCGCGCGGCGGTGTGCAGCCAGCCGTGGTCCTCGAGCAGATCGGGCAGGGGCAGGACGCCGAGCACCGCCGGGCCGAGGACGACGCCGATGGCGAGCGCCAGGAGCGGCTCGCTGAACGGGAGCCGGCGGATCCGGTCCGACCACGCGGCGGCGACGAGCGCGAGTGCGCCCGCCGTCGCCAGCAGCACGTCGACGGTCACCGGGGAGCACCGGCCGCCGCGCTGATCGCGGTCACGGGGTCACCCCAGGCTGGCGATGAGCTCCCGGCACGCCGTCTCGCAGCGGCGGCACGCCTCCGCGCAGACCCGGCAGTGCTCGTGCATCTCGGCGTGGCTGCCGCACTCGTCGCCGCAGGACTTGCACGCGGCGGCGCAGGCCTCCAGGACGGCCCGGGTCAGGTTCGCGTCGTAGCCGGTGTGCCGGGAGAGCACCCGGCCGGTGGTGTCGCAGATGTCGGCGCAGTCGGTGTTGCTGCGGATGCACTTCGTCAGCTCTGCCACCGAGTCCTCGCTCAGGCAGGCGTCGGCACAGGCGGTGCAGGCCTGCGCGCACTCGACGCAGGCCTCGATGCACTCGAGCAGCTTCTGCTTGTCCACACCGCCGAGGTCCTTCGGGTAGGTGTCGAGCATCTGGGCGGCGACGGTCACGTCGGTCTCCTCCGTGGTGGTGGTCCGGGACGCGGATGCGTCCGGGGGCTCTCGCCGCACCCGCCGTACCCCCGTCGCCGGCTCCGGCACGCAGCCCGGCCCATGACGATCCCGTGACGGGTGCGCGCCGCGCGGCCGGTCACGCGCGCTCGGCGTCCTCGGCGGCGGCCTCCTCCGGCGAGGGCTCCGGCTCGTCGCGGAGGAAGAGGTACCAGTACGACGTCGCGACGAAGACGACGGCGCCCACCAGGTTGCCCGCCCCGGCGAGCAGCCAGTTGAGCAGGGTGTCGTCCCAGCCGAGGTCGGGGACGCCCGCGAAGATCGCCGCGGGCAGGAAGAACATGTTGGCGACGACGTGGTCGAAGCCCATGGCGACGAAGGCCATGATCGGGAAGAAGATCGCCAGGATCTTCCCGGACACCGACGTCGCCGCCAGCGACATCCACACGGCCAGGCAGACCAGCCAGTTGCAGCCCACGGCGCGCAGGAAGGTCTGCCAGGGCGACTCCTCCAGCGCCTTCCCCTCGGCGATGGAGGCGAGCCGCTCGTACGTCAGCCCGCCCGTCCCCGTCGCGTCGGCGTCCCCGATCACGCCGGTCTGGACCGCGAGGAAGTAGGCGACGAACAGGGCGCCCAGCAGGTTGCCCAGCAGGACCAGGGTGAGGTTGCGGACGACGTCGTCCATGCCCAGCTTGCCGTGCATCGCGCCCAGCGGGACCAGCATCATGTTCCCCGTGGCCAGGTCGGAGCCCGCCACCAGGACCAGCACGAGCCCCAGGGTGAAGGTGGCGCCCGTGAAGAGCGTCGGCAGCGTGCCCCAGGTCTCCGGGTCCAGCCCCGAGGAGACGGTGATCGCGACCAACCCGCCGAAGGCGATGTAGGCCCCGGCCAGGAAGGCGCTCACCAGCACGCGGTCCCAGGTGCGACCCACCTTCTTGGTGCCGGTCGCCGTGGCGACCTGGGCGATCTCCTTGGGTTCCCGTGCCGCCATGGTCGTGCCTCCCGTGGGTGGTCCGCCGCTCCAGGGAGCCTCCCGCCCGTTCCCGGCCGCGGCAACCGGGCGGTGGGCCGGGCCGGGAGGGCGCCACTCCTCCCGGCCGCGCCGTCGTCACGCCGTCGTCACGCCGTCCCCCCGCTGGTGGGCACGGCGCCCACGGCCGGGCGGGGAGCGCCGAAGGCGCGGATGAAGTGCCGCGCCGCCTCCTGCTGGGCCTGCTCGGCCTTCTCCAGCACGGCGGCGGCGCCGAAGAACTCGTGCATGACGCCCGGGTAGTAGCGGTGGGTGGTGGGCACCCCCGCGGCCTCGAGCTTCTCCGCGAAGAGCTGCCCCTGGCTGCGCAGCACGTCGCGCTCGTCGGTGATCACCAGCGTGGGGGGCATCAGCGCCAGCTGCTCGCGGCTCCACCCCAGCAGGTCGACCCGCGGGTCCCGCGCGCCCTCGGGCCTCCCCTCGAACGCATGCATCGCCATCCACGAGAGCAGCGCGCGGTTGAGCGGGCGGCCGTCCGCGGCGTCCTCCATCGACTCACCGAGCTGCTCCCCGGTGGTGAGGGGGTAGACGCACACCGCGGCGGCGGGCACCTGCTCGCCGGCCTGCGCCAGTTGGAGCGCCGCCGCCGCCGCCATGGTGCCTCCCACGGACTCCCCGCCGATGCCGATGCGCGACGGGTCCCCGCCCAGCTCGGCGGCGTGCGCGACCGTCCACCGGTAGGCGGCGAGGACGTCGTCGTGCGAGGCCGGGAACACGGCCTCCGGTGCCCGGCGGTAGTCGGGGCTGACCACCATCGCGCCGGTCTTGTTGCAGACCCCGCGGCAGGACGCGTCGTAGGTGTCGATGTCGAAGAGCACCCAGCCGCCGCCGTGGATCCACATGATCACCGGTAGCGGTCCCTCGGTCGCCCGCACCGGCTTGTAGACCCGCATCCGCAGCTGGCCGCCCGCGGCGTCGGGGATGACGATGTCCTCCACCGAGCCGACCTCCTCGGGCCCCTCGATGCCCTTGTCGGCCATGACCTTCCTGACGGCGTCGTCGGGGCCCGGCTGGGAGCGCGCCTGGTCGGGCTCGAGGATCTCGAACGGCAGCGGGCCCAGCGAGGAGTGGGCGTCGACGATCGCCTGCGCCTGCGGGTCCAGCAGGCCGGAGGCGTCGGTGGCCATCTCCTTCTGCCGGCCCGACAGCAGGTCGCGCACGTGGTCCAGCGGCTTGGCCAGCATGCCGGCGATCCGCTCGGCGATCCCCTCGTCGGGGGCGTGCGGGTGCGGACGGGTCGGGGCCATCCGCTTGGCCGCCAGGAACTCCCTGCCCAGCTGCGCCATGCGCTCGGGCCCGGCCTTGCGGCGGAACTCCGGCAGTTCCTCGCCCTCCTCGTCGCCGACGTGGTGGCGGACGACGCGCATCAGCCTGCTGAGGGCCTCCTCGAACTCCTGCTCCCCGGGTTCGGTGCGGCCCAGGACGACGAGCAGCTCCTTGATCTCCTGGTGCTCGTGCTCGGCGTCGTCGTGCTCGTCGGTCATCCCGATCTCGGTCCAGATCGGGTAGAGCACCGTCTCCTCGGCGAAGGCGTGCAGCGCCAGCTCGAAGGAGACCTGGTCGACCAGCACGCGGCGGTTGCCGCGCCCGGCCTCCAGGTGCTGGAACTGCCGCTCGACGATCGCGTGGTCGTCGGCGATGAGGTGGTCGATGTCGCCGGGCAGGGTCGGGTAGGTCAGGGCCACGGAAGGCCTCCTCGATGTTCGATGGGGTTCGCAACCGGCCCAGGTGGCTCTACCCCGCACCGCCGCCGGCACGCGCCCGTCCTGGTTCACCCGGCGGTGACGGGGATGCGCCGCGGGACCGGCACCGTCTGCAGGTCGGCGGCCACGACGACCTCCCCGCCGAACGCCTCCCCCGCCTCCTCGGCGAATCGCCGGGGGTCGTCGTACCGCTGGGAGAAGTGCGTCAGCACCAGCGTCCGGACGCCGCAGTCGGCGGCCACCGTCGCCGCCTGCCGGGCGGTGAGGTGCCCGTACCGGCGGGCGAGCCGCTCGTCGGAGGAGAGGGAGGTCGACTCGATGAGCAGGAGGTCGGCGCCGTCGGCCAGCGCCCACACGGCGTCGCACAGCCGCTGCAGCCGCCCGACGTCCGCGCCCGCGATGCCGGCGCGGGCCAGCCGATCGGGCAGCATCCGGCGACCGTCGGGCTCCACCAGGCGGTAGCCGTAGGTCTCGACCGGGTGGTCCAGCCGGCGCGCCTCCAACGGCCCGGGGCCGCCCGTCGCGAGCGGCCCGTCCCCGGTCACGGGCCGCTCCCGGACGTCCAGGACGTCGTGGAACACCGACGCGGGGCGCAGCCGCTCGAACCACGGCTGCCCGCCTGCGGGGAAGTGCACCGGAACCGGGTGCGCCACCCGGTCCAGGTTCATCCGCTGCAGGACGCCGGGCAGCCCGAGGCAGTGGTCCCCGTGGAAGTGGGAGACGGAGATCCGGGTGATCGCGCTGCTGGGGGTAGCCGTTGTGGTTGCGGTCGCGGGTGGGGGCCTGGCTCGACGTACCCAGGACGACGAGCTCGCGCGCCGCCACGCCGCCGCCTCAGCTCAGGCCGGGTCGGCCGGCTCCTGCCCCAGCGCCTCGTCGACCGAGGTCTCGCCGTCGGTGCGGCCGCCGCCCGGGCGGGCCGGGTCGTCGCTCACGCTGGCGTGCGAGCCCTCGTCGGGCTGCTCCGGCTGGGTGTTCGGATCGGTCATCCCGTGCTCCTCGGTCGGTCCGGCGTGGAGGCCCCCATCGTGGCCGGTCCCGGGCGCCGCCGCGATCCGGCCGGGGGCGATCAGGCCTGCCGCTGCAGCACGAAGTCGTAGCGCGACTCCAGCCACGGCACGTCGATCGAGCCGCCGTCGGGTGTGCTGCCCGGCTCCCGCTCCTCGAACGCCGTCACCAGCTCCTGCTTGGTGCCGAACACGACGTCGCTGTCCAGGTAGGGCGCCCCCTGCTGGAACAGGTGGGTGATCAGCGGCTCGAAGCCCGGCACGTTGATCAGGAAGTGGATGTGCGCCGGCCGGAAGTGGCTGATCTCGGTCCGGGCGACGAGATCACCGACCGGCCCGTCCATCGGGATGGTGTAGCCCAGCGGCGCGATGGTGCGCAGGCAGTACTCGCCGTCCTCCCCGGTCGTGTACTTCGCCCGCAGCCGGGCCTCGTCGATGTCGGGGATCTGCGACTCGTAGGCGCCCTCGGTGTCGGCCTGCCAGACGTCGAGCACCGCCCCGGCCACCGGGGCGCCGTCGAGGTCGGTCACCCGGCCGTGCAGGTACAGCGGCGTCCCGGGCAGCCCCTCGGACATGTCCTCGCCGTAGCCGAGCTCGGGCGAGCCCTCGATGTGGAAGGGCCCGAGCACGGTGGCCGGCGTCGCCCGCGGGTCCAGCCGGTGGTTCATCTGGACGACGAGCATCGACAGGCCCACCACGTCGGAGGCGAGGATGAACTCCTCCCGCTTCTCGCTGCTGATCTTGCCCGTGGCGGTCAGCCACTGGACGGCGGCCATCCACTCGTCCTCGGTCAGCCGCACCTCGCGGGCGAAGTCGTGCAGGTGCCGCACGAGGGCCGTCATGACCTCCGCGAGCCGCGGGTCGCGGGCGGTGGCCCAGCGCTCCACCGCGAGCTCGGTGATGTTCTCCTCGGTGACCAGGTCCACGACGGTCCTCCTGCCGTCCGGCGCGGCCGCTGACGGCCGCGCGGTTCCTCCCCCGCGCTTCCCGCGTGGGGCGTGCTCGTTCAGGGCGTCAGGACCAGCCGGACGCCGGGGTCCCCGGTCGCCTGCCGCCGCCACGCGGTGGCGACGTCGGCGAGGGGGACCTGCTCGTGGGCGACGGCGAGCCGGCCGGCCGCCGCCTCGAGCGCGACGGCGCCGACCGCCTCCGCCCGCTGCGCCGGGGTCAGGGCGTTGTTCGTGTAGCCGAGCACCGACGCGGACTTCCCGCGCAGCACGGCCGAGGAGAAGTCCGCGGTGTCGCCCGCGGCGCCGCCGAGGTTCACCAGGCGCCCGCCCGCGGAGAGCGCCCGGGCCGCCGCGGTCGCCACCGCCCCGAAGACCGGGTCGACGACCAGGTCCAGCCGCCCGCCCGCCGCGTCGGCGAAGCGCTCCACCAGCGCGTCGACGCCGGCGTCGAGCGCCACCACCGCGTCGGCGCCGGCGGCCAGCGCGCGCTCCCGGGCCGCCGCCGAGCGGGCCGCCGCCACGACGCGCCCGGCACCGAGCAGCCGCGCCGCGCCGACCGCGGCCTGCCCGACGGCCCCGCCGGCGCCCAGCACCAGCACGTGCTCACCCGGCAGCAGCCCGCCGCGCCAGGTCAGCGACATCCAGGCGGCGACGGCGGAGAGCCCCAGCGCGGCCAGCGCGGCGTCGGGGACGTCGGCGTCGACCGGGACCAGGTCCTCGGGTGCCACCGCGCAGCGCTCCGCGAGGCTGCCGTCGCCGGGGGCCATGCCGGCGCTGGTGGCGAACCAGACCCTGGTGCCCGGCGCGGCACCGGGGCCGTCCTCGACCACGCCCACGCCCTGGACGCCCGGCACGTAGGGCACCGCGGGGCGCCCGAAGTAGGAGGTGCCCGAGGCGCACAGCAGGTCGAGGGGGACCAGCGGTGCGGCGGTCACGCGGACGACGGCCCGGTCGGCGCCCGGCTCGGGATCGGGGTGCTCGCGCAGCTGCGGGATCTCCCCCGGCGTGTGCAGGACGGCGGCGCGCACGGCCGGCCCCTCAGCCCCGCGGCCGCGCGCCGGGCAGGGGCGCGGGGACGTAGGGGTCGGGCGGCACCGGCCGGTTGTTGAGGTCGACGGAGAGGAAGACCTCGTCGGCCACCGGGTGCCGCAGCTCCTCGGCGAGCTGGCCGATCAGCCCGGCGGTGCGGGCCAGCAGCGCGAACCCCCGCAGCAGCTCCAGGGGCAGCCCGAGGTCGGCCAGCGCCGCTCCGCAGACGCCCGCGCCGTTGAGCGGCAGCCGCTTGCCGAGCACCTGCTCGTGCGTGCGGCCGATGGCGGCGAAGAGCCGCAGGTGCGGGCCGACCAGGCCCTCCTCGGCCGCGATCTCGAACAGCCGCGGCGTGCGCGGGTCGCCCTGCTTGTGCACGTGGTGCCCCAGCCCCGGCACGAACCGGCCGGCGGCCCGCTGGGCGGTCACCGTCTCGAGGGCGAGCGCGTCCCAGCCGGCGTCGTCGGCGGGCAGGTCGCCGTCCACGGAGGTGAGGACGTCGTGCAGGAAGCGGCCGCAGTCCTCGGTGACGCCGAGGAAGCGCGACCCGCCGCCGAGCAGCCCGGCGGCGAGGGCGCCCTGGATCGAGTCGGGGGCCGAGAGGTAGGTGAGCCGGGTGACGATCGCGGTCGGCGTGAACCCGTGGTCGGCGAGCGCGGCGAGCACCGCCTCGAACACGCGGGTCTCCCCCGGCGTCGGCCGCCGCTGGGTGGCCAGCCAGAAGGCCAGCTCCCCGAAGCCCACGCTGCCCATGACGTCGCGGGCGAGGTCCGTGCCCAGGAGCGTGATCGACTCCAGGCTGGAGGCGCCGAGCGCCGTCGGGTACCGCGGGCGCTCGGCGGTCACGGGGCCCCCTCCTCGGTCGAGAGCCAGCGCCGGATCTCCGCGCCGTGCTCGTCGAGGCCTGGCGGCGGGAGCCGGTAGGCCGCCGGCGTCTCGGAGAAGGTGATCGGGTTGCGCACCGTGGGCACCGCGGCCGCTCCCTCCCCCACCCGGACGACCGGGTCCAGGCCGACCTCCTGCGCGAACGCCACGCCCTGGTCGATGGTGTTGATCGGCCCGCACGGCACGCCGGCGCCGATGATGTCGCGGAACCACTCCTGCTTGCTCCGGGTGCGCAGCCGCTCCACCAGCAGCGGGCGCAGCTCCTCCCGGTGGGCGGTGCGGTCCTCGTTGCGGCCGAAGCGCGGGTCGTCCGCGAGCTCGGGGATGCCGAGCACCTCGACCAGCCGGCGGAACTGGCCGTTGTTGCCGGCCGTGATGATCAGGTCGCCGTCGGCGCAGGGCAGCGGCTCGTAGGGGAACAGGCTCGGGTGGCTGTTGCCCATGCGGAAGGGCACCACGTCGCCGGCGACGTAGGCGCTGGTCTGGTTGACCAGGCCGGACAGCGCCGAGGAGAGCAGGTTCACCTCGATGTGCTGCCCGCGCCCGGTGGCGTGCCGGTGGTTGAGCGCCGACAGCACCCCGATGGTGGCGTGCAGGCCTGCCATGACGTCGAAGAGCGCCACCCCCGCGCGGTACGGGGAGCCGTCCGGGTCACCGGTGAGGCTCATGAAGCCCGAGATCGCCTGGACGATGAGGTCGTAGCCGGGCAGCGCGGCGCCCTCGGGGGCGCTGCCGAAGCCGCTGATGGAGGCGTAGACGACGCGAGGGTTGCCCGCCGCGACGGCGTCGTAGTCCAGACCGAAGCGGGCCAGCCCACCGGGCTTGAAGTTCTCCACGAGCACGTCGGCCCGCCGCGCCAGCTCACGCGCGGCCGCGAGGTCGCCCGGGTCCTTCAGGTCGAGGGCGACCGAGCGCTTGTTGCGGTTGGCGCCCATGTAGTACGTGGAGACGCCCTCGCGCACCGGCGGCTGCCAGGTGCGGGTGTCATCGCCGTGCGGGCCCTCGACCTTCACCACCTCGGCGCCGAGATCGGCGAGCAGCATCGTGGCGTACGGCCCGGCCAGGATGCGGGAGAAGTCGGCCACCAGCAGGCCGGCGAGGGGTCCCGCCGCCGCTCCCCCGGAGTCCTCGGCGTCAACGCTCATCCGGGTCGCACACTCCTCGTCCTCGACGGCTGCGGACAACCGTCCGCATTCGGCGTCCGCAGTCTCCGACGGCCGTACCGGGCTGTCAACCGCTGGTCCGATGGCCCGCCGTCTCCACGCGACCCGGTTGACAGCTCCTGGTCCACAGGACATGGTGACGCAGGTCGCACAGGGTGTCCGCTGTACGGACGCCGGTCCGGCGACGCGACGACGACGTCCAGGAGGAGACGATGACCCACTCCGAGCCCGCTCCGGCGGCCGGTCGCCCGGTGGTGCTGCGCGGGGGGACCGTGCTGACCATGGACGAGACCTGCACCGTCCTGCCCGACGCGGACGTGCTGGTCGTCGACGACCGCATCGCCGCGGTGGGGCCGGCGCTGGAGGTCCCCGAGGGCACGCAGGAGATCGACGCCCGAGGCGGCATCGTCATGCCGGGGATGGTCGACACCCACCGGCACATGTGGCAGACGGCGATGCGCGGCTACGGCGCCGACTGGACGCTGACCCAGTACTTCGTCTGGTACTACCTCGAGCACGGGCGGAAGTTCCGGCCCCAGGACGTCGCGGCGGGCAACCGCCTCTCGGCGCTGGAGGCGCTGGAGGCCGGCGTCACCACGACCGTCGACTGGTCGCACGGCCTGCAGTCGGTCGAGCACGCCGAGGCCGCCGTCGACGCCCTGCGCTCGGTGCCCGGCCGCTTCGTCCTGGCCTACGGCAACATCCAGGCCGCACCGTGGGAGTGGACCGCCGACGCCGACGTCCGCGCCTTCCTCGAGCGCCAGCGCGACGCCGCCGACGACATGCTCGGCCTGCAGCTCGCCTTCGACGTCACCGGCGACCCCGCCTTCCCCGAGAAGGCCGCGTTCGAGGTCGCCCGCGAGCTCGGCCTGCCCGTCACCACGCACGCCGGCGTCTGGGGCGCCACCAACGACGACGGCATCCGGCTCATGCACGAGCACGGCTTCATGACGCCCGAGACGGTGTACGTGCACGCAGCCACCCTGACGCCTGACTCCTACCACCGCATCGCGGCCACGGGCGGCTCGATCTCGGTGTCGACGGAGTCCGAGCAGAGCGCCGGGCAGGGCTACCCGCCCACCTGGCAGGTGCGCTCGCACGGCATCCCCGTCTCGCTGTCGATGGACACCAGCGTGTGGTGGAGCGGTGATCTCTTCTCCGCCATGCGCACCACGCTGGGCGCCGACCGCTCCCGGGAGCACTTCGAGGCCCACCTCTCCGGCGACACCGTCACCCACCTCCAGCTGCGCGCCCAGGACGTCGTCCAGTGGGCCACCCGCGGCGGGGCGCTGGCGCTGGGCCGCGACGACCTGGGCACCCTCCAGCCGGGCAAGAAGGCCGACGTCGTGCTGATCAAGAACGACGCCTCGCCGGTCTCCTTCCCGCTGCTCAACCCGTTCGGCCACGTGGCGTTCCAGGCGCAGCGCGGCGACGTGCACACCGTGCTGGTCGACGGCCGGGTCGTGAAGCACGCGCACCGCCTGGTCGACGTCGACCTGGCGGCCGCGCGCCGCGAGATCGACGAGACCGTGGGCCACCTGCGGAGCACCATGGGCGAGGAGGCCTGGATGTCGGGCATGTACCCGGACCTGCCCGACTCCCAGGTGCTCGACAACCCCTACCAGTACACCGACTACAAGTCCCACGGGACGCACGCCGCCCGTGAGCAGGTGTTCGAGGAGCACCTGGCCACCGAGCGGCCGGCCGGGTCCGTCACCGATCACTGAGGAAGGGACCCCCTGCCCCCCGCCGCCCGCACGGTCGCGGCGGGGGGCAGGGGGCCGCGACGCGGGCACCGAGGAGAGGACGAGGGACATGGCAGGGCGCGGCAGCGGGCCCGACTTCGTCGAGGCGCTGGCACGGGGCCTCGACGTCCTCGCGTGCTTCGATCGCGACCACCCGGCCATGACGCTGTCGGAGGTGGCCGCGGCGGCGCGGCTCGCGCGCCCGACCGCGCGACGGTTGCTGCTGACCCTCGAGGAGCTGGGCTTCGTGCGCTCCTCGGGCGGCGCGTTCGCGCTCACGCCCAAGGTGCTCACCCTCGGCATGGCCTACGTCGGCGCCCTCGGGCTCTGGGACATCGCCCGCCCGCACCTGGAGGCGCTGGTCGCCCGCACCGGTGAGTCCTCCTCGATGGCCCAGCTCGACGGCTCGGACATCGTCTACGTGGCGCGGGTGTCGGTGCCCAAGCTGATCACGCTGCGGGTGGACATCGGCACCCGGTTCCCCGCGGCCCAGACCTCGCAGGGGAAGGTGCTGCTCGCCGCCCTGCCGCCGGACGAGCTGGCCGGCGTCCTCGCCGAGCCCAGCCGCGCGGGGCTGCCGCCGGTGATCGGCCGGACCCCCGAGCAGCTGCGGGCCGAGCTAACCGAGGTGCGCGCCCGCGGGTGGGCGCTCGCCGACGAGGAGCTGGCGCCCGGGGTGCGGTCGGTGGCGGTCCCCGTCCGGGACGGCGACGGCGTCGTCCGCGCGGCCGTGAACGTCACCGTGCACGCCGCGGAGACCTCCACCGAGCGGCTGGTCGGCGAGCACCTGCCCCGCCTGCTGCGCACCGCCGGCGACATCAGCGCCGAGTGGGCGCTGTGGCAGTCCCGCCCGCACGTGGAGCTCTCCCCCGGGCGGGCCACCGGCGCCACGGCCTGACCTCCCGCCACGATCAGGTTCCCTGATCGCCGGGCGTCCTCCCTCACCGCAGACCGTGAGGGAGGACCCCGCCAGGTGAGGGAGGACGAGCGGTGGCCGGGTGGTGAGCTGCTCCCCGCGGCGAGGCGGTGTGCCAGGGTGGCCGGCGTGACCGCCGTCCTCTCCATCCAGTCGCACGTCACCTACGGCCACGTCGGGAACAGCTCCGCCGTCTTCCCCCTCCAGCGCCTCGGCATCGAGGTGTGGCCCGTGCACACCGTCCAGTTCTCGAACCACACCGGCTACGGCCAGTGGACCGGCCGGGTCTACGACGGCCAGTCGATCGACGAGCTGGTGCAGGGCGTCGCCGACCGCGGGGTCCTCGGCAGCTGCGACGCGGTGCTGTCGGGCTACCTCGGCTCGGCCGACATCGGGCACGCCGTCGTCGGCGCGGTGGCGCGGGTGCGCGCGGCCAACCCGGCGGCCGCGTACTGCTGCGACCCGGTGATCGGCGACGTCGGCCGCGGCGTGTTCGTGCGCCCGGGCATCGAGGAGTTCATGCGGGAGGTCGCCGTCCCGGCCGCCGACCTGGTGACGCCCAACCACTACGAGCTGGACCTGCTCTCGGGCGCCACCACCCGGTCGCTCGACTCGGTGAAGGACGCCGTCGCCGCCGTGCAGGCGCTCGGGCCGCGGGTCGTGCTCACCACGTCGCTGGTCGCCGAGGACACCCCCGGGGACGCCGTCGACCTGCTCGCCTCCGAGGGCGGCCGGCACTTCCGCGTGCGCACCCCGCGGCTCGGGGTCTCGGTCAACGGCGCCGGCGACGCGATCGCCGCGCTCTTCCTCGCCCACTGGCTGGCGACCCGTTCGGCGGCGGAGGCGCTCGGGCGCTCGGCGGCGTCGGTGTTCGGCCTGCTCCAGCGCACCGAGGACGCGCGTTCCCGGGAGATCCTGATGGTCGCCGCGCAGGACGAGTTCGTCTCCCCGACCCGGACGTTCACGGTCGAGGAGGTCTAAGGACCCGGCACCGCGGGGTGACCGGGAGGCATTGCCCCTCGACCGGGCATCCAGGGGTCTGGAACGTCGTGCAGGGGGCCAGTGCCTGGCCGGCCGCCGCCGGTCAGCGCTCCAGGACCGCGGCGATGCGGGTGATGGTGGCCTCCTCCACCGGCAGGTGCGGCAGCACCGACGGCACCTCCTCGGGCTCCAGCCCGGTGTCGCCGAGGGCGGCCAGCAGCAGGTCGGCCTCCTCCGGCGGCACCGGGACCGTGCAGCCGGAGTCCTCCAGCGCCGCGCGGGCGAGGAAGAGCGCGCCGGCCAGGGTCTCGTCGGGCACCGGCGCCGGCTCGGGGACGACGGCGGACCGGGTGGCCGCCTCCGCCGCGCGCACCAGCGACAGGGGCAGCCCCTCGGCCTCGACCTCGATGAGCGGGACGTCGCGCAGCGCGGCGAGCACCAGGTGCTCGGCGTCGATGCGCAGCGGCGCCTCCCACCCACCGGCCCGCACCACGTCGTCCACGTCCGCGGGGTCCTCACCGAGGTCGTCGGCGAGCTCGGCCCAGTCCGCCGGGCGGGTCGCGCGGGCGCGCTCCCCGGCCACCCGGCAGGTCTCGGCGACGAAGGGCACCAGCACCTCGTCGTCGAACCGCTCGGCGACCAGCCGCCCGTCGGCGCCGACCATGTTGAGGGCGTCCTGGAAGCTGCCCGGCGCGGCGTCACCGAGGTCCACGCGGCCGTCCTCCTCGCCGCCGAGCAGCTGCCCGGTGGCCGCTCGCTCCCCCACCGTCAGCCCGCTGGGCGCCAACCGGCCCCCGCGCCGGTGGTGGTGCGGCCGGTCGGAGAGCCCGACGGCCCACGCGCAGCTCTCGGCGATCAGGGCGGCGCCGCGCTCGCGCAGCACCTCGCGGGTCAGCAGGCCCATCCAGTCGACGTCGAACACGACCACCACTGTGCCCCGCGACCGCCCGTCCGCGCTCGCGACCCGGGTCATTCCGCGGCGGCGCCGGCGGTGCTGCCCTTGGCCTGCTGGCTGCTGGGCCCGCCGATCCACACGGTCTTGGCGTTCATGAACTCCCGCATGCCCAGCTCGGTGAGCTCTCGGCCGTAGCCGCTCTGCTTGATCCCGCCGAAGGGCAGCTCGGGGTAGCTGGCGGTCATCCCGTTGATGAACGCCATCCCCGAGGCGATGTCACGCACGAACAGCGCCCGCTCCTCGGCGTCCTCGC